>NZ_JBHWKQ010000012.1:0-217121 GCF_042730865.1 Streptomyces sp. NPDC059897 | reverse complement strand
TTGATAGGCCAGATCTGGAAGCACCGCAAGGTGTGGAGGTGACTGGTACTAATAGGCCGAGGGCTTGTCCTCAGTTGCTCGCGTCCACTGTGTTGGTTCTGAAACCACGAACAACCGTCGTAGCCATGTGCCACGGCTCCGGTTGACAGTTTCATAGTGTTTCGGTGGTCATAGCGTGAGGGAAACGCCCGGTTACATTCCGAACCCGGAAGCTAAGCCTCACAGCGCCGATGGTACTGCAGGGGGGACCCTGTGGGAGAGTAGGACGCCGCCGAACTATTTTTGAAGAAAAGCCCGGACCGGGATACGGTCCGGGCTTTTCTGCGTTTAGGTAGGGTCGAATACATGGGTATGCGCTATGACCTCGTCATCTTCGACAACGACGGCGTACTCGTCGACAGTGAGCCGATCTCCAATACGCTCCTGGCCGGATATCTCACCGAGCTCGGACACCCGACCACGTACGAGGAATCGCTGCGGGACTACATGGGCGCCGCCATGCACCGGGTGCACGATGTGGTGCTCGAGCGGACCGGGAAGCGGCTTCCCGAGGATTTCGACGATGCTTTCCACGCGCGGGTGTTCGCGGCGTTCGAGCGGGAGCTTGAGCCGGTCGACGGGATCGTCGAGGTGCTGGAGAAGCTGACGGCCGACGAGGTGCCGTACTGCGTCGCGTCCTCCGGGAGCCATGAGCGGATTCGGGTCGGGCACCGGAAGACCGGGCTCGACAAATGGTTCGGCGACGAGCGGATCTTCAGCTCGCAGGATGTGGGGCGGGGGAAGCCGGCGCCCGACCTGTTTCTGTATGCCGCCGAGCGGATGGGTGTTCCGCCGGAGAAGTGCCTGGTCGTCGAGGACAGTCCGCTCGGTGTGCAGGCCGCCGTCGCCGCCGGGATGGATGTGTACGGGTTCACCGCGATGACGCCCGCCGAGCGGCTCGACGGGGCGAACGAACTCTTCGGCGACATGCGGGAGTTGCCCCGGCTGCTCGGCTGAGGGCGCCGAGGTCACGGTCGGCCCATGGTTTCGTGATCCATCTACCCACTGGTAAGGCCGAGGCATACGCTGTGCCGCCATGACCGATGGCACAGCCGGGACGGCCGGCACGGCGGGTGGGCGGCTGCGGTGGGGCCGCGGGACTCTGGGGTTCAGCTTCTTCGCGCAGGGCGCCGCCTTCGCGCTCCTCGTGACCCGGATCCCCGCCATCCAGGACCAGTACGGGATATCCGACGCGCTGCTGCCCGTGTTCCTGGCCGCCGTGCCGGTCCTCGCCGGGGTCGGGAGCGTAGGCACCGAGCAGTTGGTGAAGAAGGTGCGGCCCAGCCGGGTGCTGAGGTGGTCGCAGCCCGTCGTGCTCCTGGCGCTGCTCGGGGTCGGGGCCGGGGAGTCGATGGCCGAAGTGGCCGTCGCGCTCGCCGCGTTCGGGCTGGCCGTGGGGGCGCTCGACGCCTCGATGAACATGCTCGGGGTCAGCCTGCAGCGGGCGTACGGGCGCAGCATCATGCTCGGCTTCCACGCCGCCTACAGCTTCGGCGGCATCGTCGGGGCCTCGCTCGCGTGGGCCGGGGCGCACTGGGATCTGACGCTGTTCGTGTCGTATCTGCCCGTGGTGTGCGTGCTGCTGCCGCTCTGTCTCGTGGCGAGCCGGTGGTACGTGGACGGGCGGGCGGTCGCGCAGGAGGCGGAGGCGGACGGCGCGCAGCAGGGGCAGGGCGGCAGTGGGGTCGCCTTCAAGGTGTTGTTGCCGCTGTGCCTGGTGATGTCCTTCGCGTACATCGGGGACTCGACGGTCTCGAACTGGAGCGCCAAGTACCTCCAGGACGTGCTGGGGAGTTCGGAGCAGCTGTCCACGGTTCCGTACAACGTCTACATGGTGATGACGCTGGTGGGGCGGGCCGTCGGGGATGTGGGGGTGCGGAGGTTCGGGGCCGTGGCCGTGGTGCGGCTGGGGGCTGTTGTGGCGGCCGGCGGGTTCGGTGTGGTGGCTGTGGCGCCGGGGGCGTGGGTGGGGATGCTGGGCTTTACGTTGCTGGGGCTCGGGTTGTGCGTGATCGTGCCGCAGACCTTCGCCGCGGCGGGGCGGCTGTTTCCGAACGCTTCGGATGCGGCGGTCGCGCGGCTCAATATCTTCAACTACGTGGGATTTTTGATCGGTTCGCCGCTTGTCGGGGCGATCGGGGATGCGTGGAGCTATCGCGGGGCGATGCTCGTGCCGATGGTGTTGGTGCTGCTGACGCTCGTGTACGCCCCGTCGTTCCGGGAGCGGGGGGACAGATACGGTGGCGGGCATGAGCGGCCGCGCGCAATTGATGTGGGACCCGGCGGTAGCGGGGTATGACTTCGGGCCCGGACACCCGATGGATCCGGTCAGGCTTGATCTGACCCGGAGACTCGTGGACGCGTTCGGGCTTGAGCGGGAGCTGGAGGTCGTCGCGGCCAAGGCGGCGGGGGAATCGACCCTGCGGCTCGTGCATCGCGAGGACTACGTGGAGGCGGTCAAGGCGGCCTCGGCCGATCCGGATTCCGCCGATCCGGCGTACGGGCTCGGGACCATGGACGATCCGGCCTTCGCGGGGATGCACGAGGTGTCCGCGCTGATCGCCGGGCAGTCGGTGGGGGCGGCGGAGAACGTGTGGCGGGGGGACGCGCTGCACGCCGTGAACTTCTCGGGCGGCCTGCACCATGCGATGCCGGGGGCGGCGTCCGGGTTCTGCGTCTACAACGACGCGGCGCTGGCGATCGCGCGGCTGCTGGAGCTCGGGGCCGAGCGGGTCGTGTACGTGGATGTGGACGTGCATCACGGGGACGGGGTGCAGGCGGCGTTCTGGGAGGACCCGCGGGTTCTGACGATCTCGCTGCACGAGCATCCGCGGACGTTGTTCCCGCAGACCGGGTGGCCCGAGGAGACGGGGGCCGACGGGGCCGGCGAGGGGACGGCAGTGAATGTGGCGCTGCCGGCGGGGACCGGGGACGCGGGGTGGCTGCGGGCGCTGCATGCGGTGGTGCCGGAGCTGCTGGCGGAGTTCCGGCCGCAGGTGCTGGTGACGCAGCACGGGGCCGATACGCACTTCGAGGATCCGTTGGCGCATCTGGCGGTTTCGCTGGACGCGCAGCGGGCGGTGCAGGTGGCGTGTCACGAGTGGGCGCACGAGTACGCGGACGGGAAGTGGGTCGCGCTCGGTGGGGGTGGCTACGCCGTGGTGGATGTGGTGCCGCGGTCGTGGACGCATCTGGTGGGGATCGCGGCGGGGCGGGAGATCGCGCCCGAGTCGGTGATTCCCGACGGGTGGCGGCAGGAAGTGTTCGCGCGTACGCGGCAGTTGGCTCCGCAGCGGATGACGGATGGGCGGTGGCCCGTGTCGTACCGGGAGTGGGAGGCGGGGTACGACCCCGCGGACCGGCTCGACCAGGCGATCCTGGCGACCCGTAAGTCGGCGTATCCCCTGCGGGGGCTGTTGCCGTGATGGGTGGGCGGCGCCGGGGGCCCTGAGCCGGACGGGGCCGGGCCTCTGTCTTCGTTACGCGGCAACGGGGGACCTCGCGTCGGCCGGGGCCGGGCCCATCGCCTCGTTGCGCGGCACCGGGGGCCGCCTTGCCCACCCTGCCTTCCCCAAGCTCTCCGACAAGCTCCGAGCAGGGGAGACCCCATTAGGCGGCAGATTGCCCAAGGCGGCGGCCGACCGTCGCGGGTGGGGAGGCGTGGTGGCGGCAGATTGCCCAAGGTGGTGGCTGCGCCCCGTGCGGCCGACGCCCCCGGAGGGGGCGGGTGGGTGGGAGATGGGCGGGGGAGCGGGAGATGGGCGAGAGGGCGTCGGTGTTGATGACTCGGGGTTCCGGCCCGGGCCCCGCTGCTCGGTCGCCGCAGCGGCTTGAGTTGGCCGACCGAGCCGTGGGATCCGGATGCCGGGGTTACTCCGACTGTGGGGTGTTTCGGGGTTTTCGGGGTTTGGGTGGGGGCAATGCAGCAACATCACAAGGGTGTTGAGCGTCGGCGCCCTGCGTGCGCATCTGTTGGCGGCTCGGCTTGCCGGGCCCGTGGCGACCTCCCGTGAGGAGAGTCTGCGGAGTTACCGCCTGTTCGAGGCGCGGGATCCGCGGGTGATGCTCGGGCTCGACCCCGAGTGGGTGTGGGGGCACCGCGATCTGCTCGCGCTGATGGCGGACAAGTGCGGGGTTTCCCGGGACCCGCGGCACCGGACAGGGCACGATGTCATCGATCCGGAACGGACGTTGGCGGCTCTGGACGCGTTTGCGGAGCGGCTCGGGAGGGCCGCGGAGTCTCGCTCCCCGGTGCTGTTCGGGACGGGACATCCGCACCGGCTGCTCGGTTTCTACGCCGCGTTGGCGGACGCCCTGTCGGCGGTGGGCTGTCCCGTCCTCACCCCCGCGCAGGGCCGGAGTGTCGACATAACGACCCGGTTCGGCCTACGCACGTACAACCTCGACTACGACCGGGGAGTCGCGCTGGTGCGCGAACCGGGCGCGTACCCGGTGCGAAGTGAGACCGGCGCGCACACCCACTCCCCACTCCCGGTTCGCATGGTGCTCGGCGCGCTCTCGGAGGCCGGCGAGCCGCTGCCCGAGCTGGTCATCGGGGACCACGGATGGGTCTGCGGTGCAGGTCAGTTGGGGTTCGACGCCATCGGTCTGGCCGATACGGACGATCCGGCCCTGTTCGTCGGTGAGGCCGAGGGGCAGGTGTCCGTCGTCGTTCCACTTGATGACGCTGTGCGGTCTGATTACTACCGACCGCTTACTCGCTATGTACTCAATCGAGCGTGTCTGTCACAGTAGGCGGCCGATCGCTGCTCCTCTTCCCCACTCGCATCACCCGCCTCTACATTGGGGAGTGAGCACGCAACGACGTTGAGTCACCGGAAGGGGAAGCCGGTGGCCGTCGAGTGCGGAAGGTTCAGGTGTGTCATGGCTGCTGACCAGAGGCCTCTATCCGAGGTGGCGTTCCTGACCGTGGCGGAGGTCGCCGCGGTGATGCGTGTGTCGAAGATGACCGTGTACCGCTTGGTGCACAGCGGTCATCTGCCCGCGATCCGGGTGGGGAGGTCCTTCCGAGTCCCGGAGAACGCGGTTCACGAGTACCTCCGTGACTCTTACGTGGGGGTGGACGCCGGCTGATCCACAGGATCCCGCGGACCTCGATTTCTGCTCGGCGCTCGGGGCGGGGTAGGCTAGCCCCCCGTAGGTCGTGTGGGCCCCAATGCAGCCCCGCACCGAGTGATTGTCTCCGCATTGCGGGGGTTGTCCGAGAAGTGAGCGAGGGTAGTCGTGGGCTCTGTCATTAAGAAGCGGCGCAAGCGGATGGCGAAGAAGAAGCACCGCAAGCTGCTGAAGCGCACCCGCGTGCAGCGTCGCAACAAGAAGTAAGCGACCGCTGCTGTACAGCGCGTCTTGTGGCCCTTCCACCATCCGGTGGGAGGGCCACATTGCGTTGTGCGGGCCGGTCGCGGCGACAGCTCCCTTGAACAGGCAAATGTTCACTTCGGAACCTCCCGTTGCCCGGGCGTGTGGCCGTCGTCACTTCCTGCATCGAGCAGACATCACAGCGCAACATCGAACCGCTAACGTGGCCCGCAGGCAGTGATTGCGGAGCGCGGCGAGGCTGGGACGGAAGGTAGGCGCTGATCTTGGGCAAGGTCGTGCTCGTGACGGGGGTGGCCCGACAGCTGGGCGGCCGGTTCGTACGCAGGATCCAGCGGGACCCCGAGGTGGACCGGGTCATCGGCGTGGACGCGGTGCCGCCGGCGCACCATCTGGGCGGGGCCGACTTCCTGCAGGCCGACATCCGGCAGCCGACGATCGCGCGGGTGCTCGCCGAGTACGTCGTGGACACGGTCGTGCACATGGACGTGACCGGCACCCCGCTGGCCAGCGGTGGCCGTGGCGCGGTCAAGGAGACCAACGTCATCGGCACCATGCAGCTGCTCGGCGCGTGCCAGAAGGCGCCGCACGTGAAGCGCCTGGTGGTGAAGTCCAGCACCAATGTGTACGGGTCGGCGCCCCGCGATCCCGCCGTCTTCACCGAGACGACGCCGCCGAAGTCGCTGCCGAGCGGGGGCTTCGCCAAGGACACCGTCGAGGTCGAGGGGTATGTGCGCGGGTTCGCCCGGCGCCGTCCCGACGTCGCGGTGTGTGTGCTGCGCTTCGCCAACATCCTGGGGCCGACCGCGGATTCGCCGCTCGCCGAGTACTTCTCGCTGCCGGTCCTGCCGACCGTGTTCGGCTACGACCCGCGGCTGCAGTTCGTGCACGAGGACGACGTGATCGAGGTGCTGCGGATCGCCTCGCACGAGCCGGCCCGGGGGACGTTGAACAGCGGCACGTTCAATATCGCGGGCGACGGCGTGCTGTTGCTTTCGCAGTGCTCCCGGCGGCTCGGCCGGCCGACGGTCCCCGTTCTCCTGCCGGCCGTGACCTGGGTGGGCGGCGCGCTGCGTACGCTGGGGGTGACGGACTTCTCGCCCGAGCAGATCCGGCTGCTCACGCACGGACGCATGGTGTCGACGGCCCAGATGCGCGACACACTGGGCTTCGCACCCAAGTACACGACCGCGGAGGCGTTCGCGGAGTTCGTACGCGGCCGGGGCCCGGGCCTGTTGCCGCCGCAGGCCCTCGCGGGGGCCGTGGACCGGATCGCCGCGTTGTCCTTCCTGGGCGGTGCCCGCCGCACAGGCCCCAGCCACCCCCCGACGCAGAGCGCCAACTAAGGAGCGCATCAACGATGGCGGATGCCAAGGTCATTCCGTTCGACGACGACAGGTCGCGAGGGTCGGCGGCGAAGGGTGCCGCGCGCCGCGGCCGGGGCCCGGGGGGCGGCGCGCGCCGCAAGGGCGAACCCGTGGCCGTACGGGAGGTGCGGCCGTTGCAGCAGCCGGAGTCCGAACCGGAGCCGAAGGGGCCGGACGAGCCTTCGCAGGGCGGCGGCTGGGACCGGAAGATCGCGGGCGGGCTCGCGTTCCTGCGGCGGCGGATCACCGGGGACTACGACATCGACGAGTTCGGTTACGACGAGGAGCTCACCGACCAGGTCCTGATGTCGCTGCTGAGGCCGATCGCGGAGAAGTACTTCCGGGTCGAGGTGAAGGGCATCGAGAACATCCCGTCCGAGGGCGGGGCCCTGATCGTCTCCAACCACTCGGGGACGCTTCCGCTGGACGGCCTGATGATGCAGGTCGCCGTGCACGACAACCATCCGGCGAACCGGCATCTGCGACTGCTCGCGGCGGACCTGGTGTTCATGCTGCCGGTGGTCAACGAACTGGCGCGCAAGGCCGGGCACACGCTGGCCTGCGCGGAGGACGCGCAGCGACTCCTCGAGAGCGGCGAGCTGGTCGGCGTCATGCCGGAGGGCTTCAAGGGGATCGGCAAGCCGTTCAGCGAGCGGTACAAGCTGCAGCGCTTCGGGCGGGGTGGCTTCGTGTCGACCGCGCTGCGCGCCGGCACCCCGATCGTGCCGTGCTCGATCGTCGGGGCGGAGGAGATCTACCCGATGGTCGGCAACGCCAAGACCCTCGCCCGGCTCCTCGGCTTCCCGTACTTCCCGATCACGCCCACGTTCCCGTGGCTGGGGCCGCTCGGCGCCGTGCCGCTGCCGACGAAGTGGACCATCCAGTTCGGCGAACCGATCCCGACGGACGGCTACCCGCCGGAGGCTGCGGAGGACCCGATGCTGATGTTCAACCTGACGGATCAGGTCAGGGAACAGATCCAGCACACGCTCTACAAGCTGCTGGTGCAGCGGCGGTCGGTGTTCTTCTGAGGGCACCACGAAGGGGTGGGCGGGACCGGTCCGGCCCCGCCCACCCCTTCGTAGGTACTACTCCGCGTCCTCGCCGTCGACGCCCAGGCCCGGCAGGAGGCCCGGGAGCAACGGGGGCACCGTCACGTCCGGCTTCGGGGAGCCGCCCGTGCCGGTGTTGGAGTCCGGGCTGTCGTCCGAGGGGCTCGGGGTGGTCCTGTCCTTCGGCGGGTCGAGGAGGCCGCCCGTGTTCTCGCCGAGCAGGCCCTCTTCGTCCTTGCCGGTGTCGGACGTGGACGGCTTCGGCTTCGTCGACGACCTGTCGTCCTGGGAGGCGGAGCCGGACGGCGTGGAGCTGCCGGTGTCCGGGGTCCCCGGCGACGTACCGTCCTCGCTGGTGCCGGGGCTCGTCGAGGCGCCCTTCTCGTCCGGGGTCCGCGGCAGCAGGGAGCGCAGCGGGCCGACCTCTTCGTCTATGGCGTCGAAGACCGAGCTGACCTGGTCCCGCACGTCCCCGAGCTGGACCGGCAGGCGGTCGCTCAGGGTCGTCCAGCTCTGCCTGTGCGCGTCGGAGAACGTGGACAGGGCCTGGATCGGGCCGAGGGCGCCGTCGCGCTTGTACGCGTCGCTGAGCAGCCGGTGGCCCTCGGAGGCGTCGTACTGCACGCCGGAGAGCGCGCGCCTGACCTCGCCCACCGACTCGTGGTCGAGCTGGCCCGAGCGGCCGCGCTCCATGAGCCGGCGTGCCTCGCTCAGCCGCGTCGACGCCTGGTCGAGGTAGGCCTGGCCCTTGTCGGAGTCGCTGTGCGCCATGCCCAGCTTGAGGTCCTCCATGCCGCGCTTCAGACCGTAGAGGTGGTCGCCCGGCAGTGCGCTGGACGAGGCCGCGGCCACACCGCTGAACGCGCCCGCGGCCACCCCGACCGTGAGCCCGCCCGCGGCGATGCCCTTGGTCAGCCGGGAACGGGGCCGCAGCTTGCGCAGCGGACTCGCCCGGTGCGCGCCCTTGCCCTGGCGCTGCTTCGGTACGGCGGCGGCCGCGCCGCCCTCCTGGACCATGGCCTCCATGGCGGCGACGAGCTGCGCCCGCTGCACCACCTTGACCTCCGGGTCCAGCTCCGGCTTCGGCAGCTCGCCGAGTGCCGCGGCCAGGGACAGCAGCCCGCCCTCCTCCGCCGCCCCCGCGTCGCTGCGCCGGACGGCCGGTTCTTCTTCCGGTTGCTGCGCCGCCGGGTCCTGGTCGGACTGGTCCTCCAGGGCCTGGGCGAAGGCGTTCGCCCGCCGGTGTGCCGATACGTTCGCGATCACTGGCGGCACCTCCTCTCAATCATGACGGTCGACTCCCCAGGGGGTCCTGGGGTTGCACCCCCGGTCCCGGATGCACACCAACGAGTGAGTGCATCCCGGTCGGGAGTGACCACAGGGAGCCTGCATCCCGCACAACGAGCGGCTCGGTACTTCGGTTACGCGCGAAATATGATCCGGGCGCGATCCCATCTCGCTTTCACCGTAGGTGAGTTGGGGACTGCGGGCAGTAACCGCGCCAGGGATGAGGAAAGGGCGCCCCGGCTCAGCGGGCGTCGTCCGGCAGAAGGCGCGCCAGGGTGCGCACCGCCCGGTACTGGAGGGTCTTGATCGCGCCCTCGTTCTTGCCCATCGCGCGAGCGGTCTCGGCGACGGACAGGCCCTGCAGGAAGCGCAGCGTGACGCACTCCTGCTGCTGTGGGTTGAGGCGGCGCACGGCGTCGAGCAGGGCCGCGTTCGAGAGCGACTCCAGGACGGAGTCCTCGGGGGAACGCTCCACCTCGTTCGCATCGAGCATTTCGCCCGTGGTCACTTCGAGGCGGAAGCGGCTCGACTTGAAGTGGTCGGCGACCAGATTGCGCGCGATCGTGACCAGCCAGGCGCCGAAGTCACGGCCCTGCCAGGTGAACGTACTGATGCGGCGCAGCGCGCGCAGGAAGGTCTCGCTGGTGAGGTCCTCCGCTGTCGCCTTTCCGCCGACGCGGTAATAGATGTAGCGGTACACAGTGTCGCTGTACTGGTCGTAGAGCCGGCCGAACGCGTCGGCCTCGCCCCCCTGGGCGCGCTCGACCAGGTCCATCATGCGGGCACTGTCGCTGTCGGCCGCGGGACGGCGGGCCGTAGGTGTGGCCGACCTGGCCGCGGTGCCCGAGGCGCCGGCGGACCCGGAGCGGGCCCGCCGACCTACGGTGGCCGCGGTCGAATCGGCCATGGCGAAACATGGCGAGGCAGGGGCGGGCACGGCCGACGCTGCCGCAGCGGCGAGGGCGGGGACGGCGTACGCGGTGGGGACGAAACCGCGCAAGCGGTCCACGACCGTCGCGTGCAGCGTTGCCAGGCCCGAGGCGTCAACCCCGACGTGTGGGTACACGGGACTCCCAGAGGCAGAGCTTCCATCACGTGCAGTGCGGGACCGTTCACCCGTCGTGCTGACGCGTGGGTACCGGTTTGCGTCTGAGGAGAATAACGCTTCGTGCAGGGAGCACTACACCCAGTTGCTCAAATCACCGATTACGTCACTTCTGTAGTCGCTCGAGGGCGTTTCAAGTACCAGAGAGTGACCACTTGTTGATCGATTACGTTCAAGTTCCGGCTATGGCGGTGACGTGTTGTGGTCGAGTGGTACTCGCGGGACTGGCGGGAGCGGGACACGGGTATGACGTACGGAATGTCGTCCCGGGCCACCCGGTGACCGTCCGCGATCGGCTGTGCGGCGTGTCGGCCGACCGTCAGCGGCGGCGCCGGTGCAGCGCGATCGCCGCCGCCGTGCCGCCCGCGACCGCGCCGACGCCGGCCGCGGCGGGGATGCCGACCTTCGCGGCCTTGCGGCCCGTGCGGTAGTCCCGCAGCCGCCAGTCGCGCTCGCGGGCGTACTTGCGCAGCTTCGTGTCCGGGTTGATCGCGTACGGGTGCCCGACGAGCGAGAGCATCGGGATGTCGTTGTGCGAGTCGCTGTACGCGGCGCAGCGGCCGAGCTCCAGGCCTTCGGCGGAGGCCAGCGCGCGGACGGCCTCGGCCTTCGCGGGGCCGTGCAGCGGTTCGCCGACGAGCTTGCCGGTGTAGACGCCGCCGATGGACTCGGCGACCGTGCCGAGCGCGCCGGTCAGGCCGAGGCGGCGGGCGATGACCGTGGCGATCTCCACGGGGGCGGCGGTGACCAGCCAGACCTTCTGGCCCGCGTCCAGGTGGGCCTGGGCGAGGGCGCGGGTGCCGGGCCAGATCCGCTCGGCCAGGTACTCGTCGTAGATCTCCTCGCCGATGGACATCAGCTCGGCGACGCGGTGGCCCTTCACGATGGACAGGGCGCTGTTCTGCGCGTCCTGCATGTGCTCGGGGTCCTCGACGCCCGCGAGCCTGAACCAGGCCTGCTGCCAGGCGAATCGGGTCAGCTCGCGGCGCTCGAAGAACTTCCGCTTGTAGAGGCCGCGGCCGAAGTGGAAGATCGCCGCGCCCTGCATGACGGTGTTGTCGAGGTCGAAGAACGCGGCGGCCTTGTCGTCGCCCGCGACCGGGAACTCCGGTTCCTGCGGGCCCTCGTCGATCGGCGGCGACTGGTCCGCCAGCTCCTGGGAGGACTTGCGGGCGGCCTCGGCCGAAGCCTCGCCTGCCAGCACGCTCCGCGCGGTGGCGGAGCGCCTACGGGGTGTGAGCCATCCGAGAGCGGCCATGTCGTGAGCATAGCCAGTCTGTTCGGGGGTTCCGGAGTCGAGCGGGTTTCGGGAGCCTGTCCGCGTGTGAATTCTCGGCGACGGGAGGGCCGTGTGTGGGGCGAGAATGGCCGGTATGAGTCCCATTTTTCGCAACCGCGAGAAGAAGGATCCGCGTGCGCGGATCGTCACGCTGATCGGCAAGCCGGGCTGTCATCTGTGCGACGACGCACAGGTGGTGATCGAGAAGGTGTGCGCCGAGGTCGGAGCGTCCTGGGAGAAGAAGGACATCACCGAGGACGAGGAGCTGTACCGCAAGTACTGGGAACAGATCCCGGTCGTTCTCGTCGACGGCGCGCAGCACGACTTCTGGCGCGTGAAGGAGGAGCGGCTGCGGCGTGCGCTCACGCAGTGACGGTCCGCGCACGAAGCCCCAGGTCGGCCCCGGTCCGGTCGTACAAGTCACTGACCGACGAGTCCAACTGGTCCCAAAAGTCGCTTAGGATCGGGGGCGGTTTTGGTCTCGGGGGCGTGGATCTTGGCAACGTTGAGGAGAGTGTGCCGTTTTGGCCCCCACAGGTGAGCAACGAAGCTACCTGCGCGCCGGTTCCACGGATGCGCGCGGGGCGTGCGTGAGCCCGGTCACGTTGGCCGGGCAAATCGGACACCATCTTTGTGCACGCGTTCACAAAGACATAGCCTGCATTCGACGGGGCGGTCGAGTAGCAGGGTGCCGCCCACAGCCCCGCTCTACCCGCAGGAGCACCGTGGCAACTGGCCGAACTCACCGACCGGCGACCCGCAGCCGAGGAATTCCCGAGGCCACCGTCGCCAGGCTTCCGCTGTACCTCCGAGCCCTCACCGCACTGTCGGAGCGCTCGGTGCCCACGGTCTCCTCCGAGGAGCTCGCGGCCGCCGCGGGGGTCAACTCCGCGAAGCTGCGCAAGGACTTCTCGTACCTCGGTTCGTACGGGACCCGTGGCGTGGGCTACGACGTCGAGTACCTCGTCTACCAGATCTCACGCGAGCTGGGCCTGACCCAGGACTGGCCGATCGTGATGGTCGGTATCGGTAACCTCGGTGCGGCGCTTGCCAATTACGGTGGTTTCGCCTCCCGCGGCTTCCGCGTCGCGGCGCTGATCGACGCCGACCCGGCGATGACCGGCAAGTCCGTCGCGGGCATCGCCGTGCAGCACGCCGACGACCTCGAGAAGATCATCGACGAGAACGGCGTCTCCATCGGCGTCATCGCGACCCCGGCCGGTGCCGCGCAGCAGGTCTGCGACCGGCTCGTCGCCGCCGGTGTCACCTCCATCCTGAACTTCGCGCCGACCGTCCTGTCCGTGCCGGACGGCGTCGACGTGCGCAAGGTCGATCTCTCCATCGAGCTGCAGATCCTCGCGTTCCACGAGCAGCGCAAGGCCGGCGAGGCGCCGGACGACGGCGCCCCGGCGGACGAGGGCGCGGTGGGCGTCGAGGGCCCGGCCGCCAAGGTCACCAAGCCCGCCGCCGTGAAGAACAACGACGACCGCAAGGGACCCGACGGGGACGTGCCCGCCGTGATGCCGGCATGAGCCTCCTCGTCGTAGGTCTGAGCCACCGCAGCGCACCTGTCAGCGTCCTGGAGCGCGCCGCGTTGAACGCGGACACCCAGGCCAAGCTGCTGCAGGACACCCTCGCCGCCGAACCGGCCGCCGAGGCCGCGGTGCTCGCCACCTGCAACCGCATCGAGCTGTACGCGGACGTGGACAAGTTCCACGCCGGTGTCGCCGAGCTGTCGACGCTGCTCGCGCAGCACAGCGGCGTGGGCCTCGAAGAGCTCACTCCGTATCTTTACGTGCACTACGAGGACCGGGCGGTGCACCACCTGTTCTCGGTGGCGTGCGGGCTCGACTCGATGGTGGTCGGCGAGGGCCAGATCCTCGGCCAGATCAAGGACACCCTCGCGCGTGCCCAGGAGCTGCACTCCGCGGGCAAGCTCCTCAACGACCTTTTCCAGCAGGCGCTGCGGGTGGGCAAGCGCGCCCACTCGGAGACCGGGATCGACGGGGCCGGGCAGTCGCTCGTCACCTTCGGCCTGGAGCAGCTCGCCGCCGGGCAGCCGGTGGACGCGTGGGCGGCCGGGAAGCGGGCGCTCGTCATCGGCGCCGGGTCGATGTCCTCGCTCGCCGCGGCCACGCTCGCGCGGGCCGGGGTCGCCGAGGTCGTCGTCGCGAACCGGACGATGGAGCGCGCCGACCGGCTCGTAGAGATCTTGGGAGAAGCGGGTACGGCGGCGCGGGCCGTCGCGATGGACGCCGTCGCGGACGAACTGACACGTGCCGACGTGGCCATCTCCTGCACCGGCGCGACCGGTCTCGTCCTCACCGCAGAGGCCGTACGCTCCGCCGTCGCCGGTCGCACGCCGACCGCGGGCGCCGAGGTGCCGGGTGCTGTGGCCCCCGCTTCCGGCAAGCCTGCCGGGGAGGCGGCGCCGGTCGTCGAGACCGTGCGCGGCGGCTTCTCCGTCGAGGGCGAGGCCGCGGTCGCCGGGTTCGACGCCGCCGCCCTCGAACAGCACGGCGCCTGGGTCGACAACGCGCCCCGCGAGCAGGTCCGCCCGGTCCAGGCCTCCGAGGCCGAGACCATCGCCGCCCTCGCCGTCGCCGGACGGGTGCCGGAGATGCGCCGCGAGCGCACCCCCGAGCCCGTACGACAGGTGGCGCTCGCCCTGCTCGACCTGGCGATGCCGCGGGATGTGGACGCGGCGGTGCACCGGATCGACGGGGTCCGCCTCGTCGACATCGAGTCGCTCGCCGACGCCTCCGCCGACGCGCCGATGGCCGCCGACGTCGACCTGGTGCGGACGATCGTGGCCGACGAGGTCGCCGCGTTCGGCGCCGCGCAGCGGGCCGCGCACATCACGCCGACCGTCGTCGCGCTGCGCACGATGGCCGCGGACGTGGTGGCCAGCGAGATCGCCCGGCTCGACGGCCGGCTCCCCGGGCTCGACGAGAAGCAGCGCGCGGAGATCACCCAGACCGTGCGGCGCGTGGTGGACAAGCTGCTGCACGCGCCGACCGTACGGGTCAAGCAGCTCGCCGCCGAGCCCGGCGGCGCCGGGTACGCGGACGCCCTGCGGACCCTGTTCGACCTGGACCAGGAGACGGTCGCGGCCGTCTCCCGGGCCACCCCCCACGAAGAAGGCAAGAATCGAGGCCCGGCATGACCGCCGAGAAAGCCCTGAGGCTGGGCACCAGGCGCAGCAAGCTGGCCATGGCCCAGTCCGGGCATGTGGCCGAAGCCGTAAAGCAGTTGACCGGCCGCGAGGTCGAGCTGGTGGAGATCACCACGTACGGTGACACCTCCCGCGAGCACCTCGCGCAGATCGGCGGCACCGGTGTCTTCGTCACCGCGCTGCGCGACGCGCTCGCCCGGGGCGAGGTGGACTTCGCGGTGCACTCCCTCAAGGACCTGCCGACCGCGCAGCCCGACGACCTGGTCATCGCCGCCATGCCGGTGCGCGAGGACCCGCGGGACGTGCTGATCGCGCGCGACGGCCTGAAGTTCACGGATCTGCCCGAGGGCGCCCGCGTCGGTACCGGTTCGCCGCGTCGCATGGCGCAGCTGAACGCGTACGCGCGCAGCCACGGCATGCGGATCGAGACCGTGCCGATCCGTGGGAACATCGACACCCGGATCGGGTTCGTCGAGAAGGGCGAGCTGGACGGTGTGGTCCTCGCGGCCGCGGGCCTCAGCCGCACCGGTCGCAGCGAGGAAGTCACCGAGTTCCTCCCGACCGACATGATTCTGCCCGCCCCCGGCCAGGGGGCACTGGCTGTCGAGTGCACCGCCAACAACGGTGAACTCGTCGCCGCGCTCGCCGAGATGGACGACTCGTTCACACGCGTCGCCGTGACCGCCGAGCGAGCCCTGCTCGCCGCCCTGGAGGCCGGCTGCAGCGCACCTGTGGGTGCACTGGCCGACCTTCTGGTCGACGGGCAGATTGTCAAGGAAATGCGCCTTCGCGGCGTCGTCGGCTCGACCGACGGCTCCGAGCTGGTGCAGCTGTCCACCACCGGTCCCGTGCCCTCGTCGGACGACGAGGCGCTGGCACTCGGGCGGGAACTCGCCGCCGAGATGCTGGCCAAGGGTGCGGCCGGTCTGATGGGGGAGCGAGCACGATGAGCCCCACCACCGCTGTTTCGACCGCCTGGGCATCTGGGCACGTCACCTTCCTGGGTGCCGGTCCCGGAGATCCGGGGCTGCTGACCCTCAGGGCCGTGGAGGCCCTGTCCCGAGCGGATGTGCTGATCGCCGAGCCCGAAGTGCTCGACGTCGTGCGGACGCATGCCAAGGCCGGCGTGACCGTCCTCGACGCCACGGGCGCCCCGGAGCGTGCGGCGACCACTGACGGTTCGTCAACTGCCGTCGCGGTCCCGGCTCTGAGGGACTGGGCCAATCTTGTCATGGAGGCCGCGCGAGGCGGCAAGCGGGTCGTGCGTGCGGTCGCGGGCGACCCCGGCCTCGACACGTACGCGGCCGAGGAGATGCTCGCCTGCGCGACGGACGGCATCACCTTCGAGGTCGTGCCCGGCATCGCGGCGGCCGTGGGCGTGCCCGCGTACGCCGGTGTGCCGCTCCGTGACGACCAGGGGGCCGACGTCCGGTTCGTGGACGCGGCCACCGCCTCCGAGCGCTGCTGGACCGAGGTCGGCGCGTCCGACGGCACGGTCGTCGTGTCCACGACGCTCGACGCGGTCGGCTCCACGGCCGGTGAGCTGGTGGCGGCGGGCCGCAAGCCCGACACCCCGCTGTCGGTGACGGTCGCCGGTACGACGACGCGGCAGAAGACGTGGACGGCGACGCTCGGCACGATCGCGCAGACCCTGAAGCAGGCCAAGGTGCTGCCGTCGCCGGAGGGCAACCGACCGGTCATAGCCGTGGTCGGTGAGCGCAGTGCCGCCGCCCAGCGCGACCAGCTGTCCTGGTTCGAGTCGAAGCCGCTGTTCGGCTGGCGGGTGCTCGTCCCGAGGACGAAGGAGCAGGCGGCCTCGCTCTCCGACCAGCTTCGTTCCTACGGTGCCGTGCCGCACGAGGTTCCGACCATCGCGGTCGAGCCGCCGCGCACGCCGCAGCAGATGGAGCGCGCGGTGAAGGGGCTCGTGACCGGTCGTTACGAGTGGATCGCCTTTACGTCCGTGAACGCGGTCAAGGCCGTGCGCGAGAAGTTCGAGGAGTACGGGCTCGACGCCCGTGCCTTCGCCGGGATCAAGGTCGCGGCGGTGGGCGACCAGACGGCGCAGGCCCTCATCGCCTTCGGCGTGAAGCCGGACCTGGTGCCGAGCGGTGAGCAGTCGGCCGCGGGTCTCCTCGAGGACTGGCCGCCGTACGACCCGGTCTTCGACCCGATCGACCGTGTCTTCCTGCCGCGTGCCGACATCGCGACCGAGACGCTCGTGGCCGGGCTCATCGAGCTGGGCTGGGAGGTCGACGACGTCACGGCGTACCGGACCGTGCGGGCGTCGCCGCCGCCGGCGGAGACGCGTGAGGCGATCAAGGGGGGCGGCTTCGACGCGGTGCTCTTCACCTCGTCGTCGACGGTGCGGAACCTGGTCGGTATCGCTGGCAAGCCGCACAACGTGACGGTGATCGCGTGCATCGGTCCTGCCACGGCCAAGACGGCCGAGGAGCACGGGCTGCGGGTCGATGTGATGGCGCCCGAGCCGTCGGTGTTGAAGCTGGCGGCGGCGTTGGCGGACTTCGGTACGAAGCGGCGGCTCGCGGCCATCGAGGCGGGGGACCCGGTCACCCGGCCCAGCGAGCGGCGGCCGGGGTCGCGGCGGCGGCGCGCGGCGCCGTAGGTCGTAGGTCAGGTCTTACGGGGTGGGCCCCCTGGTGTCGTTGCGCGGCACCGGGGGCCGCCTTGCCCACCCTGCCGCCCAAGGCGGCAGATTGCCCAAGGCGGTGGCGGCCGACCGCCACGGGTGGGGAGCCGTTCCGGCGGCGGATTGCCCAAGTCGGGTGCGGCCGACCGCCACGGGTGGGGAGCCGTTCCGGCGGCAGATTGCCCGAGGCGGTGGCGGCCGACCGGCCGTCGAGGGTGGAAGATTGCCCAGGGCGGTTGCGGTTGGCCGTTCTGCAGCGGTGTGTACGTAGTTCGAGGAGATCAGTGTGACTCGGTACGGTTCTTTTCCCGGTGCGCGGCCGCGGCGGCTGCGGACGACTTCCACCATGCGGCGGATGGTCGCCGAGACGCGGCTGCATCCGTCCGATCTGATCCTCCCGGCGTTCGTGCGCGAGGGGATCGACGCTCCGGTGGAGATCGGCTCCATGCCGGGCGTGTACCAGCACACCCGTGACTCCCTGAAGAAGGCCGCGGCCGAGGCCGCCGAGGCGGGCGTCTCCGGGATCATGCTGTTCGGCGTGCCGCTGGAGGAGAAGAAGGACGGCCGGGGCACGGTCGGCACGGACTCCGACGGCATCCTCCAGCTCGCGCTGCGGGACGTGCGTGCCGAGGTCGGCGACGACCTGCTGGTCATGTCGGACCTGTGCCTGGACGAGTTCACGGACCACGGCCACTGCGGCGTCCTCGACGAGCAGGGCCGCGTGGACAACGACGCGACGCTCGAGCGGTACGCGGAGATGGCGCAGGTCCAGGCCGACGCGGGCGCGCACATCGTCGGCCCGAGCGGCATGATGGACGGTCAGATCGGGGTCATCCGCGACGCGTTGGACCAGATCGGCCGCGACGACGTCTCGATCCTCGCGTACTCGGTGAAGTACTCCTCCGCCTTCTTCGGCCCGTTCCGCGAGGCCGTCGGTTCCTCGCTCAAGGGTGACCGCAAGACGTACCAGCAGGACCCGGCGAACGTCCGGGAGTCCCTGCGGGAGCTGGCGCTCGACCTCGAGGAGGGCGCCGACATGGTGATGGTGAAGCCGGCCGGCCCGTACCTCGACATCCTGGCCCGCGTCGCCGACGCGTCCGACGTGCCGGTCGCGGCGTACCAGATCAGCGGCGAGTACGCGATGATCGAGGCGGCGGCGCAGCGCGGCTGGATCGAGCGGGACGCGTCGATCATGGAGTCGCTGCTCGGCATCAAGCGGGCCGGCGCGAACATGATCCTCACGTACTGGGCCACGGAAGTGGCTCGCAAGCTGGGCTGACGTTTTCGGCGTGCGCGGGGTGGGCCGGGCCGGAAGAATTCCGGCATGACCACGAACTCGATCTCCGCGCGGGGCCTCAACAGATCGACTCTGGCCCGGCAGTTGCTGCTCGGCCGGGCGGCGGTCGGGGCCGAGGAGGCACTACGGCGGGTTGTCGCGCTCCAGGCGCAGCAGCCCGCTTCGCCGTATGTGGCGCTGTGGAACCGGGTGGCGGGCTTCGAACCGGGGGACCTGGACGGGGTGTTCGGCGGGTTCCGGGCGGTGAAGTCGACGCTGATGCGGATCACGCTGCACGTGGTGCATGCCGACGACTACCGGGAGTTCAGGGCGGCGGTGGAGCCGACGGTGCGGGGTGCGCGGCTCGGGGATCCGCGGTTCCGGGCGTCGGGTCTGGTGGCGGAGGACGCGGACGCGCTGCTTCCGGAGCTGCTGCGGGTTGCCGAACGGCCGCGTACGGCAGGGGAGTTGACCGACTGGTTCGCGGGGCGGGTCGGGCCCGACGGCGAGAAGCTGGTGACGGCCTGCCGGATGCTGCGGCAGTACGCGCCGCTGTGGCACGCGCCGGTCGACGGGTCGCCGTGGTCGTACGCCTCCGACAAGCGGCAGCTGTTCGTCGCGGCGGAGGCGGGCGTGCGGCCGCGGCTGCGGGACCCGGAGGCGACGGCCGCGGGGCTGCGGGCCCTGATCCGCCGCTACTTGGCGGGGTTCGGGCCCGCGTCGGTGGCGGACATGGCCCAGTTCGCCCTCGTACAGAAGGGGCGGGTGCGGGCGGCGCTCGACGAGGATCTGGAGCGGTTCACGGGGCCGGGCGGCGAGGTGCTGTACGACGTGCCGGGCGGCCCGCTGCCCGAGCCGGACGTGCCCGCGCCGCCGCGCCTCATGGCGATGTGGGACAGCGTGCTGCTCGCGTACGCGGACCGGGGCCGGGTGCTCCCGCCGGAGTACCGGCGGCACGTGACGCGGGTGAACGGGGACGTGCTGCCGACGGTCCTCGTGGACGGATACGTGGCCGGCGTCTGGCGGCTCGCTCCGGGCGGCGGTGGCGTGGAGGTGGGCGCGTTCCGGCCGCTGCCGGAGGAGGCGTGGGCGGGCCTTGAGGCCGAGGCCCGGGGTGTGGCCCGGTTGCTGATGGGGCGGGACCCGGGGGCGTATCGCCGCTACGACCACTGGTGGGACAAGGGGCTGCCGGTGGCGGAGGGGCGGGTGCTCGGCGGCTAGCGGGCCGCTCCGGCCGCGCTGGTTCCGGACGCACCTCGGCCGCGGCGGTTCCCCCTCCGGTCCGCCGCGGCCGATCCCCGTCTCCGTGGTGGTCTTAGGGCTTTTCGCTGGATATGTGCGAGTCCTGCGGGGTGACGGTGCCGCCGGAGATGTGGCTGTCCTGCGGCTTCACCTCGTCGAGTTCCTCGCTCGAGATGTGGCTGTCGAGCGGCTTCACCTCGTCGAGCTCTTCGCTGGAGATGTGGCTGTCCTGCGGCTTGATCTTGTCGCTCATGGCGATGATCTCCCTGTAGGTGGCGTACGTGCGGAGGACGTCCGCCCGGCAACTCCCCCGTGGGTTGCCGGGCGGCCGTCGCGGGCCGTCACCGTAGCGGCCGGCCCGACCGCCAATCCGTCTGCCCCCCGACGCGACGGGTCGGCAATGAAGAGAGTGGCGTGCCGCGATAAACGAATGATGAACGGCCGTCCGAAGGCGGGCCAGGAGGGCTCTAGGCCGCGACGGGCTTCATCAGCGTCCGGACCTCGGCGGCCTCGGGGGAGCCGAGGCGCTCGTAGATGGTGAGGGCCTCGCTCCAGCAGGCGTGCGCCCGGTCCGGCTGGCCGAGCAGCGCCAACGCCCTGCCGAGAACGGTCAGTATGCCGCCGCGCCGCCACTCCCCGCCGATGCCGCGCAGGGCGATGGCCTGTTCCGCGTGGGCGGCGGCGAGCGGGGCGCGCTGGGCCGCGAGATGCACCTCGGCGAGCCGGAGGTGTGTGACGCCCTCCCACAGGGGCTGGCGGTTCTCGCGGAAGATGCCGAGCGCGGCGGTGAGTTGGTCGAGCGCGTCGCCGTACCGGCGGGCGGCGGTCAGTGCCAGGCCGAGGGCGTACCGTCCGTTGGCCAGGCGCAGGGCCGTGCCGAGCAGGTCGTAGATCTCGATGCCCTGCTCGGCGAGCTCTATGGCGCTGTCGGGCCTGCCCTGCGCGAGGTGGATGCGGGAGAGGTTGCACAGCGCGCTGGCCTCGCCCGGGGTGTTCTTGTCCGCGCGGAAGTTCTCGAGCGCCACCCGCAGGTACGTGTCCGCCTGGGCGAGGTCGTTGCGGTAGAAGGCGATGATGCCGCGCTCGTGCGGTGCGTGGCCGTTCGACCAGGAGTCCGACGCGGCGTCCAGGTCCATCGCGGCGGCGGCCGCCCGTTCCGCCTCGTCGAACCGGCCCGCGAACGCCCACACCTGGGACAGCGTCGTCTGCGCCCGCGCCTCGGCGACGGCGTCGCCCAGCTCGCGGGCCCTGTCGCGCAGGGCGACTGCGGCACGCTCGTACCGCAGCGAGCTCGCCCCCGATTCGGACAGGTCCTTGGCCACGAGGATGAGGCTCGCCGCCCGCTGCAACAGGTCCGCCCGAAGCGACTGCTGGAGGCAGGACAGGAGGCATTCGGACTCGGCGAACAGCCAGTCCAGGGCCGCTGTGTGGTCCTGGAAGGAGAGGCCCGGGTGGTTCGTCGGCGCGACGTGGTCCACCAGGCGGTCTCCCGGCCGTTCGATCGCGTACACCCGTGTCGCCGTCGCCAGGTAGAAGTCGAGGAGCCGCGACAGGGCGGCCTCCCGCTCCTCGGCCGTCTCGTCCCGCTCGGCGCACGCACGCGCGTAGAGCCGGACCAGGTCGTGGAAGCGGTAGCGGCCGGGAGCGGCGGATTCCAGGAGCGAGGTGTCGACCAGGGACTCCAGGACGTCCTCCGTCGACTCGATGTCGAGGTCCAGGGCCGCGGAGGCCGCCGCGAGGGAGATGTCGGGGCCGTCCGCGAGGCCCAGGAGGCGGAAGGCGCGGGACTGGGCGGGCTCCAGCTGCCCGTAGCCGAGCTCGAACGTGGCCTTGACGGCGAGGTCGCCGGCCTGGAGCTCGTCGAGGCGGCGGCGCTCGTCCGCCAGCTTGGCGGCGAGGACCGAGACCGTCCACGTGCGGCGGGCCGCGAGACGGGAGGCAGCGATACGGATCGCCAGGGGGAGGAAGCCGCAGGCCGCGACGACGTCGAGGGCCGCCGTGCGCTCCGACGTCATCCGCTCCTCGCCCACGATGCGGGTGAAGAGGAGCAGTGCCTCGTCGGGGGACATGACGTCCAGGTCGACCAGGTGCGCGCCGGCCAGGTCGACCATCCGGACCCGGCCCGTGATCAGTGCCGCGCACCCCGCCGTGCCCGGCAGCAGCGGTCTGACCTGCGCCGCGTCCCGCGCGTTGTCGAGCAGGACCAGGGTCCTGCGGCCGTCGAGCGTCGAACGGAACAGGGCCGCTCGCTCCTCCAGGGACTCGGGTACCGCCGAGTCCGGGGTGCCGAGGGCGCGCAGGAAGGAGCCGAGGACCGTCTCGGGTTCGGCGGGGCGCGGGCTCGTGCCCTGGAGGTCCACGTAGAGCTGGCCGTCGGGGAACGCGGCGCGGGCCGCGTGCGCCACGTGCACGGCGAGGGTGGTCTTGCCGACCCCGCCGATGCCCGCCACCGCCGAGACCGCCATCACCGAGCCCGCGCCCGATTCGGAGGACGCGGCGGCGAGGGTCTCGCCGAGTTCCGTCACGAAGGACGCGCGGCCCGTGAAGTCCGGGACCGTGGCCGGGAGCTGGGCCGGGCGCTGCGGTGTCTGCGAGGGCTCGGGCGGCTGCGCCGAGGGCTCGGAGAGGGCCGGGTCCGCCTGGAGGATGCGCTGCTGGAGCTCGGAGAGGCCGGCGCGCGGGTCCACTCCCAGCTCGTCGGCGAGGAGGCGGCGGGTGTCCGCGTAGACGGCGAGGGCCTCGGCCTGCCGGCCCGAGCGGTAGAGCGCCAGCATCAGCAGTTCGCGCAGGCGCTCGCGGAGCGGGTGGTCGGCGGTCAGGGCCGTGAGCGCCGAGACCGCCTCGGCGTGGCAGCCCTGCTCGAGGTCCATGTCGAGCCGCGTTTCCAGGAGTTGGAGGCGCCACTCCTCCAGGCGGGCGCGCTCCGTCTCCGCGTGCGGGCCCGGTACGTGGGCCAGCGGCTCGCCGTCCCACAGGTCCAGGGCCTCGTTCGCCAGCGCTCGGGCCTGGCACAGGTCGGCGGACTGCCGCGCACGCTCGGCCCGCGCGGCCAGCTCCTCGGCCGCCGCCAGGTCGAGGGCGTCGGGACGCGCCATCCGCAGCGCGTAGCCCCCCGCCTCGGTCTCCAGGACGCCGGGGCCGAGGATCTTGCGCAGCCGCGAGGCGTACGTGCGGATCGCGGCCAGCGCCTGCGAAGGGGGCTCCTCGCCCCATACGGAGTCGATGAGTTCGGCCGCCGTCGCCGTGCGGCCCTGACGCAGCAGGAGGGCGGCGAGGAGCGCGCGCTGCTGCGGGGAACCGGTGGGCAGCGCCTCGTCGCCGCGCCAGGCCCTGACCGGGCCGAGCACGCTGAAGCGCAGGTCGGAGCCTGCGGCCGGGGCCGCGTCCGAGGGGTCCTCGGGCGGGGCGGCACGCCGCTGCTCCGGTACCCGCGGTCCACCGACCATCTTCACTGCTCCCTGCCGCCACGTCCGCACGGGTCGTTCCGCGCACGTCATTCTGTCGCGCCGTCCAACCGGCGCGCCGTGTTGCGCGCACATCAAAGACAACTGCCGTCAGTTTGCCTTGTTCCCGGCGGATACGTCAGCCATGGAAGGCACCCATCACAGAGACCTCACGCGTGAGCCATCGAGAACCACTGCGCCCCCACTAGCTGACGGGTCGTCAGATCAGCGCTACCGTGAGCCCATGGAGACCACGGAGACAGAAAGCACTCGAAACGCTCAAAACCCCCTGGAATCGGCCGACTTCCCGCGCATCATCTCCGTCGACGACCACACCGTGGAGCCGCCGAACGTCTGGTCCGACCGGCTGCCGAAGAAGTTCCGCGACACCGGGCCCCGGATCGTCCGCGCCCCGCTGAAGGAAATGACGTTCCTGGGCGGGAAGTTCGCGCCGGTCATGGGAGCGCCCGGCGACGACGGGCCGATCGGCGACTGGTGGGTGTACGAGGATCTGCACCGGCCGCTGACCAGGCTCGACACCGCGGTCGGCTACGACAGGGACGAGATCAAGCTGGAGGTCATCACCTACGAGCAGATGCGGCCGGGGTCCTTCAGCGTCCCGGAGCGGCTCGCCGACATGGACGTCAACCACGTCCAGTCCGCCCTCTGCTTCCCCACCTTCCCGCGCTTTTGCGGGCAGACCTTCACCGAGGCCAAGGACCGGGAGCTCGGGCTGCTCGGCGTCCGGGCGTACAACGACTGGATGGTGGAGGAGTGGTGCGGGCCGCAGGCGCAGGGGCGGCTCATACCTCTCACTCTCGTGCCGCTGTGGGACGCGGAGCTGGCGGCGGCGGAGGTGCGGCGCAATGCCGCGCGCGGGGTGCGGGCGGTCGCGTTCTCCGAGATTCCGCCGCATCTCGGGCTGCCGTCCATCCACACGGACGACTGGGATCCGTTCCTCGCGGCGTGCGCGGAGACCGGGACCGTCATCGCCATGCACATCGGGTCCAGCAGCAAGATGCCGTCGACGTCGCCGGACGCGCCGCCGGCCGTCGGGTCGACCATCACCTTCGCCAACTGCTGCTTCTCGATGGTGGACTGGCTGATGAGCGGCAAGTTCGAACGCTTCCCGGATCTGCGGATCATGTACGCGGAGGGGCAGATCGGCTGGATCCCCTACATCCTTGAGCGGGCCGACGTGGTCTGGGAGGAGAACCGGGGCTGGGGCGGTGTCGCCGACAAGGTGCGCAAGCCGCCGTCCGAGTACTTCGCCGACCACGTCTTCGGCTGCTTCTTCGATGACGCGTTCGGGCTGAAGAACCTCGATTCCATCGGGGTCGGGAACGTCCTCTACGAGACGGACTACCCGCACTCCGACTCGACGTGGCCCAAGTCGAAGGAGGTCGGTGAGGCGCAGATGGGGCACCTGGCGCCGGACGTGGTGGACCGGTTGGTCCGGGGCAATGCGATCGACCTGCTCGGTCTGGACCCGGACGGTTGCTGGAGGCCCTGATCGGTTGCCCCGCACCGGCGTTGAGGCCTCGGGGCTCTGCCCCGAGGCGGGGGAGCGGGAGGCCTTGCCTGACGGGGCGTCAGGCGTGAGGATGTGACGGTCCGTCAGGAAGATGATCGGCAGGGGACCTCATGGTGTCGCTCGCGTACGGAATGCAACTCCCGGTCCAGTCCCAGAGCACCGTCTACGCCGAACCGTGGGAGGCGGGCGCGGGTGTCGAGGATCTCGTCGAGATCGCCCGCACCGCCGACCGGAGCGGGTTCGACTACATCGCGAGCTGCGACCACGTCGCCATCCCGCGCCGCCTCGCCGACGCCATGTCGACGACCTGGTACGACCCCGTCGCCACGCTCTCCTTCCTGGCGGGCGTCACGGAACGCGTGCGGCTGCTCAGTCACGTCGCGATCGTCGGGCTGCGGCATCCGCTCGTCACCGCCAAGCAGTACGCGACCCTCGACCACCTCAGCGGCGGCCGGCTCGTCCTCGGCGTCGGGGCCGGGCACGTACAGGAGGAGTTCGAGGCGCTCGGCGTCGACTTCGCGCGGCGCGGCGCCGTGCTCGACGAGAGCGTCGACGCGCTGAAAGCGGCGCTCGGGCCGGAGGAGTTCCCCGTGCACAAGGGGGAGCTGTTCCGGTTCGAGGGGCTCGGGCAGCGGCCCCGGCCCGCCCAGCCGCGCGTCCCGATCTGGGTCGGCGGCTCCTCCGCCCCCGCCGTGCGCCGCGCCGCGCTCAAGGGCGACGGCTGGCTGCCGCAGGGCGACCCGCGGGACCGGCTCCCGGCGCAGATCGAGAAGTTGCGGCGGCTGCGCGCCGAGGCCGGGATCGAGGCGCCGCTCACCGTGGGCGCCATCACCGAACCGCTGTACCTGGGCGAGCCGGCCTGGGACGTCGGACGGCGCACCCTGACCGGTCCGGGCGAGGCCGTCGCCGAGTCGCTGCGGGCCTACGCCGCGATGGGCGTGCAGCAGATCCAGATCCGGTTCCGCAGCCGGACCCGCAAGGAACTCACCGACCAGATGGCGGCCTTCGCCGCCGAAGTGGCTCCGCACCTGAACGACCTCAACCGACCGACAAGGCAAGGGGTTTGACGCATGGGTAAGCTCGACGGACGCGTGGTCCTCATCACCGGTGCGGCGCGCGGGCAGGGGGAGCAGGAGGCGCGGCTGTTCGCCTCGGAGGGGGCGAAGGTGGTTGTCGCCGATGTGCTCGACGACCAGGGTGAGGCCGTCGCCAAGGATCTCGGCAACGGCAACGCCGTCTACGTGCACCTGGACGTGAGCAAGGAGGAGGACTGGGTCGCCGCCGTCGGCACCGCGAAGGCCGCCTTCGGGAAGATCGACGGGCTCGTCAACAACGCGGGCATCCTGCGCTTCAACGAGCTGGTCTCGACGCCGCTGGACGAGTTTCAGCAGATCATCCAGGTCAATCAGGTGGGGGCGTTTCTGGGGATCAAGACCGTCGCGCCCGAGATCGGTGCGGCGGGTGGCGGGTCGATCGTCAACACCTCCTCGTACACCGGCGTGACGGGGATGGCGTACGTCGGCGCGTACACCGCCACCAAGCACGCCATCGTGGGGCTCACCCGCGTCGCCGCGCTTGAACTGGCCGCGCAGAAGATCCGGGTCAACGCCGTCTGCCCCGGCGCCATCGACACCGCCATGAGCAATCCGTCCCAGCTCGACCCCGAGGCGGACAGTGAGGAGGCCGCGCAGGCCCTCGACGCGCTGTACCAGAAGCTCGTGCCGCTCGGCCGGGTCGGGAAGCCGGAGGAGGTCGCGCGGCTCGCGCTCTTCCTCAGCGCCGAGGAGGACTCGGCGTACATCACGGGCCAGCCGTTCGTGGTGGACGGCGGGTGGCTGGCGGGGGTCAGTGTGCTCTGAGCAGAGCCCTCGACCCTATCTGACGCTGCGTCAGGTATTGACGCTCAACCACCGCAGTGGAACAGTCGACCCATCCAATCTGACGATGCGTCAGAAACTGACGAGGACGGTGAACCTCCTTGGAATTCGGGCTCTTTGTGCAGGGATACTTGGGCAAGCAGGCGCTGACCGACCCGACGGCCGAGCACCGCGCGCTCATGAACGAGACCGAGTACGTCATCCAGGCGGACAAGTCCGGCTTCAAGTACGCCTGGGCGTCCGAGCACCACTTCCTGGAGGAGTACTCGCACCTTTCCGCGAACGACGTCTTCCTGGGGTACCTCGCGCACGCGACGGACCGGATCCACCTCGGGTCAGGCATCTTCAACCCGCTGGCGCCGGTCAATCACCCCGTGAAGGTCGCCGAGAAGGTCGCCATGCTCGACCATCTCAGCGAGGGGCGGTTCGAGTTCGGCAGCGGGCGCGGCGCCGGCTCCCACGAGATTCTTGGGTTCATGCCGGGCGTGACCGACATGAACTACACCAAGGAGATCTGGGAAGAGACCATCCGCGAGTTCCCGAAGATGTGGCTCCAGGACGAGTACGTCGGGTTCAAGGGCAAGCACTGGGAGCTGCCGCCCCGCAAGGTGCTGCCCAAGCCGTACGGGAAGTCGCACCCCGGCATGTGGTACGCGGCCGGGTCCCCGCCCTCGTACGCGATGGCGGCCAAGAAGGGGCTCGGTGTGCTGGGCTTCAGCGTGCAGAAGGTCTCCGACATGGAGTGGGTCCTCGAGCAGTACAAGACCGCCATCCAGGACCCGGACCCCATCGGCGACTTCGTCAACGACAACGTCATGGTGACCTCCACGGCGATCTGTGCCGAGACGCACGAGAAGGCGGTGCAGATAGCCGTCGGCGGCGGGCTCAACTACCTGCAGTCGCTGCTGTTCCGGTACCACGACACGTTCCCGCGGCCCGAGGGCATCCCCGAGTGGCCGGAGCTGCTTCCGGACTACTCCGAGGAGATCATCGAGCTGCTCATCGCCGAGGAGCTGATGATCTGCGGGGACCCGGACGAGGTGCTCCAGCAGTGCAAGCGGTGGGAGCAGGCGGGGGCGGACCAGTTGTCCTTCGGGCTGCCCATCGGGGTGTCGCACGAGGACACGCTGAACTCGATCAAGCTGATCGGGGAGCACGTGATTCCGAAGATCGACACGGACCCGGTGCACCGGACGACCAGGTTCCGGTCGGCCGTGTAGTCCGGTTGGGCCGGCCCCGGCCCTCCTCCTCCCGGACGGGAGGGCCGGGGCCCAGTCGTCGCGCCGCACATGCGGGCCCGGGTGCCGCAGAGACGTGAAGAGTGAAGGGAGACGGACTCGTATGCTCGACCACCTCATCAAGGGCGCCACCGTTGTCGACGGGACCGGTGCGCCTGCCTTTGTCGCCGACGTCGGGATTCGGGGCGGGCGGATCGCCGTCGTCGCCGAGCCCGGGAAGGTCGCCGAGGAGGCGCGGAGTACCGAGGACGCCTCGGGGCTCGTGCTCGCGCCCGGGTTCGTCGACCCGCACACGCACTACGACGCCCAGCTGTTCTGGGACCCGTACGCCACGCCCTCGCTCAATCACGGCGTGACGACCGTGGCCGGAGGCAACTGCGGGTTCACGCTCGCCCCGTTGAACCCCGATCAGCCCGGTGACGCCGACTACACGCGGCGGATGATGTCCAGGGTGGAGGGCATGTCGCTGGTCGCCCTGGAGGAGGGCGCTCCGTGGACCTGGAACTCGTTCGGGGACTACCTGGGCGCGCTCGACGGGCGGATCGCCGTCAACGCCGGGTTCATGGTGGGGCACTGCGCCCTGCGGCGGTACGTGATGGGCGCCGATGCCGTCGGCGGGCAGCCGACTCCTGAGCAACTCGACCGGATGGTCGCGCTGTTGAAGGACGCCATGGACGCCGGGGCCTGGGGGCTCTCCACCACCCAGTCGTCCTCGCACTCCGACGGGGACGGCGAACCCGTCGCCTCCCGGCACGCGAAGCCCGCCGAGATGATCGCGCTCAGCAAGGCGGTCGGCGAGCACGAGGGCACGCAGATCGAGGCCATCGTCGCCGGGTGCCTCGACCAGTTCAGTGACGACGAGATCGAGCTGTTCGTGGACATGACGGCCGCTGCCGGACGGCCGCTCAACTGGAACGTCCTGACCATCGACGCCGCCGTCCCCGAGCGGGTGCCGCGGCAGCTGGAGGCGAGCGAGCGGGCCCGCAAGTCCGGCGGCCGGATCGTCGCCCTGACGATGCCGATCCTGACGCCGATGAACATGAGCCTCGGGACGTTCTGCGCGCTCAATCTGATACCCGGCTGGGGCGATATCCTCGGGCTGCCCGTCGACGAACGGATCGCCAAGCTGCGGGACCCCGAGGTGCGCGGCGAGATGCTGCGGCGCGCCGACAGCAAGGAGGCCGGCGTCTTCAGGCGGCTCGCGAACTTTGGGCGCTACGTCATCGGGGACACGTACTCCGAGGCCAACGAGGGCCTGAGCGGGCGCGTGGTGCGGGACATCGCCGCCGAGCGGGGGCAGGAGCCCTTCGAGTGCCTCGTCGAGATCTGCGCCAACGACGGGCTGCGGACCGTGCTGTGGCCGATGCCGACCGACAACGACCCCGACTCCTGGGCGCTGCGGGCCGAGACCTGGAACCACGAGGACGTCATGCTCGGCGGGTCCGACGCGGGCGCGCACCTGGACCGGATGTGCGGGGCGCCGTACACGACCCGGTTCATCGGGGACTGTCTGCGCGGGCGGAAGCTGATGGGGCTCGAGCAGGCCGTGAAGATGCTCACCGACGACCCGGCCCAGCTGTTCGGGCTGCGCGAGCGCGGGCGGATCCAGGAGGGGTGGCACGCCGACCTGGTGCTGTTCGACCCCGAGACCATCGACGCGGGCAAGGCGACCCTCGTGCACGACCTGCCCGGCGACAGCCCGCGG
The DNA here is from genome assembly GCF_042730865.1 of Streptomyces sp. NPDC059897. Lineage (NCBI taxonomy): Bacteria > Bacillati > Actinomycetota > Actinomycetes > Kitasatosporales > Streptomycetaceae > Streptomyces > Streptomyces sp. NPDC059897. The sequence goes on along the minus strand of NZ_JBHWKQ010000012.1, from coordinate 187,515 downwards.
CTCGACTCGAAGGCCATCGGCATAAACGCCGTGTGGGTCAATGGTGTTGAGGCCATGCGCGGCGACGTCGTGAGCGGCGCCGTGCCGGGCAAGGTGCTGCGCTCGGGCGCCGACACGCGGACGGTGAGCACCAAGTGACCGAATCCCAGCGGCTGTTCGTCGGGGGCGAGTGGGTCGAGCCCGATGGCGGGCACTACGACGTCGTCGACCCGGCGAGCGGGACCGTCGTCGGGCACGCCCCCGAGGCCTCGCGGCAGCAGGTGCACGACGCCGCGCGCGCGGCCCGCGACGCCTTCGGGTCCTGGTCGCGCACGAAGCCGGAGGAGCGGGCCGCGATCCTCGACCGGGCCGCCGACCTCATCCAGCGGGACTTCGCCGCCAACGCCGAGCTGGCGCAGGCCGAGAGCGGGGCGACGACCGGGACCGCGCGCGGCATGCAGGTCGGTGTCGGCGTCGCGCGGTTCCGGCGGTACGCGAAGGGGGCCCTGGAACCGGTCGAGGAGGCGATGACGCCGCAGATCAACGAGGCCGGTCCGATGGGCAAGGCGGGTGTCACGGGCGCGCTCGCCGTGCGGCAGCCGGTCGGCGTCGTCACCTGCATCACCTCGTACAACAACCCGTGGGCCAACCCGGCCGGCAAGGTCGCCCCGGCGCTCGCGATGGGCAACACCGTCGTCGTGAAGCCCGCGCCGCAGGACCCGCTGTCCGTGTTCCGGATGGCGGCGGCCTTGGAGGAGGCGGGAGTCCCGGCCGGTGTCGTGAACGTCGTCAGCGGGACCGGGGTCGGTGTCGGCGAGGCCGCCGTCGATTCGCCGGACGTCGACATGGTGTCCTTCACCGGCTCCACCGCCGTCGGGCAGCGCATCGGCGAGGTGTGCGGCCGGTCCATGAAGCGGCAGCTGATGGAGCTGGGCGGCAAGGGCGCCGCGGTCGTCCTCGACGACGCCGACCTGGACTCGGCCGTCGCCGGGATCGGGACGACGTACGCCTTCTACAGCGGGCAGATCTGCACGGCTCCCACGCGGGCGATCGTGCACCGGTCCGTGTACGACGAGTTCGTGGCCAAGCTGACCGCGTACATCGGCTACATGAAGGTCGGCGACCCGCGCGCGAAGGGCACCGTCGTCGGGCCCGTCATCTCGGCGGCCCACCGCGAGCGGGTCGAGTCGTACGTCGAGCTGGGGCGCAAGGAGGGGGCGACGGTCGTCGCCGGTGGCGAGCGACCCGCTTTTGAGAACGGCTTCTACGTCGCGCCCACGCTGCTCGCCGACTGCACCAACGACATGCGGGTGGTGCGGGAGGAGATCTTCGGGCCCGTCGTCGCCGTGGTGCCCTTCGACGGCGACGAGGACGAGGCGGTCGCCCTCGCCAACGACTCCGACTACGGCCTCATCGACTATGTGTGGTCGGGCGATGTCGCGCGGGCCTTCCGGGTCGCGCGGCGGCTGCGGGCCGGCGGGGTCGGCGTGAACACCATCGGGCGGAACATGGAGGCGCCGTTCGGCGGCTTCAAGAAGAGCGGCGTCGGCAGGGACGTCGGTTCGTACGCTCTGCACGCGTACAGCGAGTGGCAGTCGATCGTCTGGCCGGGATAGGCCCGGGATAGGCCGCGCCAGATACGGGCGGACGGTCTCGACTGCATCATCAGCCCCACGGAACCCACGCACCTCCTTTCTGCGTGTCTACAACTGGACATGTGAAAATGCGCAGTTGTAGATGACCACTACGTCGGAACCGGGGGTTCCATGGAGGCGCTGGAGGCGCGGGATCCGCGCACGGTCGGCACGTACCGGGTGCTCGGGCGGATCGGTGAAGGCGGCATGGGGCGGGTCTACCTGGCCCGCAACACGGGCGGCCGGAACGTCGCGCTGAAGTTCATCCACTCCGACATGGCGGCGCAGCCCGGCTTCCGTGAACGCTTCCGGCGCGAGGCGGACGTCGTCCGCAGGGTCGGCGCGCCGGGCACGGTGCCGGTCGTCGACACGGGCCTCGACGAGCGGCACCCCTGGTACGCGTCGGAGTACGTGTCGGGGCCCTCCCTCCAGGACTCGGTCGACCGGTTCGGGCCGCTGCCCGCCGAATCGCTGTGGCGGCTCGCGGCCGATCTCGCGCAGACCCTGGAGCACGTGCACCGCGCGAAACTCGTGCACCGCGACCTCAAGCCGTCCAACGTGCTGCTGTCCGCCGACGGGCCGCGCCTCATCGACTTCGGGATCGTGCACGCCGCGCTCGACGCCGGGCTCTCCTCGGCGGGACTGACCTCGACCGGGGCCCGGATCGGCACCCCGGCCTACATGTCCCCCGAGCAGGCGTACGGCGAGAAGGTCACCGCCGCGACCGACGTCTACAGCTACGGGCTCACCCTCGCCTTCGCCGCCACCGGCGTCCAGCCGCACCGGGGCAGCCTCGACGCGCAGCTCCCGGGCGTGGGGGACGAGCTGCGGGACCTCATCCGGCAGTGCCTCGACCCGGAGCCGGAGCGGCGGCCCGACGTGGGGCAGCTCGTGGCCCGGGCGCGCACGCACGACGCGACGGGTGACGCGTGGCTGCCCGGACAGGTCATCTCGCTGATCGCCCGCAAGTCCGGGCAGCTGCTCAACCTGGAGGCGCATGCCGACACGGTGATGCACGGGGCCGAGGCCGGTCCCGGAGCCACGCAGCCGGACGCGGGCGGCGTGTTCGGGCCGAGCGGCGGAGACTTCCACGACGCGGTCACGAGGGGGCCGGGAGCCGGCCCCGCGTCCCCGCCGCCGCCTTCGACGCCGCCCCCGGCGCCGTACTCCACCCCGCCCTCCACCCCGTCCTCGACGCCGCCCGGTGGCGCGCACTTCGCCCAGCAGCCGACGGCCCCGGCCTGGCCCGCGTACGGGCAGCAGCCGCACCCGGCCGGGACTCCGCGACCCTCGTCGGGGCCCGCGCCGCGCGGGACCGCCGCCCGGCACGACGGGGGTCCCGGGCTGCCGGGGCGTCCCCTGCTGGGCCTGCTGTGGCTGGTGCCCGCGGGGCTCGCCGCGCTGGTGAAGTTCCCCAACGTGTCGGCGCTGATCGTCGGCGCCGCCGTCGTCGTGCTGATCTACACGGCGGCGAAGCTGTCCCGGCAGGGCGGCGGCGACCGCGAGTACCTGCTGTTCTGGATCGGTCTCGCGGCCGCGGTCGTGCTCGCCCTCTGCATCTCGACCGGGACGCCCGCGCTGATGGCGATCCTCGCGCTCCTGACGCTCGCCCTGATCTACGCGGTGCCCACCGCCGTCGGCCGTTTCCGTGGCGCGCGCCGCCCGGCGGGACGCACGTGACGCAGTAGGCACGGGAAAATTTTGAAACGGGCGAAAACGGACCCGGCTTCGATTACCGAATATCGAACGTCGGGCCATTGGCCTGCGATCTGCCGGTAGACTCGACTCGTCTCCCTGGGATGCACCGGGCATCCACCCGGATTCCCCATGGATTGACAGCCGCCAGGGTCGCGATAAAACCCGCCAGATGTGGAAACCGCAGGATTTAACGTCCTGTTCATGACTCAGTTGGACGCAGGGCCCTCGACGGGGCGGGCCGCAGACAGCACCGCGGGCGGCGGCGGCAAGGGCCTCGGCGGGAACTCCGTCGGGCTGCTCGGCAGCGCCGTCATCGGCGTCTCCACCGTCGCCCCCGTCTACTGCCTGACCTCCACGCTCGGCTCCACGGCCGGCGAGGTCGGCCTCCAGATGCCCGCGGTGTTCCTCGCGGGCTTCCTGCCGATGCTGCTCGTGGCCTTCGCGTACCGGGAGCTCAACAAGGTCATGCCGGACTGCGGCACGTCCTTCACCTGGACCGTGAAGGCGTTCGGGCCGCGCGTCGGGTGGATGTGCGGCTGGGGCCTGGTGATCGCGACGATCATCGTGCTCTCGAACCTCGCCGGGGTCGCGACCTCGTACTTCTGGCTGCTCGCGGGCGAGATCACCAACAGCACGTCGGTGGCGGCGCTCGACGACAACAAGGCCGTCCACATCGTCACGTGCCTCGTCCTCATCGCGGCCGCCACGGCGATCAGCTACCGGGGCATGACCGCGACGAAGGGCGTGCAGTACGCGCTGGTCGGACTCCAGCTCGTGGTGCTCGCCGTCTTCGTCGTGATGGCCGTCTCCAAGGCCGGCTCCGCGGACTTCGCCGGGACCTCGGTGGACTTCTCCTGGTCGTGGCTGAACCCGTTCTCGGTGCAGTCCTTCGGCGCGTTCACGGCCGGTCTGTCCCTGTCGATCTTCATGTACTGGGGCTGGGACGCCTGCCTGACCGCCAACGAGGAGACCGTCGGCAGCGAGAAGACGCCGGGCCGCGCCGCGCTCATCGCGATGGTCGTCCTCGTCGGCTCCTACCTGGCGACGGGCATCGCCGCACAGATGATCGTCGGCTCCGGCGACAAGGGCCTCGGCCTCGCCAACCCGGAGACCTCCGACAACGTCTTCGCGGCGCTCGCGGGCCCGGTGATGGGCCCCACCCTCGGCATCCTCCTGTTCGTCGCCGTCCTCGCCTCCGCTGCCGCGAGCCTCCAGACGACCTTCATCCCGGTCGCCCGCACGGTCCTCGCCATGTCGGCGTACGAGGCGCTGCCGGCCTCGTACGCGCGCGTGCACCCGAAGTTCCGCACGCCGGGCCGCGCGACCGTCACGGCGGGTGTCGCGACGGCCGTCTTCTACACGGTCATGACGCTGGTCTCCGAGCACGTCCTCGTCGACACGATCTACGCGCTCGGCCTCATGATCTGCTTCTACTACGCGCTGACGGCCTTCGCCTGCGCCTGGTACTTCAAGGCGGAACTGCGCTCCTCCGTGCGCGACTTCACCTTCAAGGGCCTCTTCCCGCTGCTCGGCGGCGTCCTGCTGTCCGCCGTCTTCGTCAAGACCCTCGTGGACATGTGGAACCCGGCGTACGGCAGCGGTTCCTCGGTGTTCGGGGTCGGCTCGGTCTTCGTGATCGGTGTCGGCCTGCTGCTCGTCGGCGTGGTCATCATGCTGGTGATGGGACGCCGCAGCCCGGCGTTCTTCCGCGGCGAGGTGCTGAACCGGCGGACGCCGGTGCTGGTCGTCGAGGACTAGCCCATGCCTCCGGGCCTTACGGGCCCAGGAAGATCGGGTTCGTGAACGCGGCCAGGGCCCCGGGGAAACCGGTCACCGTCGGAGCGTGCCTGACCTCCGCCCGTACGTACGCCGCGTAGGCCGCCGTCGTCCGCCAGGTCGCCGAGGCCGCGCCCGCCGCCGACGTGAAGAGGGTGCCCTGGTCGGTGACGATGTGCAGCGTGCAGTCGGCGGGCGCCTTCGCCTTCAGGGTCACCGTGACCGGCGCGTCGAGGTCCACCGTGAGGCGTTCGCCGATGCCCGCCGTCCCGCCCTTGCCGCCGGTCGCCGTGAAGGTGAGCTCGACGTCCTTGGACTCCGCGACGTACGAGCGGCCCGCCTTGATGCCCGCCTGGACGGCCTCGCGGCTCAGGTCGTCCGCGAGGACCACGGTCTGCGGGCCGCCGACGCGGTCCGGGTCGCGGTGCGCGTCGCTGTTGCCCATCGCGGGGAGCCAGCCCGTGCGGCCCTTGGAACGGGCGTGCGCGACCAGGGTGTTGTTCCAGTCCGACAGGGACACCTCGTCGTCCGGCGTGTACGGGCCGTTCCACACCTCGACCGCGTCCGCCTCGCCGAAGCCGAACTTCCAGCCGCAGCCGATGCACGTCGCGTGCGGGTGCGCCGGGACGACCAGGCCGCCCGCGCGGCGGATCTGCTGCGCGTACTTCGCCCAGCGGTTGTCGCGGGCCCGGTAGCGCCAGTCGACGAACGTGCCGGGCTCGGTGCCGAGGGCGAGCACGTGGCCGTTGCGGGTGGTGACCTCCTCGCCGAGCATCACCAGCAGGTCGTCGCCCGCCACGTCCGACCAGTGGGCGTGCGCGGCGTGCGTGTTGTGGTCGGAGGTGTTGATGAAGTCGAGTCCGGCGGCGCGGGCGAGCGCGCCGATCTCGGCGGGGGTGCGGCGGCCGTCCGAGTACCAGGAGTGCAGGTGGCAGTCGCCCCGGTACCAGGCGCGGCCCCGGCCGCGGGCCCGCTGCGGCGGGTACGCCGGGCGGGGCGCCGGGTCCGGCTTCCCGTGCGTGAGCGTCACCGTCACCTCGTACGGGAGGCCCTCCGGCGCCACCGTGTACGGGCCGAGCACGACGTTCCACCGGCCGGGGCGGACCGGGCCCGGGAGGTAGCCGGGCGTCGCGTCGTCGGCGCGGACGAAGAACTCGGTGCGGGCGCCGCCCGACCAGCCGCGGAAGCCCGCGCCGCCGAGCTCGGTGCCGCGCTCGTCGAACAGGCCGATGTCCAGGGCGTTGTTCTGGGGTCCGGCGGGGAGGCCCGTGGCCTTCTCGTACGTGTAGGACACCTTGATCTCGCGCACCCCCGCAGGGACGTCGACCGGGAGGTAGACGTAGTCGGGGGAGCCGGGCGGCAGGGTGCCCTTGAGCGTCTTCGTGGAGGTCGAGCCGTCGGCGGCGCTGGCGAAGCTCATGGTGGTGAGCGTAAGCGCGCCTGCGGCGCCGGTCACGAGCAAGGCTCGTCTGCCGATTCCGTGTTCGGCGTCAGTGCACATGTGGCGGCTCCCAAGGGTGGCTGGCGTGACGCGTGCAACCCTCGTATTGAGCCGTGAACCACGGCGCAAGGGAAGGGCTCCGACAGGCGCCCTCGAAGTGTCCGGATGGCGCTCGTATGCTCGGTTCATGAGTGATCAGGACGCCGTACAGCAGAGCCAGCCCACTGCCAACTCGATGCGCCGCGCGCTCAAACGGGCCAGGGACGGTGTCGCTCTCGACGTCACCGAGGCCGCGGTCCTCCTCCAGGCGCGCGGCGACGACCTGACCGACCTCACCACGTCCGCCGCCCGCGTGCGCGACGCGGGCCTGGAGGCGGCCGGCCGGCCGGGTGTCATCACGTACAGCAAGAGCGTGTTCATCCCGCTCACCAGGCTGTGCCGTGACAAGTGCCACTACTGCACGTTCGTGACGGTCCCCGGCAAACTGCGCCGCGAGGGTCACGGAATGTTCATGTCGCCCGACGAGGTTCTCGACATCGCGCGCAAGGGCGCCGAACTGGGCTGCAAGGAAGCCCTGATCACCCTCGGCGACAAGCCGGAGGACCGCTGGCCCGAGGCCCGCGAGTGGCTGGACGCGCACGGCTACGACGACACCATCGCGTACGTGCGGGCCATCTCGATCCGGATCCTGGAGGAGACGGGGCTGCTGCCGCACCTCAACCCGGGCGTCCTGTCCTGGACGGACTTCCAGCGGCTGAAGCCCGTCGCGCCCTCCATGGGCATGATGCTGGAGACGACCGCCGAGCGGCTGTGGTCCGAGCCGGGGATGCCGCACTACGGCTCGCCCGACAAGGAACCGGCCGTGCGGCTGCGGGTGTTGGAGGACGCGGGCCGCTCGTCCGTCCCGTTCACCAGCGGGCTGCTCATCGGGATCGGCGAGACCTACGAGGAGCGCGCGGAATCCCTCTTCGCGCTGCGCCGCACCGCCCGCTCGTACCACGCCATCCAGGAACTGATCATCCAGAACTTCCGCGCCAAGCCGGACACGGCGATGCGCGGCATGCCGGACGCCGAACTCGACGACCTGGTCGCCACCGTGGCGGTCGCCCGGCACATCATGGGCCCGGCGGGGAACATCCAGGCCCCGCCGAACCTCGTCGACGGCGAGTACGCCCGCCTCATCGACGCCGGGATCGACGACTGGGGCGGCGTCTCCCCGGTGACCATCGACCATGTGAACCCCGAGAAGCCGTGGCCGAAGCTGGAGGAGTTGGCCCGCCAGTCCGCGGAGGTCGGCTTCGAGCTGCGGGAACGTCTCTGCGTCTACCCGGAGTTCGTCACGCGCGGCGAGCCGTGGCTGGACCCGCGCCTCCTCCCGCACGTGCAGGCGCTGTCCGACGCGGACGGTCTCGCGGTCCCCGACGCGCCCGTCGTCGGCCGCCCCTGGCAGGAGCCGGACGAGGGATACGTGGCGGCGTCCGGCCGCACCGACCTGCACCGCACCATCGACACCGAGGGCCGCACCAGCGACCGCCGCGACGACTTCGACGTGGTCTACGGCGACTGGGAGGCGCTGCGCGAGCAGGCGGCCCCCGGCATGGAGCCGTCCCGCATCGACGGCGACGTGCGCGCGGCTCTGAAGCAGGCGGCCGACGACCCGACGAAGCTCACCGACGACGAGGCCCTCGCCCTCCTGCACGCCGAAGGCCCTGCCCTCGACGCCCTGTGCGGCATCGCCGACGACATCCGCAAGTCGGTGGTCGGTGACGACGTCACGTACATCGTCACGCGGAACATCAACTTCACGAACGTCTGCTACACCGGCTGCCGCTTCTGTGCGTTCGCCCAGCGCCGCACGGACGCCGACGCGTACACGCTCTCGCTCGACCAGGTCGCCGACCGGGCGCAGCAGGCCTGGGACGTCGGCGCGGTCGAGGTCTGCATGCAGGGCGGCATCCACCCGGACCTGCCCGGCACGGCCTACTTCGACATCGCGAAGGCGGTCAAGGAGCGGGTGCCCGGCATGCATGTGCACGCCTTCTCGCCGATGGAGGTCGTGAACGGCGCGACCCGCACCGGCATGTCCATCCGCGAGTGGCTCACGGCCGCGAAGGAGGCGGGCCTCGACTCCATCCCCGGCACGGCGGCCGAGATCCTCGACGACGAGGTCCGCTGGATCCTCACGAAGGGCAAGCTGCCGGCGGCCGACTGGATCGAGGTCATCAAGACCGCCCACGAGCTGGGCATCCGCTCGTCCTCGACGATGATGTACGGGCATGTGGACCAGCCCCGCCACTGGCTCGGCCACCTGCGCACCCTGGCCTCGATCCAGCAGGAGACGGGCGGTTTCACGGAGTTCGTGACGCTCCCGTTCATCCACACCAACGCGCCGGTCTACCTCGCGGGCATCGCCCGCCCCGGCCCGACGACCCGCGACAACCGCGCGGTCACGGCCATGGCACGCGTCCTCCTCCACCCGCACATCCCCAACATCCAGACGAGCTGGGTGAAGCTCGGCACGGAGGGCGCGGCCGAGATGCTGCGCTCGGGCGCGAACGACCTGGGCGGCACACTCATGGAGGAGACCATCTCCCGCATGGCGGGCTCCTCCTACGGCTCGTACAAGTCGGTCAAGGACCTGATCGCCGTCGCGGACGCGGCGGGCCGCCCGTCCAAGCCGCGCACCACGCTGTACGGGTCCGTCCCGGAGGAGCGCGTCCACGCGGCGCAGGCGTCCGACGGCCACCTGCCGGAGCTGCTGCCGGTGCTGGAGCCGTAGGGGCGTCCTGGAGGTCCCGGGCCCGGCGCCGCTGACAGGGTGGGCGGCCGGGCCCGAGGGCGTGCAGGCGCTCCCGCGTTGCCTGCGCCAGGTCCGCTGCCGGGCGCGGGACCGAGGGGAGCGGCGGGTGGGCGGCGCCGACGCCGTCCATCGTCCGCGTCATCCCGTGCGCGGGGCGGTACGAGGACCGTACGGCCCGCGCGGGGGTCGCGGCTCGCCGGTTCGCGCGCGGCCGCTATCCGGTTCGCGCGCCGCCGAGCGTACGGGAGGGCGGCTCGCCGAACCGGGCCCGATAGCGCCGGGCGAACCGGCCCAGGTGGGCGAAGCCCCAGCGGTAGGCGACCTCGGTGACGGTGGTCCCGCCGGGCGCGGCGAGGCGCAGCGCCATCCGCACGTGTTGCAGTCGCACCTCGTGCACGTACCCCATGGGCGTCATACGCACCTGCGACCGGAACGCCTCCTGGAGTGTGCGCAGGCTGACGTTGGCGACCGCGGCCAGCCGGTTCGCGTCCCAGGGCTCGGCCGGGTTGTCGCGGACGGCGTCCATGACGCGCTTGACGGCGGTGGCCGGCATCGCGGGCGGGGGAGCGTCGAGGGCGTCGCGGTAGCGGTGATCGGTGGCGAGCAACAGGCCTTCCAGCAAGGTCTGTTCGAGTCGCCCGCAGATCATGGGGCTCTGTAGCAGCCCGCCTGGATTGTTCGCGTCCAGCGCGATCCAGCGGGCGAGCCCGGCCCAACTGCGCCCCGCGCCCCGGCAGATGTCGAACGCCGGCCTGAAGTCGGCATTGCGGTGCACGGGCCCGCCGAGCATGACCTCCAGCTGCCGGTGCACCGCCAGCTTCTCGACCTTGATGGTGAGGGTGTCGCAGTCGGGCGAGAAGTCGCCGACCCGGAAACTCTTCGTGGGGTTCAGCATGCCGCCCGTGCGGTCCGACACGGGGGTGTCGGGCTCCCGGCCCTGACCGATGCTGAAGGAGCCCGTCGACGGCGCCACGACGTGGTAGCAGTCCAGGTCAGGGATGTAGGCCCGGATGGAGGCGCCGAACGACATGCGCCCGATCGTCACGCCTCCCAGCACCACGACATCGGCTTCGAGCTCGAAGTCGTCCGCCGTGGGGGTGTCCAGTTTCATGTCGTAGAACTGCTGCGACAGCACGGCGCGCGCCTCGTCCACGGACCGCGTGGTGAAGCGGCTGGCCGCGCCCGCAAGGCCCTGTCCCTTGCCCGCGTCCATGACGTCCCGCCCTTCCCGGCGCCCCTCAGCACCAGAAGACGTGTGCCTTCATGGTCCTCCGTCGGGCGGGGCGGCGGGGTGGGTTTCGCGGATGACCTGCCGAACTCGACGTACCAGGACGCGAGTTGGCGTGACCCGGCGATCCGGTACACCACCCCGTAAAAGAAGGGTTGGGAAAACCAACCCCCCCACCTCACCTCCGGACGTAAGCCGCCGGAGGGGCGTCACCCGCGAGAGTGACGATCGCCAACTCGACTGGCGAACAAGCGAGTTCGTGGTGCACTCTCTGCCGCATATGCAAAGCGGCCCCCGCCGGGACTGGCATCCCGGACGAGGGCCTGACCACCAAGGAAGCGAGACCTTCCCGATGTCTGGGCAACAGATTAGCGCGCCGTCGCGCGCCCTTTCCGGCCGTTCGGCCACTCCATCACGCGGTCTTCACCGCTCCCGGGAGCGCCACATGTCCGAGTTCACCGTGGTCGGGCATCACCTGGCCCAGCACGCCGATCTCTCCCTCACCGCGATCGGCCTGGCCACGCACATCCAGTCGCTGCCGGAAGGCTCGAAGGTCGGCATCAAGAGCCTGGCCGCGAAGTTCCCCGAGGGTGAGGTCAGGATCGCCGCCGCGCTGCGGGAGCTGGAGGCGCACGGCTACCTGGAGCGGATCAAGGAACGGCTCCCGTCCGGGCGGATCGTCACGCGCACGATCTCGTACGACAAGCCACCGCACCTGCGCGGCCAGGCGCCGCCGCCGGAGCCTCCAGAGGTCGCCGTTCCGCCGGAGGCGCCCCGCACCGAGCCGAAGCCCCGCACCCCGCGCCCGCAGCGCCGACCCCTCCGGGCGCCGCAGCCCGACCCCCAGGACCCTGAACCAGGCCCGGCCACCCGCACCCCGGCCGTCGACCTCCTCATCGGTCTGCGTACGTACGACCCCCGCCTGCTGCTCAGCGAACGAGACGTGCGCCGCCTCGCGCCCGCCGCGGCGGTGTGGCTGGCGCGGGGCATGACCCCGGGCGACGTGAAACGGGCCCTGACGGCAGGCCTGCCGACGGATCCCATCCGCTACCCCGCGGCCCTCATGGCCCACCGCCTGACCGCGTTCCTCCCACCCGAACTCCCACCGAAGCCCGAGCCCCTGCCGGGACCACCCGCCCCCCGTCGCCTGCCACTCCAGAACTGCGACGGCTGCGACCGGGCGTTCCGGGCGGCGGGGCCGGGGGCGTGCCGGGCGTGTGCGGCGACAGCGTGCGCCGCGTGAACCGGATGAGGCCCTCGGCCTCGTGGTACAGGTTGTGTACCATCGATGTCATGGCACTGAAGCGTACGAACGTCTACGCGGACGACGCGGATCTGGCGCTGATCAAAGAGGCCGCCGCGCGCCTCGGAGTGTCCGAGGCCGAGATGATCCGGGAGGGCATCCATCGCATCGCGATGGCCCGCAGGGTCTGGGACGAGCCCTTCATCGCCGACGAGGAGACCGTCGACCTGGGCGGACCCGTGACGCACGACGATGTGCGCGAGGCGAGGTCCGGTGGCGGGTCGGGTGCGGGCTCGCGGCGGCACAGGGGTCGCGCGGCGTGATCGTGATCGCCGACACTTCGGGGCTCCTCACGCTCTGCAACAGGTCGGACCCCGATCACCTGGCCGCACGGAAAGCGGTCGACCAGTGCGGACTGCTGGTCGCGAGCCCGATGGCGCTCACCGAGGTTCATCAGGTGGCCACCATCAGGGCGGGCAGGCGGGCCGCCGACGGCGTCATGCGTGTGCTGATGGGGCGCCTGGCGGAGACGCGGCTGGCTCTGGCCGAGGTGACTCCGGCGCTGCTCGACATGGCCCTGACCGTGCGGGCCCGCTACGACTCCCTCGACCTCGATCTCGTGGACGCCATGAGCGTCGCCCTCGCGGCGGAGTACGACACCGACGCGGTGCTCACGCGGGATCTCCGCGACTTCCGAACGGTGCGACCGCTGGGCCGCAGCGCGGGCTGCTTCCGGATCCTGCCCGACGACCTCTAGGCGTGCGAGCGAGGTGCGCACGCTCGTCCACAGTCCCATCACTTCGTGAACATTCCTGGTCGACGCCGGTCGATTACAGTGCTCCAAGCCGAAGGGTCGAGGGTCGTGACAGGAGGAGTGCCCCATGGGCGCAGCGCCCAATGCGGCGGCGGTCTGGGGCCGCGCCGAACAGCAGGACTTCCGCAGCAGGGTGCGCGGGACCCTGCTCGGCGGCGCACTCGGTGACACCCTCGGCGCCCCGCTCGACGGCCTCACCCTCGACGGGATCCACGCCGAGCACGGGGACGAGGGGCTCAAGCAGCTCGTGCCCGTGTACGGGCGGACCGGCGCCATCACCGCCGCGACCCAGCTGACCCTTTTCACCGTGGACGGGCTGATCCGTGCCCAGGTGCGCCGGGACACCGGCGCCTGGCACCCGCCGACCGATGTGCACCGCGCCTACCTGCGGTGGGTGGCGACGCAGCGGGACTGGGGTCCCGACCTGCGCCGCAAGGAGGACGGCTGGCTGGCCCGCGAGGAGTGGCTGTACTCCCGGCGGGGCGCCGCGCAGGCCTGCCTGCTGGGGCTCGGCAACGACGTCATGGGCACCCTCGACCGGCCCAAGAACCTGGACGCGAACGGCGCCGAGGCGGCGACCCGCTCCGCGCCGTTCGGGCTCCTCGTGGGCTGGGAGCCGCAGCTCGTCCTCCAGCTCTCCGTCGAGTGCGCCGTGCACACGCACGGCGCGGCGGAGGCCTACCTGGCGGCCGGCGCGTACGCGGTCCTCGTGCACGCGCTCGCCCGCGGCGACTCCCTCGACACCGCCGTGCAGCGGGCGCTCGCCCTGCTCGCCGCGCGCCCCGGGCACCCGCCCGTCGCGGACGCGCTCAAGCACGCGCTCGGCGCCGTACGCCAGGGCATGCCGACCGCCGCGCGGGTCGGCGAGCTGGTCGGGGAGGGCGACGCGCCCGGTGTGCTCGCCGCCGCCGTGTACTGCGCGCTCGTCAGCGACGACATCCGGCACGGCCTCGGCCTCGCCGTGCACCACGACGGGCCGTCCGCACAGGTCGGCGCGTTGTGCGGGGGCCTGCTCGGGGCGCTGCACGGGGAGACGGCGCTGCCGCCCGCGTGGGTCGCGGAGCTGGAGGGACGCCCCACGATCCTGGAGCTCGCGGACGACTTCGCGATGGAGATGACGCAGGGCGCCGCACTGCATGGGCCTGCGGCCGCTTCCCCGGGGTGGTTGGCCCGCTATCCGCGGGCCTAGGCCACACCCCGGGGCTCTGCCCCGGACCCCGCGCCTCAATCGCCGCAGGGGCTTGAATTGCTCACCCGCCGCCGAGGGCTTGAGACGCTCAATTGCCTGTGGCGCTCGACTGGCCCGCCGGTGCCGATGCCGGTGCCGGAACCGCCGCCGCCGCTCCGTCGTCGTCGGAGTTGATGCGGGCGATGATCGCGTCCCGCTCCGGGGTGTCCTCCGGCTTGATGAAGCCGATGAGGATGTAGAGCACGAGCGAGACGGCGAGCGGGATCGACACCTGGTACTGGAGCGGCACGCCGCCCTCGATGCTCCAGCTGATCGGGTAGTTCACCAGCCAGAACGCGAGCAGGCCCATGCCCCAGCTGGTGAGCGCGGCCGTCGGCCCCGACCTGCGGAACTGCCGCAGCAGGCCCAGCATCATCGGGATCGCGATCGGGCCCATCAGCCCGGCCACCCACTTGATGACGACCGTGATGATGTCCTTGAACGTGGGCGAGTTGACCTGAGTGGCGACCGCCATGGACAGCGCCAGGAAGATCACCGTCGTGAGGCGGGCCGCGACCAGGCCCGCGCGCGGACCCCACTGACGCGCCTTCGAGGAGAGCGCGGGCGCCACGTCCCGCGTGAAGACGGCCGCGATGGCGTTGGCGTCGGAGGAGCACATGGCCATCGTGTGCGAGAAGAAGCCGACGATGACCAGGCCCAACAGCCCGTGCGGCAGCAGCTGTTCGGTCATCAGGCCGTAGCTGTCGGAGCCGTCCGGCTTCTGCGCGTCCACCAGGAGCGGCGACATCCACATCGGGAAGAAGAGAACGACCGGCCAGATCAGCCACAGCGCCGCCGACAGGTACGCGGAGCGCTTGGCCTCGTGGCCGCTGCTCGTCGCCATGTAGCGCTGGGCCTGGTTGAGCATGCCGCCGTTGTACTCGAAGAGCTTGATGAAGAGGAACGCGAGCAGGAACACCGTGCCGTACGGTCCGACCAGCGGCTTCCCGTGCCCCTCCAGCTCGGGCCTGCTCCATGCCTCCAGGAAGCCGATGTTCTTGTTCGCCAGCTCCATCAGGACCGCGACGAACATCGCGACACCGGCCAGCAACTGGATGACGAACTGGCCGAGTTCGGTGAGCGCGTCCGCCCACAGGCCGCCGATGGTGCAGTAGACGGCCGTGATCGCGCCGGTGATCAGGATGCCCTGGTTCAGGGACACACCCGTGAACACGGACAGCAGGGTGGCGATGGCCGCCCACTTCGCGCCCACGTCGACGATCTTCAGCAGCATCCCGGACCAGGCGAGCGCCTGCTGGGTGCCCAGGTTGTAGCGGTTCTTGAGGTATTCGAGCGGCGAGGCCACGTGCAGCCGCGAGCGCAGCCGGTTGATGCGCGGCGCGAAGAGCCGGGCGCCGATGGCGATGCCGAGCGCGATCGGGAAGGACCAGGTGACGAAGGACGTCACGCCGTACGTGTACGCGATGCCGGCGTACCCGGTGAACATCACCGCGCTGTAGCCCGACATGTGGTGCGAGATGCCGGACAGCCACCACGGCATCTTGCCGCCCGCGGTGAAGAAGTCGGAAACGTTGTCGACGCGCTTGTGGGACCAGACACCGATCGCGACCATCACGCCGAAGTAGGCGATGAGCACGACCCAGTCGAGACTGTTCATGTGCCCCCTCCAGGGGTTCCGCTGCACAACGGTTGCCCCCGGCAAGGGTGTTGGGGACGTGGGGGATTGAACCTCCGCGCCAAGTGCCGGTCAAGGGTTCTACAGTCATGGATATGAACCCCGGACAGAATTCAGAACGTCGCGAAACTCGGGGAGGAGCGGGCGCACCACAGTTGACCTGCGATGTCGCTGGTTTCGCCGAGTGGGGCGGCTACCGCATGAGTTCTCCCGCGTTCACCAGGAGCTGCTGGCCGGTGATCGCGCGCGCCCGGTCGGACGCGAGGAACACCGCCGCGTCCGCCACGTCCCCGTCCGTCGCGAGGTCCGGCAGCGCCATCCGCTCGGTGAGCCGCCCGAGCACCTCGTCCTCGGGCACGCCCTCGGTCTGCGCCGTGATCTGGACGTAGGCCTGCACGGGCGGGCCCCACATCCAGCCGGGCAGCACGGTGTTCACCCGGACCCGGTGCGGGCCGACCTCCCGCGCCAGCGAGTACATCGCGCTCGTCAGGGCGCCCTTCGACGCCGCGTACGCCGCCTGCCGGACCTGCGAGGGCGCCGCGATCGCCGACTGCGTCCCGATGAAGACGACGGAGCCGCCGCGCTCCTTGAGGGCGGGCAGGCAGGCCCGGGTCATCCGCAGTGTGCCGAGCAGATTCACGTCGACGACCTTGCTCCAGGTCTCGAAGTCGGCGTCCTCCAGACCCCCGAAGTAGCTGTCCCAGGCCGCGACATGGACGACCGCGTCCACGGCCCCGAACCGCTCGCGCGCGAGGTCCGCGAGCGCCTCGCACTGCGCCTCGTCGCCGATGTCGGTGGAGCGGAACGCGGTCCGGGTGCCCTCCGGGTCCAACTCCTTCGCGCAGGCCGCGAGATGGGCCTCGGTGCGCGCCCCGAGCACCGCGTTCCCGCCGTCGCGCAGCACGGCCTCGGCCACCTGGCGGCCGAGCCCCGCGCCCACGCCGGAGACGATCACGGTCTTTCCCACTAGCAGTTCCGCATTCACCATCGGTTCGCCTCCCGGCTCTGGCGCTTTGTCTGACGGGGCGTCAGAGTATGGGCGTCGTACGGGAGATGGAAGGCCCACGAGGGAGGCCGGAAGGTGAGCGGCATGGAGGAAGCACGCGAGGAAACACACGAGGACACGCACAGCGGGACGTACGCGGAACTGGCGGCCGTCGGGCCGTACGGGGTGCGTCCGGGGCACGCCCTGATCACCATGGTCGAACCGCACCCGGGCCATGAGCACGCGTACAACCGCTGGTACGAGGACGACCACTACTACGCCGGTGCCATGGCCATGCCGTGGATGTACGCCGGACGCCGCTGGGTCGCCACCCGCGACCTCCAGCTCCTGCGCTACCCCGAGAAGTCGGCCGTCGCCGAGCCGGTCACCGCGGGCTGCTACATCTCCACGTACTGGATCACCGAGGGCCGCTACGCCGACCACATGAAGTGGACCGTCGGCATCAACAAGCGGCTCAACCGGGACGACCGCGTCCACCAGGACCGCACCCACGTCTTCACGTCGTTCCAGGACCACGAGGCGACCGTGTACCGGGACGGCGACGAGGGGCCGCGCGACTTCCACGCGCTCGACCACCCGTACCAGGGCCTGGTCGTCGAGGTGATCGACTCCGAAGGGCCGCGGCAGCGCGCCGAGTTGCTGAACTGGCTGCGTGAGGAACATCTGCCGCGGCGGCTCGCGGGCTCGCCCGCCGCGCTGGTCACGGTCTTCCGCCCGACCCCGCTGCCGGGGGACCGGATGACGTATGTGAAGCAGGTCGAGGGCGTCGACACCCGGCTCACCCTGCTCTGGTTCCTGCAGTGCGACCCGCGCGAGGCGTGGCAGGAGCACTTCGCGGGCCTGGGCGAGGCGGTGGCGGCCTCGGGCCTCGGCCGGGTGGAACTGATGGCCCCGTTCATCCCGACGGTGCCGGGCACGGACAAGTACGTGGACCAGCTGCGCTGATCCGGACAGCGCCGAGCCCCCTCGGCCAGGACGGCGGACCAGTCGAGAGGGCTCTGTCAGTGGTGCTGTGTTGCATGGAGCTGTCTTGCATGGAGCTGTGTTGCCTTGAGCTGTCTTGCGTGTTCGGTTGTCTCACGGAGTGTGCTGGGGGTCAGACGTCGACCCGGCTCATCTCCGTGACGAAGGCGCTCCATGAAGCCGGCGCGAACGCCAGGTTCGGGCCCTGCGGGTCCTTGGAGTCGCGTACGTCCACGGCGTGGGCCGCGGGAGACTTGATCTCCACGCACGCGCCGTTCCCTGCCGAGTACGAGGACTTGATCCAGGTGGGCTGTGCGCCCTTGGTGATTGCCATGATCTGCTCCGGTCTGGCCAGTTGTCCCTTGCGTGGCCGCGGACTTGCCGCGGCTTTGCGCCAACACCTTGTCTGTTGTTGGCGTGATCGACGCTACTCGCCGACCAGGGGCAGCGGTGGGGCCATTCACTCGACCGGATGGCATATTCCAGGGGGGTCTTCCATCGGCCCGTGGGAAAGGTGTACCGTGCGGCGCTTTCCCACGGGCGGGGCCCGGATCCGAGGCCTGAACCCGGCGGTCCGTTACGCGAGTTGGACCTCAGCGCGTGTGCCGCTTCGCGGCTTCCAGGATGAACTGCCGGGACTGTTCCACGTTCAGCGCCTGGGCACGCAGGTGCTCGTACATGACGCTGTACTTCTGCACGTCCTGCGTCTTCTCCAGGTACAGGTCGCTGGTGACGCCCTCGATGTACACGACGCTGGAGTCCGCCGCGTCGGGGAACTCGAGGATCGCGTACTGCCCCGTGATCCCCGGGTGCGCGCCCATCTCGAAGGGCAGCACCTGCACGGTGACATGGGGCAGCCCGGACACCTCCGCGAGGTGCTCCAACTGCTCGCGCATCACCGCGGAGCCGCCGACGGTGCGGCGCAGCGCCGCCTCGTCCAGGACCACCCACAGGCGCAGCGAGTTGGCCTCGTCGTCGATCCGCTCCTGGCGGCGGATGCGGACCTGCACGCGCTTCTCGACGTCGGTCTGCGAGGCCTCGGGCATCGCGCCCTGGATCAGCGCCTCCGCGTAGCCGCGCGTCTGCAGCAGGCCGGGGATGCACTGCGACTCGTACACGCGCAGCGACGCCGCGTCGGTCTCCAGACCGATGTAGACGCTGTACGGGATGTCGCCGAAGGAGTGCCACCAGCCTTGCTGGCGCGAATCCTTGGCCATTTGCATCAGCGAGTCGATGACCCGGTGGTCCTCGACCTCGTACACCCCGCACAGATCGCGTACGTCGCGCTGGCTGATGCTGCGCCGCCCGTTCTCCAGGCGGCTGATCTTCGACTGCGACACCAGCAGGCGCTCGGCGACCTCTTCGGCGGTCATGCCCTTGAGTTCCCGGAGCCGGCGCAGCTCCTGGCCCAACCGGCGTCGCCTGACGGTGGGATTGACGTTGGACGCCACGGACGTGCACCTCCGGCTACGTGCAATTCTCTGCTCTGTATACGTTGCGTATCTACTGCTCAGCAGATTGCCACCCCGAGGCGGCCCTGCGCTGGGAAACGGCGGATGTACGTGCACGCACATGCGGCGTGCACGTGCCTCCTGTGCAGCACAAACGCGAGCGCGCGGGGCGACGGGCCGGGGCGTCGTCCTCACGCCCGGCACGCCACCCCGCGCGGTACAGCGGCTCCCGGACCGGTTCTTGGGGACTACGGTGCGGCGCTGCGGTGCTACGGGTGGTGCGGTTCGCCTAGTGGGCCACGGCGCGAGCCATGGATCCGCGGCGTGGCTGCATCGGAACCCCGCGTGCGGGCTCCGGTGCGGCCCGGCCCGCCGAGGGGGCCGGTGAGCGGCGTGGCTGTACCGCCACACCGTTCTGGACGTCCATCACGGCGTGCGCCACGAGGCCGCCCATCGGGTCGTGCCTGATCAGGTCCCGCAGCCGGGAGCGCGAGGACCTGCCCTCGTTGCCCGGATACAGGTGCTTGCCGAGACCGACCGCATGGGCCAGCGCGGCGAGCGCCGCGGTCCGTGGGTCCGGTGGGACCCCGGTGCGGATCGCACTGTCCAGCCGGGCCCTGATCTCCCGGCTGATCGCCGTGTCCGTCGCCTGGTAGCGAGTCGTCGGCAGTACCCCGCACATCTGGCCGGCCACGGCATGCACCATGCCGCACCGCTCCAGGTGCGAGAGGTAGGTCTGTCGCAGGCCGAGACGCGGCCCGCCTATCCAGTGGACGGCCCGTACGGGAGCGCCACGCCTTCGCAGCAACTCCAACGCGCAGTCCAGAGTCGGATCTCCGGTCGGCCGTGGTGCCACCACGGCGATACGATCCCCGTCTGGGGCTATCCGTCCGGCCAGCGCCAGCTCTACTAGCTGTGCTCCGGCCAGACCTAGGTCGAGCGACTGCGGCTGCGCTGTGGTACCCGTGGCCGGGTCCAGAGCGAGCAGCAGAAGCTCCTCCGGAAGTGTTCTGCGGCTCCTGCCCATCCATGCCTCCCCGCGTGGATGAATGACAGGGTGACCCCTCTCACATCTGTCTGTCGAGAGTGCGTGGGGGGTTTGGGCGGGAACCTATAGGTATGTCGTTCTCGTCTACCACGTGGGTTAAGCCCCCACACAGGACACTGGTACATGGTTCGGACAGGGCTGGTCTGTCCGGCGACAAGTGGTTGAGTGGTTCATTCGGTCGAGGAGGCATCGGTGGCGGGGACCCCCGACAGGTCGGGAGAGCACAAGGCGTCGGGAGGCCCGGCTCCGGAGGATCCGCGTCTCGCGGTGTCGCGAGCGCCGTCCGGCGTGGGCCAGGAGGCGGGTGCCTCCGGCGAGGTTCCGGACGCGGGGTCTTCGGCTCCGGACGCGGCGGCGCCCGAGGAGGCCGGCGACGAGCGTCTGCGGGCGGCCGTCGCGGCGTGGGTGGCGGGCGACGGCGGCTCCGCCGATCCGTCTGCAGTTGCAAATACGAGCGGCGACGACACGGGCCCCGGGCCCACGGGCGACGCCTCACCGGCCACCGCCCTGCCGCAGCGCAAGGCGGCGCCGAAGCCGGGTGGCGGTGAGCCTGCCGCCGAGCCCGCGGCCGAGGCCGACGTCGCGGACGACGCCAAGTCCGGTGCCGGTTCGGACGACGAGGGTGACGCCCCGTCGGCCGGTTCCGAGGCCAAGGCAGCCGTCACGCCTGCCGCGAAGCCGGACGGCGAGAACACCGGCAAGGCGGACGCCGAGGCGGATGCCGAGCCGGGCGCTGAGGCCGACGGGAACGCTGACACCAAGGCGGGCGCCGAGGACGCCGGGAAGCCCGCGGCCAAGGCCGAGGGCAAGTCGGGCGCCAAGACCGGCGGGAAGCCCGACGCCGAGGCGGATGCCGAATCGGGCGCCGAGGGCGACGCCAAGCCGGATGGCAAGGCCGACGGGAAGCCCGCTGCCGGGCCCGCGGACCAGGCCGCCGCCCCGGCCGACGCCCAGTCGGATGCCAAGGCTGACGGCAAGTCCGTGGCCGAGTCCGACGGTAAGGCCGACGCCAAGTCGGGTTCCGAGGCTGACGGCAAGTCCGCGGCCAATGTCGAGGGCAAGCCCGCTGCCGAGCTCGCGGGCCAGGCCGCCGCCCCGGCCGACGCCAAGCCGGATGCCAAGGCTGACGGCAAGTCCGTGGCCGAGGCCGACGGTAAGGCCGACGCCAAGTCGGGTTCCGAGGCTGACGGCAAGTCCGCGGCCAAGGCTGAGGGCAAGCCCGCTGCCGAGCTCGCGGGCCAGGCCGCCGCCCCGGACGACACCAAGCCGGATGCCAAGGCTGACGGCAAGTCCGCGGCCGAGGCCGACGCCAAGTCGGGTTCGGAGGTAGGCGGGAAGCTCGCGGCCGAGGGCGACAGCAAGCCCGCAGCCGAGGCCGACGGCGGGCCGGATGCCAAGGCCGACGCCAAGTCGGGTTCCGAGGCAGGCGGGAAGCTCGCGGCCAAGTCCGACGGCAAGCCCGCAGCCAAGGGCGACGCCAAGCCCGACGCCAAGTCGGATGCCCAGGCCGACGGTAAGTCCGCGGCCAAGTCCGACGCCGAGTCCGACGCCAAGTTGGGTTCCAAGGTGGACGGGAAGCCCGACGTCCAGGCCGACGGTAAGTCCGCAGCCAAGGACGAGGCCAAGCCCGACGCCAAGCCGGACGCCAAGGCCGACAGCAAGCCCGCCGCCGAGGCCGACGCCAAGTCGGGTTCCGAGGCAGGCGGGAAGCCCGCGGCCAAGGCCGGCGACAAGGCCGACTCCGCGGGCAACGCCAAGGCCGACGGCAAGTCCGCGGCCAATGTCGAGGCCAAGCCCGCCGCCAAGCCGGACGGCAAGTCCGCGGCCAAGGATGACGCCAAGGACGACGCCCAGCCGGACGCCAAGTCCGACGCCAAGTCCGACGCCAAGCCCGCAGCCAAGGCCGACGGGAAAGCCGCCGGCAAGGCGGATGTTCCCGTGGATCAGGCCACCGCTGTGTTCAAGGCTGTGCCGCAGCCCGTGGATCAGCCGACCACCACGCTCAAGGCGGCCGGGACCGCGCAGAGCAGTAAGTTCGTGCCGCTGAGGTCGCTTGACGCGGGCAAGGAGCTGCCGCCGGAGGCCGAGCAGCCGACGGTCGAACCGGCCGAGCGGACGACCCAGCAGCCGTTGCCGCCGAAGCCGCCGCTCGACCTGCTCGCCGAGCTGACCAACACCCCGCCGCCCCCGGAGACCCGGGTCCGTACCGCGGTGCGCCGGGTCAAGGTGTGGACGCCGCTCGTCATCCTGCTGGTCATCGTGTTCGGCGTGATCCAGGCCGTCCGCCCACTGCCGACACCGTCCCTCTCGCTCACCGCCGACGCCACGTACAGCTTCGACGGCGACAAGGCGTCCCTGCCGTGGCCGGACGAGGGCCAGGGCTGGATGGACGTCCAGGGCATCGGCACGATGGACAACTTCGGCAAGCAGACGCCCGTGCCGATCGGTTCGGTCGCCAAGTCCATGACCGCGTACATCGTGCTCAAGGACCACCCGCTGAAGGCGGGTGCCGACGGCCCGTCGATCGACATCGACGCGACCGCCGAGAAGGAGGGCGGCTACGACGCCGACGGGCAGAACGAGTCGACGCTCAACACCGTCAAGGAGGGCGACAAGATCTCCCAGAAGGACGCGCTCGCGGCGGTCATGATCCCGTCCGCGAACAACATCGCGCGCCTGCTGGCCCGTTGGGACGCCGGTTCCGAGGAGGCGTTCGTCAAGAAGATGAACGCCACCGCCAAGAAGCTCGGCATGAAGAACACCACGTACACCGACCCCTCCGGCCTCAAGGAGAGCACCGTCTCCACCGCCGAGGACCAGGTGAAGTTGGGGAATGAGCTGGTGCAGATCCCCGCGCTCACCGACATCACCAAGTTGCCCACCTGGACCGACCCGTCCGGCAAGAAGTGGACCAACTACAACCGCCTCGTGCCGTACGACGGCGCCATCGGCATCAAGACCGGTACGACGACCAAGGCCGGCGGCAACCTGCTGTTCGCCGCGACCAAGGAGACCGGCGGCGAGACCGTCACGGTCGTCGGCGCGATCCTCGGCCAGCACCGGGCGCCGATCATCGACACGGTCAACGCGGTCAGCAAGACCGCGATGCTCGCCGCCCAGGACGCGGTCACCTCGTCCACGGTCCTGAAGAAGGGCGACGTCGTCGGCTACGTCGACGACCAGCTCGGCGGGCACACGCCCGTCACGGTCACGAAGGACGTCAAGGCCGTCGGCTGGGCCGGCAAGACCGTGCGCCTGCAACTCGCGGACCAGGACGGCAAGTCCGTGCCGCACACCGGCAAGGCCGGGGAGACCGTCGGCGTGCTGGAGGTCGGCGACGGCGAAGGCGGCGCCGTGGAGGTGCCGGTGGCCATCCAGAAGGACCTCACCGAGCCCGGACTCGGCGCGAAGCTGACCCGCGTCGGCTGACCGCCGGAGGCGCCGCGTGGGAGGCCGATGCCCTTCGGCCTCCCACGGCGCCCGTCCGCGCCCGCCGTGCTAGCGTCGCGAGACCGGGCAGGCGGGGGACGCCCACCCGTTCATTCACAACGGCACACGGGTAAACGGGAGTGTCTGCAGTGGCCACAACGAGGCCGGCGCGCGCCGACGACGCGAAGCCCGGGGCGGGCAAGGACCGCCCCCGGATACGGCTCCCAGAGCAGCATGCGGGCCCCGTGGCCACCGGCGAAGCGAACGCCGGCGCCCGCCTGAAGCGTCTCGCCCGGCACCCCGTCACTCTCGCCACGGTGGCCGCCGCACTCCTCCACCTCATCTGGTTCTTCACGTTCGCGAACAGCGGTGGGGACCTCGCGGCGCAGGACGCGTGGGCCGAGTTCGTCGGCCGGCATCCCGACTCCGCGTACAACCTCGCCTGGTACGGCGGCATGCACCCGGTGTCGTACAGCGTGGTCTCGCCGTACCTCATGTCGGTGTTCGGCGTGCGCACCACGATGATGGGCGCGGGCACGCTGTCCGCGGCGCTGCTGACCATGATCCTGATCCGGACGCGGGTGGTCGCCAAGCCGCTGTGGCCGGCCCTCGCCGGTGTCTTCGCGTTGCTGTGCAACGCCGCGTCGGGGCGCGTCACGTTCGGCCTCGGCATGATGTTCGGGCTCGCGGCGACGGCCGCCGTGTTCTGCTGGCCGTACCGCTGGCGCTACAAGCGCTGGGCGAAGGCGGCCGTGGCGGCGCCCCTCGCGGGCATCGCGACCGCCTGCTCGCCGGTGGCCGGGCTGTTCGTCGGGCTCGTCGCCGTGGCGCTGTTCCTGCAGAAGCGGCGCCCCGGCGCGTACGCGCTCGGGCTCGCGCCCACCGCCGTCGTCGTGCTTTCGGCCTGGCTGTTCCCGTTCTCCGGCACGCAGCCGATGTCGTTCTGGTCGGCGCTGCTGCCGATGGTCTACGGCGTCCTCGTGTGCGTCCTCGTCCCCAAGGGGTGGGTGACGGTCCGGATCACGTCCGCCGTCTACACCCTGTCCGTACTCCTGGTGTGGCTGATCAGTTCGCAGATCGGCTCCAACATCACCCGGCTCCCGATGCTGTTCGCGGGCGTCGCGCTGCTCGCGGCGCTGCCGTTCACGGTCCCGCGCTCGCGCAAGTGGTACGTCATCGTGGTCGCGTTCTGCGCCTTCAACGCGTGGATCGGCTTCAAGTCGGTCGACGACGTCGTGCGGACCACCCCCGCCGCCTCCTGGGCGCGTGAACTGGCGCCGCTGGTCAACGAATTGCAGGAGGTCAGGGCCGAGCACGGCCGCGTCGAGGTGGTGCCCGCCCGCTCGCACCGCGAGGCCTCCGCGCTCGCCCCGTACGTGAACCTGGCGCGTGGCTGGAACCGGCAGGCCGACATGGAGCGCAACCCGCTCTTCTACGACGACACCCTCAACTCGGCTAACTACCGCGAGTGGCTGCGCCGCTGGGCCGTGCACTACGTGGTGCTGCCCAAGGGCGAGCCGGACGGCAAGGGCGCCGAACGCGAGCGGCAGCTCGTCCAGCGCGGGCTGCCGTACCTCAAGCAGGTGTGGGGCGACGCCAACTGGCAGCTGTTCGCCGTCACGGACCCGACGCCGCTCGCCGAGCCGCACGCCGTCGTCGACGCCGCGGAGCAGGGCGAGCTGACCATCGAGGTGACCCGGCCCGGCCGGGTGCTGATCCGCGTCCCGTACTCGCCGTGGCTGTCGGTCGTCGACGCGGAGGGCAAGAGCCTCGGGGCGCCCAAGGAGACGGAGTCGTCGAAGCGGGCGCGGGAGTCGGACGACTCCCTCC
This sequence comes from Streptomyces sp. NPDC059897, assembly GCF_042730865.1. Taxonomy (NCBI): domain Bacteria; kingdom Bacillati; phylum Actinomycetota; class Actinomycetes; order Kitasatosporales; family Streptomycetaceae; genus Streptomyces; species Streptomyces sp. NPDC059897. The sequence continues at coordinate 162,311 of NZ_JBHWKQ010000012.1, read as the reverse complement.
CCAAGCGGTACGCGAACGTGCACGGCTGCCTCGTCGGGACGGAGAAGGACGAGGCGGGCGACGAGTGGACGGTGCTGCTCGCCCCGAAGCCGGGCACGTACCGCCTCGCGGCGCCCTACCAGCTGCCTCGCGGCACCCCGTGCCCGGAGGAGCTTCGGTGAGCCGTGCTCACCACTCCGCGAACGAGCCGTCCGCGTGGCGCCACACCGGGTTGCGCCAGCGGTGGCCCGATGTGGACGCCTTGATGACGGCCTGCTCGTCGACCTCGATGCCGAGGCCGGGCGCGGTCAGCCGTGCCATGTGACCGTCCGTGGAGTCGAAGGCGAAGACAGACGGGTCGACGAGGTAGTCGCCGAGGTCGGAGCCCACGTTGTAGTGGATGCCGAGGCTGGTCTCCTGGATGAACGCGTTCGGCGACGCGAAGTCGACCTGGAGGCACGCCGCGAGCGCGATCGGCCCGAGCGGGCAGTGCGGGGCGAGGCCCACGCCGTGCACCTCGGCCTGCGCCGCGATCCGCCGGGTCTCGGAGATGCCGCCCGCGTGCGACAGGTCGGGCTGCGCGAGCGCGATGCCGGAGCGCAGGACCGGGTCGAAGTCCCAGCGGGAGAAGAGCCGTTCACCGGTAGCCACCGGGATGGACGTCGATGCCGTGAAGTCGCCGTACTGCGAAGTGAGTTCGGGGAGCAGCGGCTCCTCGATGAACATCGGGCGCAGCGGTTCGAGCGCCTGGGCGAGCTGTTTGGCCAGGGCGGGCGAGGTGCGCCCGTGGAAGTCGACGGCGACGCCGCCGTCCGGGCCGAGCACGTCCCGCACGGAGGCCACGCGCTCGACGACCGCGTCGATCTCCCGCGAGGTCTCCAGGTGCCGCATCCTGCCGCCGACGTTCATCTTCACGGCCCGGTACCCCTGTTCGAGGCGCTGCGCCGCGTGCTCGGCGGCCTCGCTCGGGTCGTCGCCGCCGATCCACGAGTACATCCGCATCCGGTCCCGGACGGCGCCGCCCAGCAGATCGTGCACCGGGACGCCGTGGAACCTGCCCTTGATGTCCCACAGGGCCTGGTCGATCCCGGACACGGCGGACGACAGCACGGGCCCGCCCCGGTAGAACCCGCCCTTCGTCATGACCTGCCAGTGGTCCTCGATCCGCAGCGGATCCTGCCCGACGAGGTAGTCACTCAACTCGTCGACAGCGGCGGCGACCGTATGCGCCCGTCCTTCGACGACGGGTTCCCCCCACCCCGTGATCCCTTCATCGGTCTCCACCTTGAGAAACAACCAACGGGGAGCGACGAGGTAGGTGGTGAGCGAGGTGATCTTCATGGCATGTCCTTCGATATGGCTGAGCACGGTTCGGCAAATCAAGCCCGGTTCGGCAAATCAAGCCCGGTTCGGCAAATCAAGCCCCGCCGGCGATTGAGGCGCGGGGGCCGGGGCAGAGCCCCGCGACGCTCACGCGGGTGACCGCAACAGTTCGGCCAGCGAGGAAAGTTGCGCCGGGTCCTCCAGGGCCGAACCAACGGCAACCACAGACGCCCCCGCCGCCAAATAGTCCGCCGCGTTCCCCGCGTCCATGCCCCCCGTGGCCACGAACGGCACCTCCGGGAACGGCCCCCGCATCGCCCGGAACCAGTCCACCCCGAGCACGCTCGCCGGGAACGCCTTCAGCCAGGTCAGCCCGATGGCCCGCGCGGCCTGCACGTCCGTGGCGGTGGCGACACCCGGCAGATGCGGCAGCCCCGCCGCGACGCTCGCCCGCGCCACCTCCACGTCCAACCCGGGGGCCACCGTGAACGCGGCGCCCGCGTCCACCGCCCACCCGAGCCGCTCGGCCGTGGTGACCGTGCCCGCGCCGACCGGCTTGCCGCGCTCGGCGCCCGCTGCGACGACGGCGCCGAGCACCCGCGCGGCCTCCTCCGTCTGCACGGGCACCTCGACGCATTCGATGCCGAGGTCCCATGCGCGTACGGCGAGTTCGACGGACTTGTCGGCGGGCATGCCGCGCAGGATCGCCATGACGGGCACCCCGGCGAACAGCTCATCAAACGTTACGGACGCCATCCCAGCTCCTTGGAGATCGTGTCGGCGGTGGTCATGAGGTCGGGCAGCACATCGGATTCGAGGGCGCCCAGGTCGGCCCTGGCCTTGAGCGCGGTCACCGACACGGCGGCGACGACCTCGCCGCTGCTGTCCCGTACGGGGACGGCGACGCAGTTCACGAAGTCCTCGTACTCGCCGTCGTCGACGGCCCAGCCGCGGGTCCTGGTCTCGCCGAGGGCCGTGCGGTAGGCGTCGGGGGAGGTGATCGTCGTGGTGGTGTGCGGCGCGAAGTCGCAGCCGGCGAGCAGCTCGTCGGCGCGCTCGCGCGGTACGTACGCGAGGATCGCCTTGGCGACGCCCGCGGTGTGCAGGGTGACCGGGCGGCCGATCTGCGAGTAGAGCCGCACCCCGTCGACGGGGTCGACCTTGTCGACGTAGACGATCCGCTCGCCCTCCAGGGCGGCGAGGTGCACGGTGTGCCCGCAGCGCTCGCCGAGCAGTCGCAGGTGTTCGCCCGCGACGTCCTTCAGGCCGAACTGTTCCAGGGCGAGGTGGGCGAGCCCGGCGAGCCGGTGCCCGACCGCGTACCGGCCGTCGGGGAGCCGGCGGGCGAGGCCGCCGTCGGTGAGGGACTCCAGGATGCGCAGCGCGGTCGAGCGGTGCACGCCGAGGTGCTCGCCGACCTCGGTCTGGGTGCGCGGGCGGCGGGCGACGAACTCGAGGATGTCGATGGCGCGACGGACGGTCTGTGACATGGGATCAGTGTCCTTCGCCGGTCGTTGCATCGGCCGCGTCGGGGCCGGTCGCGGGCACGTAGTCCTCGATGCTGCGCAGCGTCCGCCCGGCGAGCCGGTGCCCGAGCGCGAGCCGCTCGGCGGGCGGCGCCCCCTTGAGCAGCCCGCTGAGATACCCGGCCGCGAAGGCGTCACCGGCGCCGACGGCCTCGACGACATCGACGGCGGGCGCCGCCACGAACTCGGCCCCGGTGGCGGTGAATTCGGTGGCGCCGACGTCCCCGTCCTTGACCACGAGGGTGTCGCGCGGCGCGAGGTGGTCGCGTACGTCCTCGGCGGTGGCGGTGCCCCACAGCGTCTCGGCCTCGTCGCGCCCGACGAGCACGATGTCGGCGCGCCGGGCGAGCGCGAGCAGTGCGTCCGCCGCCTGCTCGCGTGAACACCACAGCGCGGGGCGGTAGTTGACGTCGAACGATACGAGCGTCCCGCTGTCCGCCGCCCTTCGCACGAGCGCGTCCACGAGTCCGGCGCAGCCGTCCGACAGGGCCGGTGTGATCCCGGTGAGGTGCAGCAGCCGTACGCCGGTCAGGTCGACGCGGTCCGCGTCGGCCGGTGTCATCCGGGACGCGGCCGAGCCCGCCCGGTAGTAGTGCACGCGCGTGCCGTCGGGCCCCGGGTCCTTGAAGTAGACGCCGGTGGGGGCGGCCGGATCGGCGAGCACCCCGCCGACGTCCACGCCGCGCGAGGCGACCGCCGCGGTGATCCGCCGCCCGAACGGATCGTCCCCGACCCGGCTCACCCACGCGGCCCCGTGCCCGAGATCCGCGAGGTACTGCGCCACGGTCGACTCGGCGCCCGCGACCGCGAGCCGCAGCTCCCGGCTCCGCTCAAGATCCTTGCCGTCGGCGGGGGTGACCTGCGCCATCGTCTCGCCGAGACAGACCGCCTTACCGGACATTCGCCGTCCCTCCATTGACATCCCGCTGGGCCCATGAAGAACATTAGCAGCCTTCACGCAACAGGCGTGCACATGTTGCAACATCGGGTCATTAGTCGGCCCACCGAGCCCGGAAAGAGAGTGAGATGAGCCCGACGACGAGCACATCCACCCACGAGGAGTCGTCCGCCGAGCTGTCCGCTCCGAGCGGCGCGAAGGTCATGAGCGCCCGCACCCGCCAGCGCCGCACCGCGGCCGCGAGCGTCGTCGGCTCGATCCTCGAGTGGTACGACTTCTTCCTGTTCGGGGCGTCGGCCGCGCTCGTCTTCAACAAGGTCTTCTTCCCGGACGTCTCGCCGTTCGCGGCGACCCTCGCCTCGTTCGCGACCTTCGGGCTCGGCTTCGCCGTACGCCCCATCGGCGGCCTGTTCCTGGCCCACCTCGGAGACCGCATCGGCCGCCGCCCGGTGCTGATCCTCACCGTGGTCCTGATGGGCGCCGGCACCCTCGCCATCGGCTTCCTGCCGACGTACCACCAGATCGGGATCTGGGCCCCGGTCCTGCTCGTGTTCTGCCGGATGATGCAGGGCTTCGGCGTCGGCGCCGAGCTCGGCGGCGCGTACGTCATGTCGACGGAGGCGGCCGAGGAGGGCAAGCGCGGGTTCTACGGTTCGCTGCCCGGCGCGGGCGAGTTCATCGGCGTCGTCATCGCCTCCGGCGCGGTGGCCGCCGTCTCGACGCTGCCCGAGGACGACTTCCTCAGCTGGGGCTGGCGCATCCCGTTCCTGGCCAGCGCGTTCGTGGTCGTGATCGCGCTCCTCATCCGCAACGCGGCGCCCGAGACCGAGCAGTTCGAACAGGCCCGCGACAGCGGCAAGCGCGAGAAGCTCCCCGTGCTCGCCGCGATCAAGGCCCGCCCCAAGGCCATCGCCCTGCTCGTCGGCTCCGGCTGCGCCACCGCCATCGCCTCGTACGCGATCCAGGGCTACCTGCCCAGCTACCTCACCAACCAGCTGGGCCTGTCCTCCGGCACCTCCGTCCTCGGCATCACCATCGCCTCGGCGGTCTCGATCCTCACGATCCCGCTGGCGGGCGCGCTCTCCGACCGGGTCGGGCGCAAGCCGGTCATGATCGGCGGCGCGGTGGCGATCACGCTCTTCGCGTACCCGTTCTTCTGGCTGGTGGACACGCGCGAGCCGTGGCTGATCTACCTGGCGATCACGGTCGCCTTCGCGCTCATGCTCAACTCGATCTTCGCGGTCACCGGCACGTTCTACGCCGAGTCGCTGCCGACCGAGGTCCGCTACAGCGGGCTCGTCTTCGTCCGCGAGATCAACGGCGTGATCTTCGCGGGTACCTCGCCCTTCGTGGCGACGCTCCTGGTCGACGCGGGCGGCGACCGCCCCTGGTACCTCGCCGGATACATGGCGCTCGCCGGCCTCGCCAGCGCGCTCTGCGTCTGGCGCCTGCCGGAGACGGCACCGGTCCGTACCAAGGACTGACCCGCGACCGGCCCGGGACCGACCCGGAACCGCCCCGCAATCCGGGTGCACGGACAGCGGGATCCGGTCATCATGCGGATCATGCCTTTCGACACCAAGCACGTCATCGAGCCGGGCACCCTGGCGTCGGCCCCGCAGCCGACGCTCCGCTCGGCCGACGGTGAACTCGTGCTGCGCACACCGGCGTTCGGCGACGCGCAGGCGGTCCACGACGCCTTCCAGGACCCGGTCCTGCGCTACTGGCACATCCGCAGCATGGAGTCCCTGGACGAGGCACGCGCCTGGGTCGAGGCGACGCACACGGGCTGGCGGGAGGAGACGTCGGCCCAGTGGATCGTGGCCGGGGCCGCAGACGACGCGCCGCTCGGCCGGATGGCGCTGCGCGAGATGAACTTCCTGGACGGCGTCGCCGAGGTCGCTTACTGGGTGCTGCCGCAGGCCCGAGGGGCAGGAGTGGCGCCGCGGGCCCTGGACGCGCTCACGGACTGGGCGTTCGCCCTCGGCTTCCACCGCCTCGACCTCCAGCACTCCACCCGCAACGAACCCTCGTGCCGGGTGGCCCTCAAGTCCGGCTACGAACTGGAGAGCACCCGGCGCAGCTCGGCCCGGCACACCGACGGCTGGCACGACATGCACGTCCACATGCGGATCAACTCGTAGGCGACGGCTTCCGGTTGGGTGTCCGAAGTGCCCGAAGGACCCTTGACAGCGTGCGTACTGTTTCGCGACCTTTGAGCCCTCTGGGGGAAGAGGGGGGCTCATGAGCGGCACGCTCACGTATCGACGCTCGTATCCGAATCGACGCTCGTATCCGATTGCCGGTGGGCCAGGCGCCCGCGGCGAGGGGCGGGCGAACCGACGTTGAACATCACGACGTACAGGGCCGACGAGCTCAGCGCGTCCCTGCGTGCGGCCTGGCACGAGACGATGGAACACTCTCCGGACTTCCAGAACCCGTTCCTGGCACCGGAGTTCGCGGAGGCCGTCGCCCGGTTCAAGGGCCGCGCGTACGTGGCGGTGCTGCGCGAGGGCGGCGAACCCGTCGGATTCCTCCCGTACGAGAAGGGGCCCGCGGGCATCGGCCGGGCCATCGGCATGGGCCTGTCCGACTGCCAGGCCCTGGTGCACCGGCCCGGCGTCACCTGGGACACAAGACAACTCCTGCGCGCCTGCGGGCTCTCGGTCTTCGAGTTCGACCACCTCGTCGAGGAACAGAGACCCTTCGGCCGCTACGTCACCGGAACCTTCGCCTCACCCGTCCTCGACCTGAAGGACGGCAGCCACGAGACGTACGAGGAGTGGCTGAAGGCGGCCTATCCAGGACAGGCCAAGACGACGCTCAAGAAGGAGCGCCGCCTGAGCCGCAACGTGGGGGAGATGCGCTTCGTCTACGACGAGCGGGACCCCGAGGTGCTGCACCAGCTGATGCGCTGGAAGTCGGCCCAGTACCGCCGCACCGGCCGCATGGACCGCTTCGCCCGCCCGTGGATCGTGCACCTCACCGACCACCTCTTCCGGGTCCGTGAGGAGCACTTCACCGGTGTCCTCTCGGTCGTCTACGCGGGCGACCGCCCGGTCGCCGCCCACTTCGGGCCGACGTCCCGGACGGTCTTCGCGGCCTGGTTCACCGCGTACGACCCGGAGTTCAGCTACTACTCGCCCGGCCTCCTCATGCACCTGCGGATGGTCGAGGCGGCGGGCCGCCAGGGCATCCGGCTGATGGACTGGGGCCGCGGCGAGAAGGAGTACAAGGACTGGCTCAAGACCCGCGAACTCCGGGTCGCCGAGGGCTTCGCGACCCGCCCCCACCCCGCCGCGACGGCCCACCGCCTGTGGCGCCGCCCGGTCCGCGGCCTGCGCAACACGGTGCTCGCGCATCCGGAGCTGCGGGAGCGGGCGGACCGGGTGCTGCGGACGGTGGGCTCCATGCGGCAGCGGTCGTGACCGTGACCGTGAGGCGGGGCTACTTCTTCGTGAGCTGGAGCGGACCGCTGTAGCCGGCCGTGATCGTGTGGCCGTAGAACGGGTCCTTGCCGGTGCTGCTCGCGATCACGGTGGCGTCCCCGCGCTGGAAGGGCACGCCGCTGGTGGGAGCGGCGGAGGCGGCCCACGGCACGGGCGCGCCCGGCACGCAGTCGACCCGGGTGCGGTAGGTGCCGCGGGTGGTCACGCCGTCCAGGGTCTGGCTCACCGTGCCGTACGTGTCGAGGGCGACGGGCTCGGTGCAGGTGACCGTGCCGTGCACGAGGGCGTGCCCGTCGACCCGGCCGGCGACGGCGTCGGGGGCGACGTCGAGCCCCAGCGCGGTCTCGGCGGGCGGCTCCGGGTTGCTCAGGTGGACCTCGCCGCGCACCGACTCCGTGGCGCCGGGGCAGTGCTGCTCGAAGGTGGCGTCGAGCTTCTTCACGTAGCCGCGGGCGGTGATGTCCACGTCCTGGACGGCGAAGGCCCCCTCGGCGAGACAGTCCCGTCCGTTGCCGCGCAGCTCGATACGGGGCCGGCCGGGGGCCGGGTTGGCCGCGGCGCCGCTGTAGGTGCCGGGCGCCAGCGGCTGGACGTCACCGCCGGCCGTTTCGAGGTGCAGGGCCCAACTGCTCCCGTCGCCCGCGTCGACGAACACGCCGACGCCGGTCGGGACGCCATTGGTGACGTACCCCTGCGTGGTCAGCCCTTCGTCGTACGCGTAGGACTGCCCACCGCTGATGTACTCACCGGCGTCCCCGCTGAAGGCGAGACTGCCGGACTCGACGTCGTAGGCCGCGGCGGTGCCGACGCCGAAGGCGCCGGAGAGGAGCACGGCGGAGGCGACGGTGGTGGCGCCACGAGTGAGGGCAGTTCTGGGCTTCTTGGATATGGATCTGGATCTAGATCTGAATCTCACGAATCTCCAAATGCCAGTATGGGGGGGAGTTGAGAGAGCTGTGCCTACTCGTCACTTGCGCAGCGACACGACGGTGGTTGCGGCGGGGTCGGTGACGACCGTGTGCCCGTACACCGGGTCGGTGGCCTGGGCCTTGTACCCGACGGAGGCGTTGCCCTTGGCGAAGGGGACGCTGCCGGTGGGGGTGCCGACGGCGGACCAGGCGACGGGTGCGCCCGGGGTGCAGGCGACGTGGGTGTAGTACGTGGCGGTGGCCAGGGCGTCCTTGCCGACGACCTGCTCGATACGGCCGTTCACCAGGACGTCGTCGACGGGCTCGGAGCAGGTGACGGTGCCGCGCACGGTGGCCTTGCCGTCGGCGGACACGGAGCCGGTGGCGTCGACATCCGCCGCGAGCGACAGCTCGGCGGGCGGCGGCGGATTGGTGAGGTGGACCTGCCCGGTGAGCCCGGGAACGGTGCCCTTGCAGTTCTGCGCGAAGCTCGCGTCGAGGGCCTGGACGTATCCGCGGGGCCCGAGTTCGAGCCGGTCGACGGTGAACGACCCCTCGGATTCGCACCCGTAGAACGTCCCGTCGACGGAGAGCTTGGCCCCGCCGAGGGAGGGCGTGTCGGTGGCCCCGCTGTACGTCCCGACCGCGAGCCGGTCCCCGCTCGGAGCCCCCATGGTGAGATCCCACCGATCCCCGTTGGCGGCGATCACGATGACGTGCACGGAGTTCTGCTCGTCGTTCCACCCGGCGTACATGGAGTCGCCCGACCCGGCGCCGTCGACGTACGAGTACGGATACCCGCCACCGACCGGGTCCCCGACCTCACTGACGACGTCGAACGTCCCGGACTCCACGTCGACCGCGTGCGCGGGCGCCCCCACGGCGAACGTCGTCGCGACCGCGGCCACCGTCAGAGCGGCAGCGCGCGCCACAGCATGCATTTTCAAGATCCCCCCAGGGGAACGCGAAGACGACCAAGCCCTGCGCGGGCGCTGGCCGTTGGGGGGCGGCTGGAGGAGTATGCCAAGCCCATTGGATCTTCACAAGGCGGTCACAGGGGGAGGTGGATTCTGTGAGTCCTTGCCGGCGGGCCCCGCCGGTTGCTCAGCACTTCCTCTTCAGCACGTTGTAGAAGTCGTCGGCGAACTCGTCCCTGGACTCCTCCGACGGGTACGTCGGGATGCTGATGGGGCGCTGCGGGTCGTGCGCGCGGTAGGCCTCGCAGTACTCGTGGCGCTCGGCCTTCGTGCTCTCGTACCAGGCGCCTTCACCGGGGGTCCCGGTGGGGCGCAGTTCGGGCTTCTCCTGCGCGCACCCTGAGAGCAGGGCGGCGGACAAGGCCGCCACGGCGACTGTGCGTACGAGTCTCATGGGTCCTCCATGGCGTTGACGCCACGCGCGCAGTGTCTGAAGCACGACTTCCAGGTGTTCACGGAAGTATGCGCCGTTGCACCCGCACTCAGGGATGCCGCAGTCAACTCCCGCGAACCGGTCCGTGTGCCAGAACGCTTCCTCCGTGGCCTCGGGCCAGAAGCGGGTCCGCTCGAGCCGGCGAAGGTCAGCCGTTCAAGACCCTGAAAGGTGATCGATGCACGGGTACCTTCGCCGCCCCCGAGAACGGGCGGGGAGGCTGCCCCGCAGGGCTGATGGGCGCCTACGCGGCACTGCCCCTTTGGCTGTCGGTCATACGCGGGTCAGCTCCCCGAGACCTCGTAGGACATCTGGTAGTGCGCGTCGTCGCGCGTGAACTCCAGGACGCCGGAACCGCCGCGGACCGTGTGGACGCCCAGGACGTCGTCGGCGTCGGCGTCGTCGATCTCCACGAGCTTGACGACGGCCTCCTGCTTGAAGGCCACCTTGGTGTCCAGGAAGCGCTTCTGGCCGTCGTCGAACGCGGCCCCGTTGACGGGGTCGCCGTTCACGTAGATCACGATCCTGTCGTCGATCGTCCAGTCTTCCTGCTCGACACACTTGAGCGTCTTGATGTGCAGCGTCTTGCTCATGACGTCATCCGTTCCGTCGCAAACTCGGCCGGTCAGTTGCTCGGCCCACTGTGCGGCCCGGCGTTAAACGGCCACTAAACGGGCGACGGGGGCCATGAAACAGGGGCATCGGAGGCAGTCACCGGGCGGCGCACCCGTTGGTGTCGGAAGAGCAGACGCCAAGGGCCCCGGACCGTGACCGGTCCGGGGCCCTTGTGCTGGTGCCCCCGGCAGGATTCGAACCTGCGACACCCGCTTTAGGAGAGCGGTGCTCTATCCCCTGAGCTACGAAGGCGCGTGAACAGCGTAGCGGATCGGGTTCGGGGCGTGGGTCACGCCAATGGGGGATGTGGGGCGGCCGGGGGCGGCTGGGGCTGTTAAGCCGGAGGGACACAGGAAAACGAGGGGGACACGTCTCGTCGGGTGCGGCTTCGCGGCGCCCGGCCCCACTGGGTGGAGGTACCACTCATGATCCAGAACCTCAGTACGCCGGACGGCGCCGGCACGCTCGCCGTCGACTTCACTCAAGGGCTGAACGACGCGTGGTCGAAGGTCGCCGAGTTCGTGCCGAAACTGCTGGGCTTCATCGTCGTCATGGTCATCGGCTGGTTCGTGGCCAAGATGATCACCAAGCTCCTCGACCGGGGGCTCAGGAAGATCGGGTCGGAGAAGCTCGCCGAGCGGGCCGGCTCGGCGAAGATGCTCGAGGGGTCGAAGTACGACACGACCGCGATCCTCTGCAAGGTCGTCTACGTCGCCCTGATGCTGATCGTGCTCCAGCTCGGCTTCGGGGTCTTCGGCCCCAACCCCGTGTCCGACATGATCAACGGCATCGTCGCCTGGCTGCCGCGCGGCATCGTCGCGGTCGTCCTGATCGTCGTGGCCATGGCCGTCGCCAACCTGGTGCGGGACATCGTCACCAACGCCCTGTCCTCCGTCTCGTACGGGAAGACCGTCGGCACCATCGTGTGGGCCTGCATCGTCGTGCTCGGTGCGATTGCCGCGCTCGGGCAGGCGGGGATCGCCACGACCGTCACGCAGCCGGTGCTGATCGCCGCGCTCGCGGCGGCCGCCGGAATCCTGATCGTCGGCGTCGGCGGCGGGCTCATCGGGCCGATGAAGCAGCGCTGGGAGCGGTGGCTGAACATGGCCGAGGAGGAGACCGCCAAGGCGAAGGGGAGCGTGGGGAGTGCCGGTGGTGCCGGTGCTTATCAGGCGGGGCGTGAGGATGCGCTCAGCAATCAGCCCGTTCAGGAGCGGGAGCGGTTCGACAACCAGTAGCCGCCTACACCAGGTCGAGCAGGTCGTGCCGTCTCACCAGCCAGCTGATGGCGGTGAGGCGGCACACCGCGTAGTCGTGCCCCACCGGTTCGAGCCAGCCGTTCTCGCTGAGCGCGTCGAGGAAGCCGAGCGCGTAGTCGCCGAGGGCCTCGGCATCGGGGGCCGGCGGGTGCAGCGCCGCCGATCCGGCCGCGACGCGGTCGCGGATCTCCGCCACGTGCTGGTCGACCGCGGCCAGGAAGGCGGGCTCGAAGGCGAATTCGGCGAAGCGGGGCCCGTACGCCTCGCTGACCACGGCTAGAGGGGACATTTTTCCAACGTAGGGGCGGCGGCGGGCTCTTCGGGCCGTCCGGTGGGTGCCGTTGCTCACAAGTGGGCTGTTTGCGGTGACTTGTTCGTCACAGTGGCGCCGGTTACGTGATCGGTGAGACTGGGGGCATGGAGCAGTCGGAGAGGCCCGCGGCGGGCGGCGGCCCCACGTTGGCGCAGGTCGTCGAGGTCGTGGGGCGAGACGTCGTCGAGGTCGTGCGGGCGCCGTGCGGGACGGACGTCGCCGTGGGCGGGGTCGGCGTGTTCGACGCCGGGGAGAGCCTGCAGGAGCGGGGGCGGGTGCTGATCGCTGTGGGCGTTGATACGGCCGATCCCGCTGCCGCTGAAGTTTTGCGGGCCGCTGATCGGGCGGGGGCTGCCGCCCTTGTGGTGCGGCGCGGGGCCGAAGGCATCTCGCCGCTCCTTGGGGAAGTGGCCGACAGCGTGTCCACCGCGCTGCTCGCCCGCGCCCCGTGGGTCGACTGGGGCGAGTTGATCGGGCTGCTGCGGGCCGCGCTCGCGGCCGGTGGGGCGCGGGTGCCCGAACCGGGTGTCGACGTGGGGCTCGGGGATCTGCCGGCCCTCGCGTCCGCGCTCGCCGCGCTCGTCGGGGGCGCGATCACCATCGAGGACCCCGAGTCCAACGTGCTGGCGTACTCGCCGACCGCAGACACCGCCGACCCGCTGCGGCGGCTGACCATCCTCGGGCGGCGGGTGCCCAGGTGGCGGGTCGCCGAGCTGGCGGAGAGCGGGTTCCTGGCCGCGTTGTGGGCGGGGGATGTCGTGCTGCGGCCCGCTGACGGGCGGTTTCCCGAGCGGCTCGCCGTCGCCGTGCGGGCGGGCGAGGAGGTGCTCGGGTCGCTGTGGGCCGCCGCCGACGGGGAGCCGCTGCCGGACGGGGCCCGGGACGCGCTGCGGCAGGCCGCCACGATCGCGGTCCCGCATCTGCTGCACCACCGGTTGCGGTCCCGGTCCGCCGAGGGGCGGCGGAGGCACGCGGTGCGGGCGCTGTTCGAGGAGCGGGCGCCGGATGTGGTCGCCGCGGGGGCCGCGCTCGGGGTCGATCCGGGGCAGCCGTGTGCGGTGCTTTCCGGTGCGGTCGTGGGGGACGTGGCACCGGAGGTGCGGGAGCGGGCGTTGCGGGCGGTGGCGTTGCGGGTTGCCGCGCATGGCTCGCCGGCGTTCGCGTATCGGGTGGAGGGCGGCTCCCCGGGGGCCACGGCCCGGCATGACGGTGACCGGTTCGACGTGTTGCTCGCCGAGCCCCGGCCCGACGCCGCCGAGCGTCTCGCCCGGGACCTCGCCGCCGTGCTGCGCGGCGCCGGGGTGAAGCCCCTGGTCGCGGTCGGGCCGGTGGTCGGTGCGCTGAAGGACGCGGCGGAGTCCCGGGCCGGGGCCGGCGAGGTGCTGCGGGTGCTGCGCGAGCGCGGGGAGCCCGAGGTTGCGGGCGCCGACGACGTGCGGTTCGCCCTGGACGCGCTGCGGGTGTCGGACGCCGTCGCCGCGCGGGTGCCGTCCGTCGGGGACGCCGTGGCGGCGCTCCTCGCGCACGACGAGCGGCACGGGACGGATCTGCCGCGCACCGTGGCCGCGCATCTGGCGTTCTTCGGGGACGCCGGGGCCACCGCCCGGTACCTGGGCATCCACGCGAACACGTTGCGGTACCGGCTGCGCAGGGCCCGCGAGCTGGGCGGCTTCGACCTGGCGGATCCCGACGTGCGGCTCGTCGTCGAGCTCGGGCTGCGGCGGGCCGGGCTCATACCGCTGCCGTGAGCACGGCGTGAGAACCCTGGGCGTGGTGCGTCGCCACCATGCCACCCCGCCCACCGTCGTACACAGGCACTACGCGCACCGCCCCGCAGCCCGCACGTTGTGCCAGCGCACCATCCGGCCGCCCCGTACTTCGTGCGGCCGCACGCAGACACGCCGCCCCGCCGCGCTGCACAGTGACGAGTGCCCCGAGCACCACCCCGTACGAAGCAATACGAAGCAGAAGGCAGGCCACCCCCTGATGCCGCAGCCCCCCACCTCCGCCGCCCGCCGCGACGCCGCCCTGCGCGCCGCCGTCGAGCAGGGGCTCGTAGGTCCCGACGCCCCCGTCCTGGGGCTGCTCGACGTGGCCGGGGTCCGGGAGGCGGCGCGTGCGCTCAAGGCGGCGTTCGCGGGCGTCGACGCGCGGCACACCTTCGCGGTGAAGGCGTCCTCGCTGGTGCCCGTGCTCGCGCTCCTGAACGAGGAGGGCATCGGCGCCGAGGTCGCGAGCCCCGGTGAGCTGGCGCTCGCGCGGGCGGCCGGGGTGCCGGCCGAGCGGATCGTCTTCGACTCGCCCGCCAAGACCGTCGGGGAGCTGCGCGAGGCGCTGGCGGCCGGTATCGCTGTGAACGCCGACAACCCGCAGGAGCTGGAGCGGATCGACGCGCTCGTCGAGGAGTTCGCGGCGAACCCCAGCGCCTCGCCCGTGGGCCTGCGGGTGAATCCGCAGGTCGGCAGCGGTTCGATCGGCGCGATGAGCACCGCGACCGCCACCTCCAAGTTCGGCGTCGCGCTGCGCGACGAGGGCGCGGAGCAGTGGGTCCTCGGCGCGTACAAGGCGCGGCCGTGGATGACCCGCCTTCACACTCACACCGGCTCGCAGGGCGTCGCCCTGGAGCTGATGGCCGAGGGCGTACGGGCCGCGTACGACCTGGCCGAGAAGATCAACGCGCACGTCGGGCGGCAGCAGATCGACACCCTCGACATCGGCGGCGGCCTGCCGGTGAACTTCGCGTCGGACGACATCACGCCCGGCTTCGAGGAGTACGCGCGCATCCTGCGGGAGACCGTCCCCGGCCTCTTCGACGGGCGGTACACGCTCGTCACCGAGTTCGGGCGCTCGCTCCTCGCCAAGCAGGGGTTCATCGCCGCGCACGTCGAGTACACCAAGACGTCCGGCGGGCGCCGGATCGCCGTGACGCACGCGGGCGCGCAGGTGGCGACCCGTACCGTCTTCGTGCCCGAGTCCTGGCCGCTGCGGGTCGGCGCGTACGACGCCGCGGGCCGGGCGAAGACGACGCGGGAGATCGTGCAGGACGTGGCCGGGCCCTGCTGCTTCGCGGGCGACCTCGTGGCGCGCGGCCGTGAGCTGCCCGAACTGGAGCCCGGCGACCTCGTCGCGCTGTACGACACCGGCGCGTACTACTTCTCGACGCACTTCCACTACAACAGCCTTCCCCGTCCCGCTGTGTACGGATATGTCCAGTCGGAGAACGGGGCAGAAGCGGACAAGGTGACATTCGCCCCCGTACGGTCCGCGCAGTCGCTCGACGAGGTGCTCGCCGAGTCCGGTGCCCAGTACGCCGGTTCGCTGCTCGGGCTCGTGGATTAGTTGCCCCCGCGAACGGTTTAAGGTGGCGTGTCGTCGCGTGGTCCGCCCGCGGCACACTCCACCGGGATCCGTTCCGATCTCGTAGTTCGCCGAATCCGGCGGACCAGTCCTGTCCAACAGGTACGCCGTACACGCCTGCGCGCGTTCGCGCTCGCGTGTGTGCGGCATGCCGTTTTGCACGTACGTCGGAGAACCATGGAGCACACAGCACAAGCCGAGCCCGAGGCCCGGCCCGCGCAGGCCTCTACGGCTGCGACCGAGAGCGGTGTGACCACGGGCGGCAAGGCCACGGCCGGAGCCATCCGTGAGGGGGGTTACGCGGCCGGCCTGCGCAATCGTCAGGTCCAGATGATCGCGATCGGTGGCGCCATCGGCACCGGTCTGTTCCTCGGCGCGGGGGAGCGGCTGCACACCGCGGGCCCGTCCCTGGTGGTCATCTTCGCCATCACCGGTCTGTTCGCCTTCTTCATCACGCGCGCCATGGGCGAGCTGGTGATGCACCGGCCCACGTCGGGCTCGTTCGTCTCGTACTCGCGTGAGTTCCTCGGCGAGAAGGCCGCGTACACGGCGGGCTGGGTCTACTTCCTGCACTGGGTGTGCAGCGGCATCGCGGAGATCACCGCGGTGGCGATGTACCTGCACTACTGGGCCATGTTCCGCGACATACCCCAGTGGACGCTCGCGCTCGTGGCGCTCCTCGTGGTGCTCGGCGCGAACCTGATCTCGGTGCGCTGGTTCGGCGAGTTCGAGTTCTGGTTCTCGATCATCAAGGTCGCCGCGATCCTCGGCTTCCTCGGCATCGGCTGCTGGCTGCTCGCGAGCCGCCACCCCGTCGACGGCCACAGCACGGGCCCGCAGCTGATCACCGACAACGGCGGCATGCTGCCGAACGGACTGCTGCCCGCCATCGTCCTCATCCAGGGCGTCGTCTTCGCGTACGCCGCGATCGAGATGGTCGGCATCGCCTCCGGCGAGACCGAGAACCCGCGCAAGGTGATCCCGCGCGCCATCAACTCCGTGTCGTGGCGCATCGTGCTGTTCTACGTCGGGTCGGTGCTGCTCCTCGTCCTGCTGCTGCCCTGGAGCGCGTACAAGGCGGGCGAGTCCCCGTTCGTGACGCTGCTCGGGAAGCTGGGCGTGCCCGGCATCAGCGGCATCATGAACTTCGTGATCCTCACGGCGGCCCTGTCCAGCTGCAACTCCGGGCTCTACTCGACCGGCCGCGTGCTGCGCTCGATGGGCCTGGCGGGCTCCGCCCCGGCGTTCACGACGAAGATGAGCAAGAAGGGCGTCCCCTACGGTGGCGTGCTGCTGACCGCGACCTGCTACATCGCGGGCATCATCCTCAACTACATCGTGCCCGAGCGGGCGTTCGCGATCGTCATCAACTTCTCCGCGATCACGATGATCGGCACCTGGGTCATGATCATGATCTGTCAGATGGTGCTGCGCAGGAAGGCGCTGCGCGGCGAGCTGGAGCGTCCGTCGTTCCGGCTTCCGGGCGCGCCGTTCACGAGCTGGCTGACCATCGTGTTCCTGGTCGCGGTCGTGGTCCTGATGGTCGTCGGCGGCGGTGACTCGGCGGTCTCGGTGTACTGCTCGCCGCTGATCGTGGTCGGCCTGGTCATCGGCTGGTTCCTGACCCGGAAGCGGGTGGCGGAGCACAAGCGGGTGGCGGAGCAGGCGAAGGCCGAAGTGTCGTAGGCAGAGGGTTCCGAGGCTTGTCGGCGGGCGGTGCGCGTGGAGGTTCACGTGCGCCGCCCGTCGCGTTGTCCGGGCCCCGTCCGGCCCTTGGCCGGTGCACGTACCTTGACGTGGGTCGGGCCGCCGGACGTACCGTCCGACCATGGACGCTGATGCCGTGGATTCCGTGGAAGCGCTGCTGACCGCTCCGGGCGCCCCCTTCGCCGTCGTACGAGGCGAGGACGGGCGCCTTTCCTATGCCGACGGGCCCCGTACGCTGCGCGAGTTCTGCGAGACGACGTGGGCGTTCGGTGACACGCCCTTCGTCGTCTCCGAGACCGGGAGCATGACCTACGGGGAGTTCTTCGCGGCGGCGTGCGCGCTGGCCCGCCGCTTCACCGAGGACGAGAGCGCGGGCGGCTACGGGCTGCGGCCGGGCGACCGCGCCGTCATCGCGATGCGCAACCATCCGGAGTGGCAGGTCGCCTTCTGGGCGGCGCAGTTGGCGGGCCTGGTGGCGGTGCCGCTCAACGGGTGGTGGACCGCCGACGAGTTCGCGTACGCCCTCGACGACTGCGGGCCCGCGGTGCTCGTCGTCGACGGGGAGCGCTGGGAACGGGTCAGACCGTGGCTCGATGCGGCGAGCCCGCGCCCCTGGACGCTGGTCTGCCACGAGGAGGGGCGGGAGGTGAGCGGTGACCGGGTGGAGCGGTATGCCGATCTGCCCACGCCCGATCCCCAACTCGGGCCGCCAGACGTGGACATCGACCCGTTTGCGGACGCCACGATCCTCTACACCTCCGGTACGACGGGCCGCCCCAAGGGTGCCGTCGCCACCCACCACGCGCACATGGGCGCGATCGCGGGGCCCCGCTACGCCGCCGCGCGCACGGCGCTGCTGCGCGGCGTCATGCCGGGGCAGGGCCCGGCCCCCATCGGCCTGTTGACCTTCCCCTTCTTCCACGTGGCGGCGTTCACCGGGTTCTACGCGGCGATGGGGGTGGGCGGCACGATCGTGGTGCTGCGCAAATGGGACCCGGACGCCGCGCTCGCCATGATCCGCGAACACGGCATCACCAGCTTCGGCGGCGTCCCGGCCACGGCCCTCCAACTCCTGGAACGGGCTTCGGAACTGGGCGACGAACTCCCCTCCCTTACGGGATTCAGCACCGGCGGCGCCGCGGCCCCGCCCGGGATCGTGGCCCGGCTCACCGACCGCTACGGCGAGCGCATCGAGCCGCGCAACGGGTACGGGCTCACCGAGACGCTCGGCGGGGTGCTCTCCAACGCGGGGGAGGAGTACCGGAGTTGGCCGGGGAGCGTGGGCCGTCCGGCGCCCGCGGTGGAGGTGCGGATCGCGGACCCGGCGGGCGAGGCGGTCGCCGACGGTGAGGTGGGCGAACTGTGCCTGCGCGGGCAGCCGTTGATCCGGGGGTACTGGAACGCGGCGGAGGCCACCGGGGCGGCGTTCACGGCGGACGGGTGGTTCCGGACGGGGGACCTGGCGGTGCGCTCGGAGGGGCGGGTCAGTGTCGTCGACCGGATCAAGGACCTGGTGATCCGGGGTGGGGAGAACGTCCACTGTGTCGAGGTGGAGGCGGTCCTCCACGACCACCCCGACGTACTGGAGGCGGCCGTTGTGGGTGTTCCGCATCCGGTCCTCGGGGAAGAGGTGGCGGCGGTGCTTCGTGTGCGGTCCGGGTCGGTGGTCGGGGCGGACGACATCCGCGGGTTCGTGGCGAAGTCCTTGGCGGCGTTCAAGGTTCCGGCCCATGTCGTCCTCCAGGAGACGGAGCTGCCCCGGAACGCGACGGGCAAGATTCTGAAGCGGGAGTTGCGGGCGGCGTTGGCCGATTCAAGCCCCGCCGGCGATTGAGGCGCGGGGGCCGGGGCGGAGCCCCGTGGCGTGAGGACGGTTCAGCCCGCCGTGCTAATTGCGGGTGACCTGGACCTGGTAGTCGCCGGAGGACGTGATGCCGCCGACCGTCACCCGTACGCCCGACGACTTGTCCCGGAAGACCTCGCCCGGCTGGTACGCCGCGTCGGACAGTTCCGCGTGGACGTTGGGCTGCCGCGTGCAGCCGCCGCTGTCCGGTGCCGCGTCCTCGACCTTGATCGGTCCCTGCCCGGTGTCCACGTCCGCGTCGACCTTGTAGACGAGGACGCCGGAGCGGCACACCGCCTCGTCGTTGCCCTCCTGCGTACGCACCTCGATCGCGTACCCGGACTTCTTGGTCAGCGGCACGAACACCAGCTTCGACCGCCCGTCGTCGCGGGCCAGCGGCGACAGCCGGTACTCCGTCGTGCCGGACTGCGCGGCGCAGCCGACCTGGCTGTCGTCGAGCCACCCGAGCTTCCACTTGTGCCAGCCGAGCAGATCGTTCCCGGCCCCCCAGTCCTCGCTCATGATGTCCCAGTGCCCGGCAGCCCCACCGCCTTCCTGCGTGTAGAGATCCGGCAGCCCGAACACGTGCCCGTTCTCGTGCGGCAGCACCCGGTACCCGGTCTGCGCGTACGACCCCGATCCGTCGTCCTGGCGGGAGTACACGAACGACGCGTTGGACAGCGGCACCCCGTCGGCGACCGGCGCCTCGTGGTTGCCGGCGAACGTCACGGACAGCACGGTGTCCAGCGCGGAGGGCCCCGCGTTCGGGGTGACCAGGATGTTCACCAGGTCGTACCGCCGGAAGTCCACCTCGGGGTCGGCCGCGGCCGCGATGTCGTCGGCGAGCTCGCGGTAGCCGGGGTCGAAGGGGGCGCCGCGGTCTATCCCGTACGAGGTGAACGGCTTGGGCATCCGCAGCCAGTGGTCGACCGGGGCCTCGGGGACGTAGTCGAGCTTTCCGTACGAGCCGGTGCGGAACCAGTCCTGGGTCTGCGGGAAGAACTCGTCGAACCGGTCCTTCGCGGAGCCCTCGCCGGGCGCGTCCGGGAAGTCGACCATGAGGTTCAGGGCCCGCACGGTGCCTGTGGACCGGGCGTAGCCGGGGGCGGTTGGCAGGCCCTCCGACATCTGGACGCCGAACGAGCCGCGGATCATGCAGGGGGAGAGGGAGGTCGCGCGCGAGACGGCGACGGGACCCGCCGCGGTCGTCGAGTCGTCGAGGAGCCTGCCGGTGCTCGCGGTCATCGTCACGGTGAGCGCCGCCGCCGTGCTCGCGGCGAGCAGCGCCGCACGTCGACCCCTGCGTATCCGACGCATCCGCATCCGCACCGCCTCACGCTCGGGTCCCTTTCGATCACCCTGTGGTGAGGTGTGGCGGGCCGCTCGCTGGGTGCGCCGATCGTGGGTTTCCGAGGTCAGAGGCGTGTGAGGCAGGTCACATCAGGCCCGGGAAATAACCGGGGACGCTCTCCCCGTTTAGACCCGTGTCCGCACGAAACGGGGACCAGCTCCCCACTTCATACCCAGACCGTGAAGGAGACCGCCGTGACCACCGCGACCGAGAAGCCGCAGCGCCGCGCCCCGCGCCCGCGGGCCGACGCCGTGCGCAACCGGGAGCGGATCGTCGCCGCCGCGCGCGAGCTGCTCGTGGAGCACGGTCCGGTCCTGCCGCTCGACGAGGTCGCCCGCCGCGCCGGCGTCGGCAACGCGACGCTGTACCGGAACTTCAAGGACCGCGGCGAGCTGATGCACCACGTGGTCCTCACGGTCACCGACACCATCACCGAGCACGCGGAGCGGGGGCTCGCCGCCGAGGACGCCGGCGGGGCGACCGCGTTCGGCGCGCTGCGCACCTTCGTGCACGCCGCCGCCGAGGAGCGGATCGGCGCCCTGTGCCCGATGCTCAACGCCACCTTCGACAAGGACCATCCGGATCTGGTCGCCTCCCGCGACCGGCTCACCGACGCCGTCGAGCAGCTCACCGAACGGGCCCGTACGGCCGGTGAACTGCGGCCCGACGTCGGCGTCGGCGATCTGATGGTCGCCCTCTCCCAGCTCACCCGGCCGCTGCCCGGCACCGGCTGTATGGACTTCGACCGGTACGTCCACCGTCATCTGCAGCTGTTCCTTGACGGCCTGATGGCACCCGCCCGCTCGGAACTCCCGGGCGAGCCCGCGACCCTGGAGGACCTCCGCCAGGACTGACGTCCGGGCGCTCCCCTCTCCGTAGAACGACCTTCGTGGAACGACCTCCAGCTTCGTACCAACCCGATTTCTCACGCTTATTCACGACTTGGAGTCCCGCTGTGGGTACCCCCTTGCCGGAAACGGCACCCGATTCGAGGCGCTGGAAGGCACTCGCCTTCATCGCGCTCGCCCAGCTGATGGTGGTCCTCGACGCCACCATCGTGAACATCGCCCTGCCCGCCGCACAGCAGGACCTCGGCATATCCGACGGCAACAAGCAGTGGGTCATCACGGCCTACGCGCTCGCCTTTGGCGGTCTGCTGCTGTTCGGCGGGCGCATCGCGGACCTGTGGGGCCGCAAGCGCACCTTCGTCACCGGCCTGATCGGCTTCGCCCTCGCCTCCGCGCTCGGCGGCGCGGCGGGGGGCGAGGCCATGATGTTCGGCGCCCGTGCGCTCCAGGGCCTGTTCGGCGCGCTGCTCGCGCCCGCCGCCCTGTCGCTGCTCGCCGTCATGTTCACCGACGCCAAGGAGCGCGCGAAGGCGTTCGGCATCTACGGTGCGATCGCCGGTGGCGGTGGCGCCGTCGGCCTGATCCTCGGCGGCTTCCTCACCGAGTACCTGAACTGGCGCTGGACGTTCTTCGTGAACATCCCGTTCGCGATCGTCGCCGCCGCCGGTGCGTACTTCGTCATCCGTGAGCCGGCCGGTTCGCGCAACCGCTCGCCGCTCGACATCCCCGGCGTGCTGCTGTCCACGCTCGGCCTGGTCTCGCTCGTCTACGGCTTCACGCGCGCCGAGACCAACGGCTGGTCCGACGCGACCACCATCGGCATGTTCATCGCTGCGGCCGTGCTGCTGCTCGCCTTCGTCGTCGTCGAGGCCCGCGTCAAGCACCCGCTGCTGCCGCTGCGGGTGATCGCCGACCGCAACCGCGGCGGTGTCTACGCCTCGCTCGGCCTCGCCGTCATCGGCATGTTCGGCCTGTTCCTCTTCCTGACCTACTACCTGCAGATCGTGAAGGGCTTCTCGCCGGTGAAGACCGGCTTCGCGTTCCTGCCGATGATCGTCGGCATGATCGCGGGCTCCACGCAGATCGGCGCCCGCCTGATGACGCGGGTCCGCCCGCGCCTGTTGATGGGCCCCGGCTTCCTGGTCGCGGCGCTCGGCATGCTGATGCTGACCCAGCTGTCCGTCGACTCGTCGTACGCCGGTCTGATCCTGCCCGCCGAACTGCTGCTCGGCCTCGGCATGGGTACGGCGTTCATGCCCGCCATGTCGCTCGCCACGCTCGGCGTGGAGCCCCGGGACGCGGGCGTCGCCTCTGCGATGGTCAACACCTCGCAGCAGGTCGGCGGCGCCATCGGCACGGCCCTGCTGAACACGATCGCGGCCTCGGCCACCACCGCGTACGTCGCGGACCACGCGGCCGGAGCCACGAACCAGCAGCTGCTGCAGGCGCAGGCCATGGTGAGCGGCTACACCCACGCCATCTGGTGGGCAGTCGGCATCCTCGCCGTCGCTTCCCTGATCGCCTTCACGCTCGTCAACACGGGCGTTCCGGGCACGGGTTCGCCCGCGGCCTCCGGCGACACGGAGGGTGCGGAGGACGAGGTGCTGGTGCCGGTGGTCGCGCACTGACCACCCCCGCGTACGGGGCGGATCTCACCTGAGCCAGGGGAGGTCCGCCCCGGCGTCCTTCGGCTGAAGTCCCTCGGCGACGATCATCATGATCTCGCCGAGGGACTTCTGCTGTTCGGGGGTGAGCCGCGCGAAGAGTGCCTGGCGGACGGTCTCGACGTGCCCGGGAGCGGTCTTCTTCAGGACCTCGAGGCCCTCGTCCGTGAGGATCGCGAACTGGCCGCGCTTGTCGGAGGGGCAGTCCTCGCGCCGCACCCACCCGCTCTTCTCCAGGCGCGCGACCGCGTGCGAGAGGCGGGAGCGGGTGATCTTCGTTTCCCGCGCCAGCTCGGTCATCCGCAGCCGCCGCCGGGGGGACTCGCTCAGTCGCACGAGGAGCCCGAAGTAGATGTGCGGCATCTTCGCGTCGCGCTGGAGTTGCCGGTCGAGGTGGTCCTCGAGGAGCGTGGTGGCATGGAGGTACGCGCGCCAGGTGCGCTGTTCGTCCTCGCTGAGCCACGCGGTGGCCTCCGCGTCCTTCGCGTCGCGTCCGTCGCTTTGCGTGTGCCGCTGCTCCATGGTTCCCATCGTAGACCTCCTCCTTGAATATTAAACAAAGAAGGCTTACTTTTGTGGGCAACCCTAAAGCTTGAAACTTCAAGGAGGTCGTCGTGAACGCGAACCGGATGCCTGCGCTCTACCTCTCCCACGGTGCGCCGCCGCTCGCCGACGACACCCTGTGGACCGGCCAGCTCGCCGACTGGTCGGCCGACCTCCCGCGCCCCAGGGCGATCCTGATGATCTCCGCCCACTGGGAGAACGTGCCGCTGGCCCTCGGCGCCACCGAGACCGTGCCGCTCGTCTACGACTTCTGGGGCTTCCCCGAGCACTACTACGAGGTGACGTACGCGGCGCCGGGCGCGCCCGAGCTCGCCGACTCCGTGCGCAAACTGCTGCGCGCGCCGGGCATCCCCGTCCAGGACGTGCCGGACCGGGGGCTCGACCACGGCGCGTACGTCCCGCTCGTCGAGATGTACCCGGACGCCGACATCCCGGTCCTCCAGGTCTCCATGCCGACGCTCGACCCGGCCCGGCTCATGGACATCGGCCGCCGCCTCGCGCCGCTGCGCGACGAGGGCGTGCTGATCGTCGGCTCCGGCTTCTTCACGCACAACCTCGCCGCGCTGCGGCAGGGCGGCATCCCGGCGTGGTCGTCCGAGTTCGACGACTGGGGGCACCGGGCGCTGGAGGCGGGCGACGTGGACGCGCTGCTCGACTTCACCCACAAGTCCCCGGCGGGCGCGCTCGCGCATCCGCGCACCGAGCACTTCGCCCCGCTGTTCGTGACGATGGGCGCGGCGGACGCCTCCGGCGATCTGGCGGGGCAGCGGAGCGTGATCGACGGGTTCTGGATGGGGTTGGCGAAGCGGTCGGTGCAGTTCGGCTGAGCGCCGGGCTCACAGCTCCTTCTCGTACCAGGCCACGTCCCAGTACTGGCCGAACTTCCGGCCCACCTCCCGGTACGTCCCGGCATGGCGGAAGCCGAAGCGGGCGTGGAGGCGGGCGGAGGCCTCGTTGGGCTGGGCGATGCCCGCGTAGGCGCGGTGGACGTCCTGGCCGGACAGGGCCGCGAAGAGCGCCTTGTAGAGGAGCGTGCCGACGCCGCGGCCGCCCGCGTCGGGCGCCAGGTAGACCGTGACCTCCACCGAGGTGTCGTACGCGGCCTTCGGCCGGAACGCGCTGGCCGTCGCGTAGCCGAGGATCCGGTGAGAGGTCGTCTCAGTGGCAACCAGGAGCGGGTGGCGTTCGTCTTCAAGATGGGAGAGCAGCCAAGGACGTCGCTCTTCGGGAGTGAAGACGGCCGTGTCGAACGTGATCGGCGTCTCACGCACATAGTGGTTGTAGAGGTCCGTGAGGGCTTTGAGGTCGTCCTCGACTCCCGGCCTGACCTGCACCTCTGTGGAATCGGACACCATCTTGTCCCCCTTCTTCGCGCGGTGTGGCGCGACAGGGTACTGCATGATCAGAAAAAAGATGGGCGGCTTGGGAATTCTGTCCGGATTCCAGTCGTTGATTCCATCGGATGCAGGGCACCCGTAAGGCCCCGGAAGGGGCGTACAGCCGACCTACCACCGCAAGGGAGCACGCATGGCAACCCGTGCCGTAGCCCGTCGTAAGTCCGCCGCCACTGGTGAGACTGATGCGGCACGCAGTGTTCGCGCAGGAGGCGGGGAGATCGCCGACCGCGACCTGGTCGGCATGTACCTCGACGAGATCGCGCGCACACCGCTGCTCGACGCCGCAAAGGAAGTCGAGCTGTCCCAGACCATCGAGGCAGGCGTCTACGCCCAGCAGATCCTCGACGGCACGGTCTCCGACAGCAAGGCCGCGGTCGAGGCGTCGCGCGAGGAGCTGGAGGCTCTGGTCGCGGCGTCGGAGAACGCGAAGGACATCTTCATCAAGTCGAACCTCCGGCTCGTCGTGGCGGTCGCCCGCCGCTACCCGCGGTCGGGCCTGCCCCTGCTCGACCTGATCCAGGAGGGGAACGCGGGCCTGGTGCGCGCGGTCGAGAAGTTCGACTACCGCAAGGGCTTCAAGTTCTCCACGTACGCGACGTGGTGGATCCGCCAGGCCATCACGCGCTCCATAGCCGACCAGTCCCGCACCATCCGCCTCCCCGTCCACCTGGTCGAGGAGCTGGGCCGGATCCGCCGCGTGCAGCGCGAGTTCAACCGCGAGCACGGCCGCGAGCCGGAGCCCTCGGAGATCGCCGCCGAGCTCGGCGCCAAGCCGGAGCGCGTCGTCGACGTCCTGGACTGGGCCCGCGACCCGGTCTCGCTGAACATGTCGGTGGACGACGAGGGCGAGACCCAGTTCGGCGACCTGCTGGAGGACACCTCCGCCGTGTCGCCCGAGCAGTCCGTGCTCACGCTGCTGCGCAGCGAGGAGCTGGACGACCTCATCGGCCGGCTCGACCAGCGCACCGCGTCGATCATCAAGATGCGGTACGGGATCGAGGACGGCCGGGAGCGGACGCTCACGGAGGTCGGCAAGGAGCACGGCCTGACGCGTGAGCGGATCCGTCAGATCGAGAAGCATGCGCTTCTCGAGCTGAAGAAGCTGGCGCGGGACACGGGGTTCGACGCGGCCGCGTGACCGGGTTCTTTGTTGCGCCGTAGCGGTGTTGCGGTCTCGGGGCTCTGCCCCGGGCCCCGCTGCTCAATCGCCGCAGGGGCTTGAAATACCAGTCCCCGCCGTCTCTCGCGCTAGAGCGGGCTCGATTGGGTCAGCCGTGTGCCCAACTCTCGTGCTGCAGTTGCAAGTTCCTCCGGGCCCCGGACCCGGAACGCGTAACCCGTCATCGCCAGGCGGATCGCCATCCAGTGGACCGGGTCCGACGACGCGGCCCGTAGGCGGCAGCGGTCGTCCGAGATCGGTTCCGGGACTCCGACCGCCGGCGGGATGTGTTCCGCGACGGTCTGCGCCGGGGCCGCGAACTCGACGTCCAGGTCGTACGACGTGCTCGCGCCCCACGAGGACACCGAGCGGCGTACGTACTCCGCCGCGTCGCCCTCCGGCACCTCCCGCGGAGCGAACCGCGCGCCCGTGGCGAACGGGTCCGAGATGCGGTCGACGCGGAAGGTGCGCCAGTCCTCGCGGTCGATGTCGTAGGCGACGAGATACCAGCGGCGGCCCGTCGACACCAGCCGGTGCGGCTCCACCAGGCGGCGCGATTC
This sequence comes from Streptomyces sp. NPDC059897, assembly GCF_042730865.1. Classification (NCBI taxonomy): domain Bacteria; kingdom Bacillati; phylum Actinomycetota; class Actinomycetes; order Kitasatosporales; family Streptomycetaceae; genus Streptomyces; species Streptomyces sp. NPDC059897. The sequence goes on along the minus strand of NZ_JBHWKQ010000012.1, from coordinate 136,181 downwards.
CGCGGTGTCGCGCGCCCGGTAGCTGAAGCGCAGACGTTCGCTGCCCGCCGCCGTCGAGGCGATCACCGTGAGCGTCTCCGGCGCGATCGTGGCGCCGTCGCCCGAGGTCAGGGGGATGGTGGCCGCCTGAAGCGTGGCCACCCGGTGGCGCAGCCGCGAGGGCAGCACCTGTTCGAGTTTGGCGAGGGCCCGCACCGAGGCCTCCTCGACGCCCTCGACCGCGTGCCCCGCCCCGGCCCGCAGGCCCACCGCGATGGCCACCGCCTCCTCGTCGTCGAGCACGAGCGGCGGCAGCGCCTTGCCGGCGACGAGCCGGTAGCCGCCGTCCGCGCCGAGCGTGGCCTGCACGGGATAGCCGAGGTCGCGCAGCCGGTCGATGTCGCGGCGCACGGTGCGCCGGCTGACCCCGAGCCGCTCGCACAGCTCGCTGCCGGGCCATTCACGGGGCGTCTGCAGAAGCGAGAGCAGCTGCAGCAGCCGTACGGGTGTCTGGGCGCCGGTCGCCCCGGTCATCGCCGGGCCGCCGTCGCGATGGTGGTGCCTGCCGTCATCGTCATGCGTCCCAGCATGCCCGGGAACTAGGACCGCTTATGACCTATATCCCTCCTAGCCTCCCGGCATGAGTTCTTTCAGCAGCACTTCTCCCAAGACCCGGCCGGAGGCGGACCGCAGGCGCTGGTTCGCCCTCGCCATCGTGATGACGGCGGCCTTCATGGACCTCGTCGACGTCACGATCGTCAATGTCGCCCTGCCGACCATCCAGCACGACGAGGGCGCCTCGACCGGGCAGCTCCAGTGGATCACCGCCGGTTACGCGCTCGCCTTCGCCGCGCTGCTGATCACGGGCGGCCGGCTCGGCGACATCTTCGGCCGCAAGCGCCTGTTCCTGCTCGGGGTCGGCGGCTTCACGGTCGCCTCCGCGCTGTGCGGCTTCGCCGCGAACCCGGAGATGCTGGTCGCCTCGCGCATCCTGCAGGGCGGCATGGCGGCGATGATGGTGCCGCAGGTGCTCTCGATCGTGCACGCGACGTTCCCCGCGCACGAACGCGGAAAGGTCTTCGGCCTGTTCGGCGCGATCGTCGGCATGGGCGCGGTGACCGGTCCGCTGCTCGGCGCGCTGCTGACCGAGTGGAACATCGCGGGGCTCGAATGGCGCCCGATCTTCCTCATCAACCTGCCCGTCGGCATCGCCGCTCTGGTCCTCGGCTCGCGGTTCATCGGCGAGTCCAGGGCGCCGAAGGCGCTGAAGCTGGACCTCGTCGGCGTCGTCCTCGTCACGCTCGCCATGCTGGCGCTCGTCTACCCGCTCACCCAGGGCCGCGAGAACGGCTGGCCGCTGTGGGGGTACGTGATGATGGCGGCGTCCGTCGTACTCGTCGGCGTGCTCGTCGCGTACGAGCGGGCGAAGACGCGGCGCGACGGGTCGCCGCTGATCGAGCTGTCGCTGTTCAAGGTGAAGAGCTTCGCGGGCGGCATCGCCGTGCAGACCGTGTTCGGCATCGCCACCGGCATCTTCTTCCTGACCTGGACGCTGTACATGCAACTCGGCCTCGGCTGGAGCGCGTTGCGGGCGGGCCTCACGGGCGTGCCGTTCTCGGTCGCGGTGTCGGTCGCCGCCGGGATCTCCGTGCAGAAGCTGGTGCCGCGGTTCGGGCGCAAGGTGCTCCAGGCGGGCGCGCTCACGATGGCGGCCGGCGTGCTGATCTACGTATGGCAGGCCGGGCACTACGGGCTCGGCATCGCCTCCTGGCAGATGGCGCTGCCGCTGGTCGTGATGGGGCTCGGCATGGGCCTGATCGTCGCGCCGCTGACCGACGCGGTGCTCTCCGAGGTGCCGCGCGAGCACGCGGGGTCGGCGTCCGGGCTCATCAACACGGTGATGCAGATGGGCAACGCGCTCGGCCTCAGCCTCGTCTCCGTCGTCTTCTTCAACGTGGTGGAGGACAAGTTCGCGCAGGGCATCGGCGACGTGGCGTTCGTGGACGGGTTCCGCGGCGCGATGGTGTGGGTGGCGGGGGTCCTCGTCGGGATCTTCGCGCTGATGTTCGCGCTGCCGAAGGCCTCCGGCGGGGCGGGTGAGGTTGTTTCGGGGGACGGCGTCGAGGACGGTGCGGTGTCGTCCGAGCGGGAGCCGGAGGTGGAGCGGGAGTTGGTGTGACGGTCGCGGGGCTCCGATCCGGGCCCCGCGCCTCAATCGCCGGCGGGGCTGATGGCGTCCAGGTCCTCCAGGACCTGGGCCGGGTTGCCGCCGGGAGCCACCGCCGCACCGATCCGCTCGCGCACCGCCGAGCGCACCTTGGGCCATGAGCGCAGGCCCACCGGGTGGAACTCCGCGTCCGGCATCTGGTCGACGAACTTCCACAGCTTCCGCTGCGAACGGTCGGCCCGCAGCCGGTCGGAGGCCGTCACGGTCACCGGCAGCGTGGCCTGCGCGCCCCCGTACGTCTTCGCGGAGCCGGTGCTGAACAGGAACGTCAGGAACTTCCCGGCCTCCGTCGCGTGGCCGCCGCTCTTGAACGCCATCATCCAGTCGTTGAGCCCCACCGGAGGCGCCGCCTCGGACCCGGACCTGAGCGGGAACGCGGCGTGCGCGTACGGCAGCCGCGCCTTGTCGGCGGCGCCGAGCAGCACCGGGTGGGCGATGATCATGCCGGCCTTCCCGCCGAGGAACTGGGCGTAGGCCTGCGTCCTGGTGAGCTTGCCCGGGTCGGCGCCCGCGAGGCCGGGCCTGACGAGTTCGTCGCGGAGCCAGGTCAGCGTCGCCTTGTTCTCGGTGGAGCCGAAGTCGTACCCGCCGAGGTCCGCGTAACCGCCGCCGCCCGAGAGCAGCCAGGCGAGGAGTTCGTCCTCCGCGGCCTCGGGGCCGAACTGCAGGGCGTACGGGGTGGGCACGCCGATGGCCTTCAAGGCCCGTGCGGCGGACCGGAGTTCGGCCCAGGAGCGCGGCGGCCCCGCGATCCCGGCCCGTTCGAAGAGGCCCGTGTTGTAGAAGAGGCGCGGGGTGCTGGCGAGGATCGGGATGCCGTACTGGACGGAGTCGACCCGGCCCGCGTCGGCGAAGGAGCTGACGAAGCTCGCCTGCGTGGGGACGTCGAAGAGCCGCTCCGCCGGGTACAGCAGGCGGTCCTCGGCGTACGGGGCGAAGAGGTGGCCCTGGGCGATGTCGGGCGCGCGGCCGTCCTTGACCCGGCGGGCGAGGACCGCGTCCATCTTGAGGAACGGGACCCGCTCCACCTCGACGTGGATGTCCGGGTGTTCCTTCTCGAAGGCCCGTACGACGTCGTCCCACTGGTCGCCGATGGAGGCGCCGACGCTCTTGTCGTAGCTCGACACGAGCAGGTCGAGCGTGACCTTGTCTCCGTCGGCGCTCCCGTCGCCCGCACCGCAGCCGGTCAGGGCCAGGGCGCCCGCCCCTGCTCCGGCCAGGCCCGTCGTCCTCAGAAACCGCCGCCGCCGCACCGCTCTCGCCTCGCTCCGCTTGGCATGGTCATTACTTGGCAGTGGCAGATTGTGCCATAGAGGCATACCATGTCCGTATGGCAGGTACTGCGGTCACGATCCCGACGCTGACGGAGCGACGCAAGGCCGCCACGCGCCTGGACATCGCCCGCGCCGCGGCCGAGCTGTTCACGCGGGACGGCCTGCGGGCCACGCGCGCCGAGGACATCGCGCGGGCGGCGGGCGTCGCGCCGCGCACCTTCTACCGCTACTTCGCGACCAAGGAGGAGTCGGTCGCCCCGCTCCTCGACGCCGGGGCCCACCAGTGGGCGGAGGCCGTCCGCGAGGCACCCGCCGACCTGCCGGTCCCCGCCGCGCTGCGGCACGCCGTCGAGCGCGCCCTCACCGGCACCGACCCGGCGAACGCGGCGTCCCTCGGCTGGGTCCGCGCCCTGCTCCGCCTCACCGACGAGAGCCCGGCACTGCGGGCCGTCTGGAGCGACACGTGCCGCGTCTCGGAGTCCACCCTCCTCACGGTCCTCGCACACCGCACGGGCGAGACGGCCGCCCCCGATCTGCACCTGCGCCTCCTCGCCGGCCTGGCGACGACGGCGGTACGGGTCGCGGTCGAAACCTGGGCCGACTCGGACGCACCCCCGACGGGCCCGAACGGCCCGGCGGCGCTGGCTCTGGAGTGCCTGGAGCACCTGGACGCGCCCCGGTTCGGCACATCCAGCCCCTGCGGCGATTGAGCAGCGGGGTCCGGGGCGGAGCCCCGAGTCGTCAACGACGGGGGCCGCAACACAAGCACGGGCACGTAACCCAAAGGGAGCCGAAATGAACAACCTCACCGGCAAGACGATCCTGGTCACCGGCGGAGCCCGCGGCATAGGCGCCGAGATCGCCCGCCTCGCCACCACCGCCGGCGCCAACATCGTCATCGGCGACGTACTCGACGAGGAGGGCAAGGCCCTCGCCGCCGAACTCGGCGAGAACGCCCGCTACGCCCACCTCGACGTGACGTCGGAGGACGAGTGGCAGGCCGCGCTCGCCCACGCCACCACCGAGTTCGGCGGCATCGACGGCCTGGTCAACAACGCCGGGATCTCCACCGGCATGCCGTTCGAGACGGAGAGCGTGGAGCGCTTCCGCCAGGTCCTCGACGTCAACCTCGTCGGCGTCTTCGCGGGCATGAAGACCGTCGTCCCCGCGATGAAGGAGGCCGGTGGCGGCTCGATCGTCAACATCTCCTCCGCGGCCGGTCTGATGGGCCTCGCGCTCACCTCCTCGTACGGCGCCTCGAAGTGGGGCGTCCGCGGCCTCACCAAGATCGCGGCGGTCGAGCAGGGCACCGCGCGGATCCGCGTGAACTCCGTGCACCCCGGCATGACGTACACCCCGATGACCGCGCAGGTCGGCATCCAGCAGGGCGAGGGCAACTACCCGAACACCCCGATGGGCCGCGTCGGCGAGGCCGACGAGATCGCGAAGGCCGTCGTGTTCCTGCTGTCGGACGACTCCTCGTACATGACCGGCGCCGAGCTGGCCGTGGACGGCGGCTGGACCACGGGTCCGACGGTGAAGTACGTGATGGGGCAGTAGACGCCAGGCGTCCACCCGGCACAGGGCCCGGTCCTCCTCGTGGGAGGGCCGGGCCCTTTGTCGTGCGCACACGCGGATTGATGCCCGTTTGTGTCTGCCGCATGCCCGAACCTGTTTACTTTCCGGAAATCCGGTCGTAGCCTCAGGGGTGAGCAACACATTCGGGCAGATTCGCGGACTCGCGGACTCGCGGACCCGCAGGCTCACAGACGAGGGCACAGGTAAACGGACATGTACGCACCCGAGCGCCAGCAGGAGATCCTCCGCCTCGCCCGCGACGGCGGCCGGGTCGACGTGCTGTCCCTCGCCGAGGAGTTCCAGGTCACCGCCGAGACCATCCGGCGCGACCTGAAGGCCCTCGACCGCGCGGGCCTCGTCCGCCGCGTGCACGGCGGCGCCATCCCCGCCGGACGCCTCGACTTCGAGCCCGACCTCGCCGAGCGCGAGGGCACCGCGGCCGACGAGAAGGACCGCATCGCCCACGCCGCGCTCGCCGAACTCCCGGCCGAGGGCAGCATGATCCTCGACGCCGGATCGACGGTCTCCCGGCTCGCGACCGCGCTGCCGCTGGAATCCGAACTGACCGTTGTCACCCACTCGTTGCCCACCGCGGCCCGGCTCGCCGACCACCCCGGCATCCAGCTGCACCTCGTCGGCGGCCGCATCCGCCACCGCACCCGCGCAGCCGTCGACGCCTGGTCGCTGCGCGCCTACGGGGAGATCCGCGCGGACGTCCTCTTCCTCGCGGCCAACGGCTTCTCCGCCGAGGCCGGACTCACCACCCCCGACCTCGCCGAGGCATCCGTGAAGCGGGCCACCGTCGCCGCGGCCCGCCGCGTCGTGCTCCTCGCCGACTCCGGGAAGTGGGGCCAGGAGCACTTCGCCCGCTTCGGCGACCTCGCCGACGTCGACCTCCTGATCACCGACACCGGCCTCGCCCCCGAGGACGCCGCGGCGATCGAGGCGGGCGGCACGGAGGTGCACCGCGTATGACCGGCACTCCGCACCCGCACCACCCGCACCACCCCGAGCACGAAGGCAACGGCACCCGCATGATCCTCACCGTCACCCCCAACCCCTCCCTCGACCGCACGTACGAGATCCCCGGCCTCGACCGCGGCGAAGTCGTCCGTGCCGGCGGCGAGCGCATGGACCCGGGCGGCAAGGGAGTCAACGTTTCGCGGGCCGTCGCCGCCGCCGGAGCCCCCACGCTCGCCGTCCTCCCGCTGGGCGGCGCGCCCGGCGCCCTGGTCGCCGAACTCCTCGACGGGCAGGGCATCAACGTCGCCCCCGTCCCGGTCGAGGGCCACACCCGCTCGAACATCGCGCTCGCGGAAGCCGACGGCACCCTCACGAAGATCAACGCCCCGGGCCCCGAACTGACCGCCACAGAAGCCGAGTTGCTGCTGAGCGTCGTAGGGGAACGGTCCGCAGGGGCCGACTGGATCGCCTGCTGCGGCAGCCTGCCGCGCGGCCTGGAGCCCTCCTGGTACGCCGAGTTGGTCACGCGCGCGCACGCCGCGGGCGCCCGCATCGCGCTCGACACCTCGGGCCCCGCACTCCTCGCCGCCCTCCGGATGCGTCCCGACGTCGTCAAGCCCAACGCCGAGGAACTCGCCGAGGCCGTCGGCCGCCCGCTCGCCACGGTCGGCGACGCGGTCAAGGCGGCGGAGGAACTGCGGGAGCTGGGCGCGGTCGCCGTGCTCGCCTCGCTCGGCGCGGACGGCCAACTCCTGGTCGACGCGAGCGGCGCCTGGTTCGCCTCGGCCCCCGTCGACGCGGTGCGCAGCAACGTCGGGGCGGGCGACTCCTCCCTCGCCGGCTTTCTGATCGCGGGCGGCGAGGGCCCGAAGGCACTGGCCTCGGCGGTCGCCCACGGCGCGGCGGCGGTCCAGCTGCCGGGCAGCGCGATGCCGACGCCGCGGGACCTCCGCCCGGACGCGGTGCACCTGACGGCCGAGATCCCGGTGGACCGCGCCCTGAAGGAACCCGTGCGATGACGACGACAACGACGGCAGCCCGGACCCGAACAGTCACCCCACCCCTGCGTAGGCAAAGGAGCCCGCGATGACGGAGATGATCACCGCGGACCTGGTCGACCTCGACCTGTCCGCCGGAACGAAGGAAGCGGCGGCCAGGTCGCTGGCCGAACGGATGGTGGCCCTCGGCAGGGTCACCGACCTCGACGGCTTCCTCGCCGACGTCGCGGCCCGCGAGGCCCAGATGCCGACCGGCCTCGACGGCGGCATCGGCATCCCGCACTGCCGGAGCGAGCACGTCACGGAGCCGACGCTCGCCTTCGGCCGCAGCGCCGAGGGCATCGACTTCGGCGCCCCGGACGGCCCCGCCGACCTGATCTTCCTGATCGCGGCCCCGGCGGGCGCGGACGACGCCCACCTCACGATCCTGTCCTCCCTGGCCCGCCAGCTGATGGACGAGGACTTCAAGACGACCCTGCGCGCGGCGACCGACGCCGGGGCGACGGCGGCGCTGATACGCGGCGACGAGCCGACTCCGGAACCCGTAGAAGCGGCTGTGGAGCCGCCGGCGTCGGAGACGGGACCCTCTGACGAGGAGACGCCCGCGCAGAACCCGACGGTGTTCAAGATCGTCGCCGTCACCTCCTGCCCCACCGGCATCGCCCACACCTACATGGCGGCCGAATCCCTGGAGAACACCGGCCGCGACACCGACGGCGTCGAACTCGTCGTCGAAACGCAGGGCTCCTCCGGCTTCACCCGCCTCGACCCGGCCGTCATCGCCGCCGCCGACGGCGTGATCTTCGCCCACGACGTCCCCGTACGCGAGAAGGAACGCTTCGCCGGGAAGCCCACGGTCGACGTCGGCGTCAAGGCGGGCATCAACCGCCCCGCCGAACTCATCACGGAGGTCCGGGAGAAGGCCGCCCGCGGCGAGACCACGGCCCACGCCGACGCGTCGTCCACACCTGTGGACAACTCCGGCGACTCCACGGACGGTTACGGCACGAAGCTCCGCAAGTGGCTCATGTCGGGCGTCAGTTACATGGTGCCGTTCGTGGCGGCGGGTGGGCTGTTGATCGCGATCTCCTTCGCACTCGGTGGCTACAAGATCGCCGACACCGACGTCCAGTCCGTCGTCGACGCCTTCAACTGGGGCTCGATGCACAGCTGGGCGGCCCTGATGTTCTGGACCGGCCAGGCGGCCTTCGCCTTCCTGGTCCCGGTCCTCGCCGGCTACATCGCATACGGCATGGCCGATCGGCCCGGCCTGGTGCCTGGCTTCGTCGCGGGCTCGATCGCGGTCACGGTCAACGCGGGGTTCCTCGGTGGACTGGTCGGCGGTCTGATCGCCGGTGCGCTGGTCATGGCGATCCAGCGGGTCAAGGTGCCCGACGTGCTGCGCGGCATCATGCCGGTCGTGGTGATCCCGCTCGTCTCGTCGGCGCTCGTCGGCTTCCTGATGTTCGCTGTCGTGGGACAGCCGATCGCCTGGGTGCAGACACGGCTGACGGACTGGCTGGGTTCGCTGTCGGGCTCGAACGCGATCATTCTGGGCGTCGTGCTCGGCGTGATGATGGCCAGCGACCTGGGCGGCCCGCTCAACAAGGTCGCCTACGCCTTCGCGGTGGGCGGCCTCGCCAACCCCAATGACGGCTCGCTCAAGGTGATGGCCGCCGTGATGGCGGCCGGCATGGTCCCGCCGCTGGCCATGGCGCTCGCGACGACCGTCCGGTCGAGGCTGTTCACCAAGGCCGAGCAGGAGAACGGCAAGGCGGCCTGGGTCCTCGGTGCCTCCTTCATCACCGAGGGAGCCATCCCCTTCGCGGCGGCCGACCCGTTCCGCGTGATCGTCCCGTCGATCGTCGGCGGCGGCGTCACCGGCGCCCTCTCCATGACCTTCGACGCCACCCTCCGCGCCCCGCACGGCGGCATCTTCGTGGTCCCCCTGATCGGCAACGCCTGGCTCTACCTGGTGGCGATCGCGGCGGGTACGTGCGTCACCGCTGCGCTGACCGTGCTGCTCAAGTCGCTGCGCAAGCAGCCGGCCGCCACCGGGCAGCCGCAGCCGGAGACCGTGCAGGCCCCGTCGCAGACGGTGACCGTCACGGAGCCCGCGGCGGTGCAGCCCGCGAAGGTGTGAGGCATACCGCGCTTGGTGCGCTTGGTGTGATTGACGCGGTTGGCATGGTTGGCGAGGCCTGAGGAGCCTTGCGAGATACGTCACGGTCCGGGACCAAAGTCCCGGACCGTGGTGTTCACTGGACCGCATGCCTGAGCACGTGTCGATCCTTCAGCAGCTGGGCCTTGCCCTGGTCGCTCTTGCGGCCGTGGCATGGATGATCGGTCTGGCCCGCCTGGTGCGCACCGTCGCCTTCGGGCCGCCGCAGCGGCGGGCGCAGCTGCCGATGGGTGTGCTCCCGGCGCAGTCGCGGGCGCCCGCGCTGGAGTCGGTGCCGCTGACGGCCGACGAGCAGGACGCTTTCGCGGGGCTTGTACGGGAGTTCAGCCGCCGGTAGTCCGGGGGAGTGCTATCTGCGGGCCCGGGGGTGGGACGCCGCCCGGTGTTCCATCGCGGCCCGCGCCGCGTCCTGCGTCGCGTACACCTCGCACATGTGCCGGCCGTCCGGTGTCGCCGTGTGCTCGACCTCCCAGAGGCTGAGCTCGCAGCCGTCGCGCAGCAGGAACGCGTGCTCGTAGAGCGCGAAGCCGTGGCTGACGCGGCAGCCGAAGGCCTGGGTGATCTGGTGCGCGCACGCCTCTTGCAGCAGTCGCGCGGTGCCGGGGCCGGGGCGCGTCGTGACGTCCGGGTTCTCCGCGCGGCGCAGCAGGCGGCGGGCGTGGTCGACGGAGCTGTCCGGGTCTTCGGGGCCGAAGGTGTGGCGCGTCGGCGGGGGCGGCAGGATCTTGACGGGGGCCATGGGGACGTGGAGGTCGAACTCCGGTTCGACGCCGTGGGGCAGCGGGAGCCGTCCCGTCGCCAGGTGCAGCTCGTCCTCGGACACGTAGACCTCGTACTGAGGTGTGCCGTCCCGGCCCGTGTTGTGCACGAGCTCCCAGAGGGTGAGCGAGCTGCCGTCGATCAGCAGCCAGTTGTGCCGGTAGGTCTCGCGGTGGCGGCCCGCGCTGTGGTGGGCCGAGTGCAGGGAGCCCGCGTACGCGAGCGCGCCGTCGAGCCGCTCCAGCGCCTCGTCGGGCAGGTCGAAGGAGTTGAGCGCGCGGCCGAGGAGCCGCCCGAGCTGTGCTTCGGGTGACGCGTCCGGCTCGGCGGTCCCGAATCCGATGTCGGGCCCGGAGTCATGCGGAGCGCTCAAGGCACCTCCCAGTATTGCTTCGTGTCACCTCGTGGGTGCATACCGTAGTCCTTCGGCCGGACCTTGTGTCCGGGAAATGACAAACGGGGGGCGGGATTTGAGCGACGTGCCTGGACAACGCGCGGGCCGCGCGGGAGGTTCCCGCGCGGCCCGTGTCGGTGAGAGTGCGTGTGGGTCAGGCGGCGCTGCCCGCGGTCCACTGGCTCCATGCCATGTTCCAGCCGTTGAGGCCGTTGTCGGGAGCGATCGTCTCGTCGTGCGAGTTCTTCATGACGACGACGTCGCCGACGAGGGAGTTGTCGTAGAACCACTTGGCGGTCGTGTCGCCGCCGGCGCCCTTCACGTCGCGCATGCCGACGCAGCCGTGGCTGGTGCCCTGCGAGCCGAAGATGCCCGGTGAGCTCCAGTAGTTGCCGTGGATGAAGGTCCCGGACTGGGACAGGCGCATCGCGTGCGGGACGTCCGCGATGTCGTACTCGCCACCGAAGCCGACGGTGTCGCCGTTCATGCGCGTCTGGACGAACTTCTCGGAGATCACCATCTGCCCGTTGTACGTCGGGTGTTGGTTGCTTCCGGTGGAGACGGGGACCGTCTTGATGGTCTTGCCGTCGCGGACGACGGTCATCTCCTGCGTGTTCGCGTCGACCGTGGAGACCTGCGCGCGGCCGACGGTGAAGGTCACCGTCTTGTCCTGCACGCCGTGCACCCCGTTCGCCCCCTCGACGCCGTCGAGGTCGATCTTCATGGTGACCTTGGAGCCGGCCTTCCAGTACTCCTGGGGCCTGAAGTCGAGGCGCTGCGTGCCGAACCAGTGGCCGACGACCTTCTGGCCGCTGCTGGACGTCACCGTGATGTGCGACTGCACGTCCTTCTTGTTGGTGATCGCCTTGTCGAACGTGAACGAGACCGGCATCCCGACGCCGACCGTCGAACCGTCGTCCGGCGTGTAGGTGCCGATGAAGCTGTTGGCGCTGGAGACCGTCGTGAAGATGGAGTTGGCGGCGGCCTTGTGCCCGCCGTCGTCCTTGGCGGCGGCGGAGATCCGGTACTTGGTGCCGCGCTCCAGCTGCTCCTTCGGCTTCCACGCCGCGCCGTTCGACGTGATCGTGCCGGGGACGGTCTTGCCGCTCGCCGACTCGGTCATCTTCACGGTGGTCAGCTTGCCGTCGCTGACCTTCACGCCGGTCGCGTTGATCGACGCGCCGGTCGAGCCGTCCTTGGCGGAGATGGCGATCTTCGGGGCGTCGCCGTCCTTGTCGTCGCTGGCGGTGGCGTCGCCCCCGCAGGCCGTGAGGGTCAGTGCGCCGACGGCGATGGCCGCGCACACGACGGCTATGTTCTGCCTGCTCACGGTCTGCTCCCCTTTTCGTGGTTTCTGCTGTTCCGCAGCTTCTCTACCGATGTGGGGGAAGAGCGTGAGACGGCCGGAAGGGTTCCCTCCGCTTGCTGTGAACGCAGCCACAGGGACAGTCCTGTTACGCGGCGGTGGATCTCTGTTACACGGCGCCGCTCGTGCCCCCGTAGAGGTCGCTGTACGAGAGGTGGGTGCGGCCGCCGGCCGATACGGACTCCGCCGTGCGCAGGGCCCGCACGATCGCCCGCGTCACGAGGTCGGCACCGGCCGCGAGCACCTCGTTGAGGGCGAGGGGGTTCGCGGCGTCGAGCGGCCGCTCCCCGGTGGCGAGCGCGAACACCGTGTCCCCGTCGTTCAGCAGGTGCACCGGGCGGACGGCCCGCGCGATCCCGTCGTGCGCGGTACCGGCGACCTTCTGCGCCTGGGCGCGCGTGAGGTCGGCGTCGGTGGCGACGACGGCGAGGGTGGTGTTGAGGGGCGGGGGATCGGTGGGAGCGGTTGCGCCGTCCCGCGCGCCGGTCCCGGCCGCGCGTCCGGGACCGCCCTCCCCGTCCAGCGGCCCCGCCCCGCTCGCCCCGGCCGCAGCTGCTTCGGCCAGGCGCTTGCCGGCCGCCTCGTGCGCCTGCGGCGTCGGGTACGTCACCGGCCCCCGCCCCGCGAAGAACTCGCCGTACAGCGCCCCGGTCGCCGGGTCCACGGCGGAACCCGCGGCGTTCGCGACGACCAGGGCGGAGACCGTGATCCCGGAGTCGAGGACCGTGGACGCGGTGCCGATGCCGCCGCGCAGCTTCCCGACGAGCGTGCCGGTGCCCGCGCCGATGTTGCCCTCCTGGACGGGGGAGCCGGGCTCCGTCGCGGCGGCGGCCTCGATGGCGGCGCGGCCCGTCGCCGCGTCCGGCCGGGCCCGCCAGTCGCCGCCCCGGCCGAGGTCGAACACGCACGCCGCGGGCACCACCGGCACCACCTCTCCGGGGCGGGCGCCGGCCGGGACCCCGCGCCCTCGCTCCTCCAGCCACGCCATGACGCCCGACGCGGAGTCGAGGCCGAAGGCGCTGCCGCCCGTGAGCACGATCGCCTCGATCCGCTGCACGAGGTTGCGCGGGTCGAGCGCGTCGGTCTCCCGCGTGCCCGGGCCACCGCCGCGTACGTCCACGGCGGTGACCGCGCCGCCTTCCGGGGCGAGCACGACCGTCGTACCGGTCAGGAATCCGTCCCCGACACGGGTGGCGTGTCCGACGCGCAGGCCGGGGACATCGGTGAGGGCATCGTTGCGTGACGTCGTCATGTGCCATGCCTACCACGGGAGTTGGCGCCTGCCTTGGGTACCGGTCCGGGGGCCGACCCAGGGGCCGGCCCGGGTGCCGCCTCGGGTGCCGGCTGGGGCACCGCCCGTGGCGCCGCCAGTGGTGCTCCCCGTAGTACCGGCCGGGGCATCGCCCGTGGCGTTGCCAGCGGTGCTGCCCGTGGTGTGGATCGCAGCACCGCCCGTCGCGCGGACCGCGATACCGCCCGTGGCACCGACCGCGGCGCCGCCCGCAGCCCGTCAGGCAGGTCGCGGTTCGCCCCCGCGCGAGGACAGCGTCACCCCGACCGCCACCGTGAGCGCCGCGACGATCCCCGCCGCGAGTACCGCCCAGTGCCCCACGAACGTGCACGCGAGCACCAGCACCGCGCTGACCGGCAGTGCCATCTGCTGCGCGGCCCCCACCTTGAAGTACCGCGCGTGCAGCGCCCACACGAGGAGCAGGAACACCGTCGACGGGATGGTCACGGCGGCGGAGGCCGCGGTCGTGGAGATGTGCGCCTTGCCCACCGCCTGCTCGACGGTGACCTCGATGCCCGCGCCGATGGAGGCCGCCGACGCGAGGATGAAGAAGTGGCCGTAGCCCCATACGAACGCCTGCCGGTTGCTGCGCAGCCGGTCGTGGATCGGCGCCGCGAAGTAGATCCACCAGGCCGCGAAGACGATGAGGAGGCCGCCCGCCGCGATCGGCAGGAGCTCGCCGAGCGCGTCGTTCTCCTCGATGCCGGACTTCACCGCGACCGTCGCCGCGGCGATCGACTCGCCGAGCACGATGATCGTGAACAGGCCGTAGCGTTCGGCGATGTGGTGCGGGTGCCAGGACGTCCGCCGGTCCCGCTCCGCGTACACCGGTACGCACATCTCCAGGATCGCCATCGCGAGGAACACCCAGCCCTGCGCCGACTTGGGCGTGAACAGCAGGGCCAGCCAGCCGATCTGGCAGGCGAGCACCCCGCCCGCGTACCGCAGTGCCACCCGGCGCTCGGCCCCCGTGGTGGAGACGGCTGCCCGCAGCCAGTGCGTGGCCATGGCGACCCGCATGATCAGGTAGCCCAGCCAGACGACCATGTAGTTGTCGTGCGCGAACGCCTGTGAGACGCCGGCCGCGAGCACCAGGACGCCCGCGATCTGGACGAGCGTGATCACGCGGTAGGCCGCGTCGTCGTTGTCGTAGGCCGAGGCGAACCACGTGAAGTTCATCCACGCCCACCAGATCGCGAAGAAGACGCGCGCGTAGTCGATCACGCCGGCGCCCGAGTGCCCCTCCGCGACCGCGTGCACCAGCTCCGCCCCGCCCTGCGCGACGGCGACGACGAAACACAGGTCGAAGAAGAGCTCCAGCGGGGACGCGGCCCGGTGTTCCTCGTCGCGCCCCCGCTCGACCATGCGGCGGATCGGGGAGCGCTTGTCTGGCGTGGACGTCATGGGCCCACCCCAGCAGATCGGGCGGCGGCGTGGGGGAATCGGCACGCAGTTCACGCATGTGCGGCAGGGGCCGGTACCACGGAAATCCGGCACATTTCTTGTGAATGCGTTCACAAGCGAACATGGGTCGAAAGTCCCGAGGGAAACCCCAGGTCACCCCGGTGGTTCCGGCGGATACCGGCCCGAAGTAGGGCCCTACGGTCCTCAACTCAGGACCATTGCCGCCCCTCCGGCGAGCCCCGCGGGAGTGCAATGAACACGTAGCAACCCACTGGTCGAAGAGATGGGGAAGGTGCCGCAGATGACTGCCACTCCCGCGGAAAAGACGACGCACGGCGAGGCCTGGGACGGCTTCAAGGGAGGGCTGTGGCGGGACGCCGTCGACGTCCGCGACTTCGTCCAGCGGAACTACACCCCCTACGAGGGCGACGGCTCCTTCCTCGCCGGACCGACCGAACGCACCACCGCCGTGTGGGACAAGCTCCTCGGAATGTTCCCCGCCGAGATCGAGCGCGGCATCCACGACGTCGACGTGAAGACCCCGTCCCGTATCGACGCGTTCAGGCCCGGCTACATCGACGGCACGGCCGCGAACCACAACGACCTCATCGTGGGCCTCCAGACCGACGCCCCGCTCAAGCGCGCGATCATGCCCAACGGCGGCTGGCGGATGGTCGAGGGCGCCCTGAACGCCTACGGCTACGAGGCCGACCCCCAGGTCCGCGACATCTACACCCACCTGCGCAAGACCCACAACGAGGGCGTCTTCGACGCCTACACCCCCGAGATCCGCGCCTGCCGCTCCTCCGGCATCATCACGGGGCTCCCGGACGCCTACGGCCGCGGCCGCATCATCGGCGACTACCGCCGCGTCGCCCTCTACGGCGTCGACCGCCTCATCGCCGCCAAGCAGTCCGACAAGGACGAGCTCGGCGCCGCCTGGCCCACCGAGCACGTCATCCGGGACCGCGAGGAGATCTCCGAGCAGATCAAGGCGCTGAACGAGCTCAAGGCCATGGCCATGTCGTACGGCTACGACATCTCGGGCCCGGCGACCACCGGCCGCGAGGCCGTCCAGTGGCTGTACTTCGGCTACCTGGCCGCCGTGAAGGAGCAGAACGGCGCGGCCATGTCGATCGGCCGCATCGACAACTTCCTCGACATCTACCTCCAGCGCGACATCGAGGCCGGCCGGATCACCGAGTCCGAGGCCCAGGAGTTCATCGACGACTTCGTCATCAAGCTCCGCATCGTCCGCTTCCTGCGCACCCCCGAGTACAACGACCTGTACTCCGGCGACCCCACCTGGGTCACCTGGTCGATGGCCGGTATCGGCGAGGACGGCCGCCCGCTCGTCTCGCGCACCACCTTCCGCGCGCTGCAGACCCTCTACAACCTCGGCCCGGCCCCCGAGCCGAACCTGACGGTCTTCTGGTCGCGCGAACTCCCCAAGGGGTTCAAGGACTTCGCCTCCCAGGTCGCCATCGACACCTCGGCCATCCAGTTCGAGTCCGACGAGCTGATGCGCCCCAAGTACGGCGACGACACCGCCATCGCCTGCTGCGTCTCCGCGATGGCCGTCGGCAAGCAGATGCAGTTCTTCGGCGCCCGCGTGAACGTCGCCAAGGCGCTGCTCTACGCGATCAACGGCGGCCGCGACGAGAAGTCCGGCAAGCAGGTCGTCGAGGGCTTCGAACCCATCGAGGGCGAGTACCTCGACTACGAGACGGTCGCCCGGCAGTACGACGCGATGCTCGACTGGCTGGCGCGGACCTACGTCCACGCGCTCAACGTCATCCACTACATGCACGACAAGTACGCCTACGAGCGCATCGAGATGGCCCTGCACGACCAGGAGATCCTGCGCACCATGGCCTGCGGCATCGCGGGTCTGTCGGTCGCCGCGGACTCCCTCTCGGCGATCAAGCACGCCAGGGTGAAGATCGTCCGCGACGAGACCGGACTCGCCGTCGACTACGAGATCGAGGGCGACTACCCGGCTTACGGAAACAACGACGACCGCGCCGACGACATCGCCAAGCGCATCGTCCACGGCTTCATGGAGAAGGTCCGCAAGCACCCGACCTACCGGAACGCCGTGCACACCCAGTCGGTGCTCACGATCACCTCGAACGTCGTCTACGGCAAGAAGACCGGCAACACCCCGGACGGCCGCCGCTCCGGCACCCCCTTCGCCCCCGGCGCCAACCCGATGAACGGGCGCGACGAGCACGGCTACATCGCCTCCGCCCTGTCCGTCGCGAAGCTGCCCTACGACGACGCCGAGGACGGCATCTCGCTGACCAACACGATCACCCCGGACGCCCTGGGCCGCACGCCCACCGAGCGGATCGGCAACCTGTCCGGCGTGCTCGACGGCTTCATGGCCAGCGACGGCTTCCACATGAACGTCAACGTCCTCGACAAGGCGACCCTCGAGGACGCCATGGAGCACCCGGAGAACTATCCGCAGCTCACCATCCGGGTCTCCGGGTACGCGGTGAACTTCGTCCGCCTGACGCGCGAGCAGCAGCTGGACGTCATCCACCGCACCTTCCACGGCTCCCTGTGAGCCGGTCCTCCTGACCGAGACAGCCCGCAGGACACAAGGAGGAACGTCATGACCGTCATGCTCACCCAGAACCTCACCGCGAACGACGCCGCGACCCCGGCCGCCGCCGCGACGCGTCGGCCCATCGAGGGATCGGTGCACTCCTGGGACCTGTCGACCGGCGTCGACGGGCCGGGCACCCGCTTCGTGACGTTCCTCTCCGGCTGCCCGCTCACCTGCCTGTACTGCCACAACCCCGATACCTGGAAGATGCGCGACGGCAAGCGCACCGCCGCCGACGACATCGTCGCCGAGGCCGCCAAGTACACCCGGTTCATCGGGGCCGCGGGCGGCGGCGCCACCATCAGCGGCGGTGAGCCCCTGCTCCAGCCGGTCTTCGCCGGCGAGCTGCTGCACCGCTTCAAGCACGAGCTGGGCCTGCACACGGCCCTCGACACCTCGGGCTTCCTCGGTGTGCGCGCCACCGACGCGCTGCTGCGCGACGCGGACCTGGTGCTGCTCGACATCAAGTCCTGGGACCGGGACACCTACAAGCACGTCACCGGGCGACCGCTGCAGCCCACCCTCGACTTCGCGCACCGCCTCGCCGACCTCGGCAAGAACGTGTGGGTGCGCTTCGTGCTCGTCCCGGGCCTGACCGACGACCCCGCCAACATCGAGGGCGTCGCCGCCTTCGCGGGCTCCCTCGGCAACGTCTCCCGGGTCGACGTGCTGCCCTTCCACAAGCTCGGCGAGGCGAAGTGGCAGGCGCTCGGCAAGACCTTCACGCTGCACGACACCCCCTCGCCCACCCCCGAGCAGATCGCCTCCGCGAGGGCGATCTTCGAGTCCCACGGCCTCACGGCCGTCTGACCCGGCGCCCCGGGGGCCGGCGCCCCCGGCGACGTACCCTGGAGCCATGAGCAGCCCCACCCCCGACCCCGAGAAGCGCGATCCGAAGAAGCGTGACCCCAAGGCCGCGCTGATCTTCGACGATCCGCTGACGGCGCAGTCCTCCGACGACACGGACCGCGGCTGGGGCGAGCGGCCGACGGCCGGCGACAACAGCGCCGCCGACCTGGCCCGCTTCCTCGACGAGAAGCCGCCCCACCACATCTGAAGGGCCGCGGCGAGCCCGGCTAGGGCTCGGTGTGCCCTGAACCGCGCTGCGCCACGAGCGCGTCGCGGATCTCCTTGAGCACCTCCAGCTCGGAGACCTCCAGGACCTCCTGGGTGCCTTCCTTCTCCGCCTTCCGCGCGGCCTGCCGGGCGAGGTACTTGGCCATCGGCAGCACCATCAGGAAGTACACGACGGCGGCCGTGATCAGGAAGCTGATCGCGGCGCTGAGAACCGTGCCCCACATGATCTGGATGCTGTCGTCGCTGCCCTTTTCGCACGTGCCCTTGAGGCAGTACGCGTACTTGTTCAGGTCCTGTGTGCCGAACGCGCCGACGATCGGGTTGATGACCCCTTCCACCACCGCGTTCACGATGTTGGTGAATGCGGCGCCGATGACGACGGCGACCGCGAGGTCGATCACATTCCCGCGCATGAGGAAGGCCTTGAAGCCTTCCCACAGGCTCGGTTCGTTGTTCTCGCTCACCAGAAGGCCTCTCTTCACATGTACAGGTTGTGGAGCAAACGCTTCCGCAACCTACGACAGTTCGGGTCAGACCTGTCCAATTCGGTAGCTCGATCGGGGGACTTGGGGAGATATACGTCACCACACCGTCACCGCCAACCTAGAGGCGGCTCCGGCGCCCGCGAGCCGCGCCGCGGCCCCACGTTCCACCGTCAGCACCACCAACGCCCCGCCCGCCGCCGAGGTTTCGCCGACATCGCCGCCTTGACCGAGAGTTGGCCCCGGCTTCGGAACGGATGCCACGCGGACGCCGGACGCGAGCACCCGCACTCCCGGACCGCCGTCCGCCCGCGCCGCCACCACATCGACCCGGTCGCCCGGCCGCAGCAGCCGCACCGCCCCCGCGTCCGCGATCCGCACCGGCGCCGACACCGTCACGGCGGACGCGGCGGCCCGCCCACCCGGCCCCGCCCCCGCGTGCGGCGGCTCGGGCCCGCCTCCCGCGCCGGACGACGGCACCGCCGCCGCCAGCGCCGCGGCGGTCAGGACGAGCCCCGCCGCCACGGCGGGCCGGTGTCGACGCCGGCCCGCGCGCCCCGGCCGCCACCGCGCGCCGCGCACCCGCACGGGAGGGAAGGGCGGCACCTCGGACGTCGGGGGAATGCCGAGCTCGTACGGGACAGGTACAGATGCGGACACAGTCGTCACCGCCTGCGGATCGGTCGGGCCGGACGGGCACCGCACCCGTCTCGCCGAACACGATCCGCCTCCCCGCCGCATCCCGCCGAAGCCCGTGCACTACCGAGCGGTTGTGGACAACTCCCTCACCCGAAGGGGTAGTTCCGGCGGCCGAGATACGGCGTCACGGCAGCCGGAACCCCGGATCCATCCCGCCGAGCGCCCCCACGCACGGGCAGTCCCGCTCCGCCTCCGCCGGCAGCCCCGCCACCGCGTCGAACAGCACCGTCCGCAGCCGGTCCACATTGGCCGCGAACACCTGGAGCACCTCGTCGTGCGAGACGCCCTCGCCTCTCTCCGCACCCGCGTCCAGGTCCGTGACCAGGGTCAACGACGTGTAGCAGAGCTCCAGTTCACGGGCGAGCATCGCCTCCGGATGCCCGGTCATCCCGACCACCGACCAGCCCATGGCGGCATGCCACCGGGACTCGGCGCGGGTGGAGAACCGGGGCCCCTCGACCACCACGAGCGTCCCGCCGTCCACCGGCTCCCAGTCCTTGCCGCGCGCCGCCTTCACCGCGACCCTGCGCCCCGTGGGGCAGTAGGGGTCGGCGGGCGAGACGTGCACGACGTTCGGCACGGTCCCGTCCGGCAGCGGCTGCCCGTCGAAGTAGGTCTGCGCCCGCGCTTTCGTACGGTCCACGAACTGGTCGGGCACGAGCAGCGTCCCCGGCCCGTACTCGGGCCGCAGGCCGCCCACCGCGCACGGGCCGAGAACCTGGCGCACGCCCACGGAGCGCAGCGCCCAGAGGTTGGCGCGGTAGTTGATGCGGTGCGGCGGCAGATGGTGGCCGCGGCCGTGCCGGGGCAGGAAGGCGACCCGGCGCCCCGCCACCTCGCCGAGGAAGAGCGAGTCGCTCGGCGGCCCGTAGGGGGTGTCGACGCTGATCTCCGTCACGTCGTCCAGGAACGAGTAGAAGCCGGAGCCGCCGATCACGCCGATCCCGGCGGCGGCGCTTGCGTGTACGTTCCCTGAGTTGGTCGCCATGGGTCAGCACAGTAGTCACGCGGCGAACGCCGAAGACCCTGTCGTCGGAAGACGACAGGGTCTCGTAAGAATTCGCGGCGCCGCTCGCGCCGCCGGCGCTGCTTTGTGCGGCGGAGGACGCTTTACGCGGCGGAGGACGTCGAAGAGCTCGACGAGGCCGAAGAGGTCGACGTCGACGGCTTCGCGTCCGAGGGCGGCTTCGAGTCAGAGGACTTCGACTCCGAGCCGGTCGACGACTTCGAGGCCGACGCCGGGCTGCTGCTCGACGAGGAACCGCGGCTGTCGTTGCGGTAGAAGCCGGAGCCCTTGAAGACGATGCCGACGGCCGAGAACACCTTCTTGAGGCGGCCGTTGCAGCTGGGGCACTCGGTCAGGGCATCGTCGGTGAACTTCTGCACCGCCTCGAGGCCCTCGCCGCACTCGGTGCACTGGTACTGGTAAGTCGGCACTGTGTCTTCCTCCTGGCACTCTCACTCGTTGAGTGCTAACGACGATCCATAGTGACCTATTCCGCGGGATCAGTCCACTGCCACGGGCTCGCGGTGACCCACACCACGTGCCACGGTCCGCCCCGTGGAGGACGGTGTGAGCCGCGAGCGCAGCAGGAACATGACCACCAGGGCGAGCACGGTGCCGCCCATCGGGACGAGGAATCCGGCCCCGTCCCAGAGGCGGTCCTCCAGCTGTCCGGAGACCGACACGGCGGCCGCCTGGCCGAGCGCGACGGCCCCGGTCAGCCAGGTGAAGGCCTCGGTGCGGGAGCCCACGGGGGCGATCTTCTCGACCAGCGTGTAGCCCGTGATCAGGGACGGCGCGATGCACACGCCGACCAGCAGGCCGAGCCCGGCGAGCAGCACCACGGACTGCGCGGCCCACAGCCCCGAGGCCATGACGGCGAGCGCCGTGTAGCCGACGAGGAGCCTGCGCTGCGGGGCGATCTTCCACGCGATGGCGCCGCAGGCCAGGCCGGAGAGCATGTTGCCCGCGGCGAAGATCCCGTACAGGACGCCGTTGAGGCCGGGCTCGCCGATCGACTCGGTGTACGCGGCGAGCGAGACCTGCATGCCGCCGAAGACGGAGCCGATGCCGAGGAACGTGACGATCAGGACCCGCACACCGGGGACGCGCAGCGCGGAGGAGTGCTGCACGCGCGCGTGCTCCTCCAGGCCGGCCACGGGGGGCTGGGTGGCCTTCTGGGTGGCGAACAGGAGGCCGCCGACGAGTGTGAGCGCCGCCTCGGTGATCAGGCCCGCGGCCGGGTCGATGCCGGTGCACAGGGCCGTCGCGAACAGCGGGCCGAGTACGAACGTGAACTCGTCGGTGACCGACTCGAAGGCGGCGGCCGTCTGCATCAGGGGCGACCCCTGCAGCTTCACGCCCCAGCGGGCGCGCACCATGGGCCCGATCTGCGGTGTCGAGGCACCCGTGGGCACGGCGGCCACGAACAGCGCCCAGGTGGGCGCCCCGGAGAGTGCGAGCACGGTGAGCGTGAGCCCCGCCGCGGAGTGCACGAGCACGCCGGGCAGCAGGACAGCGCGCTGCCCGAAGCGGTCGGCCAGTTTGCCGCTGTAGGGCGCGAAGAGCGCCATGGCGACACCGGTCGTCGCGGAGACCGCGCCCGCGGTGCCGTAGGAGCCGGTGGTGTGCTGCACGAGCAGCACGATGGAGATCGTGAGCATCGCGAACGGCTGGCGGGCCGCGAAGCCGGGAAGCAGGAACGTCCAGGCCCCGCGGGTGCGCAGGAGCTGCCCGTAGCCGGGGCGTGCGGCCCGCTGGGTGCCGGGTGCGGTGACCGTGTCCTTCTGTGGCACGGTCCTTGCCTTTCTGCCGCCTGGTAGCGCGCGGTCCTCGTGGTTGAGGGGTGCGCGCCGAGAGCCGTCCTCATGCGCCGGGAACCGAGTGATACCTACGGTCCGCGCCAGGAGAGGCCCTGGGCCAAGCAGGTCAGGCCGTGAAGCACGGTGCTGCAAGGGGACCGCGGCCGCTTTGCGGTCGCGCCGGCTCTACGTCAGGCAGAGTCGGTCGTACATGGTCTGTGCATCCATGCTAACGGGCTTCCGGGCCGGCGGTACCCAACCAACCGGCCAGTTTGCCGCCGAGGGCGACGGCCCGCAGGCGCGCCTCCGCGGCGTCCCGCACCGGGTCGGTGGCGACCACCAGGAGTTCGTCGCCCCGGCGCAGCACGGTGGTCGGGGCGGGCACGGAGGAGGCGCCGTCGCGGACGACGAGGGTGACGGCGGCGCCCTTGGGCAGCCGCAGTTCGCCGACCTCCACGCCGTGCATCCGTGAGCCCTCCGGGATGGAGACGGACAGCAGGTGGCCGCGGAGCCGCTCCAGGGGTGCCGATTCGATGCCGAGGTCGGCGGCGTCGGTGGAGCTCGCCAGGCGCAGCTTCCCGGCGAGCCACGGCAGCGTGGGTCCCTGGATGAGGGTGTAGACGACGACCAGGACGAAGACGATGTTGAAGATCCGCTGGCTGTCGGCGACGCCGGTGACCATCGGGATGGTCGCCAGGATGATGGGCACGGCGCCGCGCAGACCGGCCCACGACATGAGGGCCTTCTCCGCCCACGGTATGCGGAAGGGCACCAGGCTGACGACGACCGACAGGGGGCGCGCGACCATCGTGAGGACCAGGCCGATGAGGAGCGCGGGCACGATGTCGTCGGCCAGCTCGTGCGGCGTGACGAGCAGGCCGAGCAGGACGAACATGCCGATCTGCGCGATCCAGCCGAGCCCCTCGGCGAAGCCCCGGGTGGCCGGCCAGTGCGGCAGCTTGGCGTTGCCCATCATCATCGCGGCCAGGTAGACGGCGAGGAATCCGCTGCCGTGGGCCATGGCGCCCGCGGCGTACGCGGACGTGGCGATGGCCATGACGGCGATCGGGTAGAGGCCGGAGGCGGGCAGGGCCACGTGCCGCAGGCCGAAGGAGCCCAGCCAGCCGACCGCGAGGCCGATGGCGGCGCCGATGGCGAGCTCCAGGGCGATCTCGCCGACGAGGACGTACCAGTGCTCCATGGGGCCGGCGGCGGAGAACGCGACGACGAGGATGACGACCGGGGCGTCGTTGAAGCCGGACTCCGCCTCCAGGACACCGGTCACGCGCGCGGGGAGCGGCACTCTACGAAGGACGGAGAAGACCGCCGCCGCGTCGGTGGAGGAGACCACGGCGCCGATGATGAGTGCCTGCTGCCACTCGAGGCCCACCAGGTAGTGCGCTCCCGCGGCCGTCACGCCCACGCTCACCGTGACGCCCACGAGCGAGAGGGCGGCGGCCGCGGGCAGGGCGGGCTTGATCTGTTTCCACTTCGTGCCCAGACCACCTTCGGCGAGGATCACGACGAGTGCCGCATAGCCGATGACCTGGGTCATTTCGGCGTTGCTGAAGTCGACGTGGCCGAACCCGTCCTGGCCCATGGCGACGCCGATGCCGAGGTAGAGCAGGAGGCTGGGCAGTCCGCTGCGCGAGGAGATGCGCACGGCGGCGACCGCCACGAGCAGCACGAGGGCGCTGACGAGCAGGAGCTGGTTGAGCTGGTGGACAGTCAGGGGCCGTTCCTTCCAGGAGGGGCACTGCGACAGGGAAGTTACTTCGTTACCTTACCTAATCGTTAACGCCTTCTTGATGCCGGATACGTCACGCCCGTCTCCGTAGAACCCCGCTTCCCGACTCCGCGTCCGGAGCCACACCGCACTGCTCGTAAGGTTGCTCTCGCCCCGCCCGGTTAGCGAAGGACAGCAAGGACCGCGATGCCCTCCACTACGAACGCCTCTGCCGGCAGCCCGCCCGGCAAGAAGAAGGGGCGCCGAGCCCGACTGATCGTGATCGTGCTCGTGTTGGCCGTTCTCGCGGGCATCGGATTCGGTGCCTACTGGAGCGTCGACAGCGTCCGCGCGTCCATGCCGCAGACGACGGGGTCCATCCAACTCGACGGGCTCGACGGACCGGTGCAGGTCAAGCGGGACAGCTACGGGATCCCGCAGATCTACGCGTCCACGGACCACGACCTGTTCATGGCGCAGGGCTATGTGCAGGCGCAGGACCGGTTCTACGAGATGGACGTGCGGCGCCATACGACCTCCGGTCGGCTCTCCGAGATGTTCGGCAAGGGCCAGGTCAAGACCGACGAATTCCTGCGCACCATGGGCTGGCATCGCGTGGCGCAGAAGGAATACGACTCCAAGCTGTCGCCCTCGACGAAGAAGTACCTCCAGGCGTACTCCAAGGGAGTCAACTCCTACCTGGGGGGCAAGAGCGGCAAGGCGATCTCCGCGGAGTACGTCGCGCTCGGCTTCGAGAACGACTACAAGCCGCAGAAGTGGTCGCCGGTGGACTCGGTGGCGTGGCTCAAGGCGATGGCCTGGGACCTGCGCGGCAATATGCAGGAGGAGATCGACCGCTCGCTGATGACGAGCCGGCTCGGCCCGAAGCAGATCGCCGACCTGTACCCCGACTACCCGTACGCGCGGCACAAGCCGATCGTGCAGGAGGGCGGGTACGACAGCGCCACGAAGTCGTTCGACGCGTCCTCGGGCGGCGGTACGGGCACGCAGGCGGCCGGGGCGGCGGGCACCGGCCTGGCGGGCGGCACACAGGCTCCCAGTGGCCTGCAGAGCCAGCTGGGCGGTCTCTCCAAGGTCCTGGACGAGATCCCCGACTCCGCGGGCCTCGGCCCCAACGGCAACGGCATCGGCTCCAACTCGTGGGTGGTCTCGGGCGACCACACCATCACCGGGAAGCCGCTGCTCGCCAACGACCCGCACCTGGCGCCGCAACTGCCGTCCGTCTGGTACCAGATGGGCCTGCACTGCACGAGCGTCTCCAGCAAGTGCCAGTACGACACCTCGGGTTACACCTTCGCGGGCATGCCGGGCGTGGTCATCGGCCACAACCAGAACATCTCCTGGGGCCTGACCAACTCGGGCGTCGACGTCACCGACCTCTACCTGGAGAAGTTCAGCGGCGACGGCTACCTGGTCGACGACAAGACCGTGCCGTTCAAGACCCGCAAGGAGACCATCAAGGTCGCCGGCGGCGAGTCCAAGACGATCACGGTGCGCGAGACCGACAACGGGCCGCTGCTGTCCGACCGCAACTCCGAACTCGTGAAGGTCGGCAAGAAGGCCGGCGTGGACGCGGCGGCCCCCGACCGCGGCGACGGCTACGGCATCGCGCTGCGCTGGACCGCGCTGCAGCCGGGCAACACCATGGACGCCGTCTTCAACCTCGACAAGGCGTCGAACTGGTCCGAGTTCCGCAAGGCCTCCGCCGACTTCCAGGTGCCCTCGCAGAACCTCACCTATGCCGACACCGAGGGCAACATCGGCTACCAGCTGCCGGGCCGGATCCCGACCCGCGGCGAGGGCGACGGCTCGCTGCCGTCCCCCGGCTGGGACTCCGAGTACCGCTGGACCGGTTACATCAGGCAGTCCGAGCTGCCCTACGAGTTCAACCCGAAGCGCGGCTACATCGTGACCGCCAACCAGGCCGTGGTCGACGACGACTACCCGTACACGCTGACCAAGGACTGGGGCTACGGCACCCGCAGCCAGCGCATCACCGACCTGATCGAGTCGAAGATCAAGGACGGCGGGAAGGTCTCCACCGACGACATGCGCACCATGCAGATGGACAACAGCAGCGAGATCGCGAAGCTCCTGGTGCCCTACCTGCAGAAGATCGACATCCAGGACAAGGACGTCAGGGACGCGCAGAAGCTCCTGGAGAACTGGGACTACACCCAGAACCCGGACTCCGCCGCCGCGGCCTACTTCAACTCCGTGTGGCGCAACGTCCTCAAGCTCGCCTTCGGCAACAAGCTGCCCAAGGAGCTGCGGGTCGACGGCCAGTGCCTGAGCGTCGAGCCGGTCGACAAGACGGGCCCCGCCGACGAGGACCGCAAGGTCCGCGAGTGCGGCGAGCGGGACACGCACTCGGCGCAGCCGGACGGCGGCGACCGCTGGTTCGAGGTCGTCCGCAAGATCATCAAGGATCCGAAGAACGACTGGTGGAAGACGCCGGGCAGCCGCACGAACGCCCCCACCAAGAACCGTGACCAGCTGTTCGCGCGCGCCATGGAGGACGCCCGCTGGGACCTCACGGCCAAGCTCGGCAAGGACATCGACACCTGGAGCTGGGGCCGGCTGCACAAGCTGGAGCTGAAGAACCAGACGCTCGGCACCGAGGGCCCGGGCTGGCTGCAGTACGTGCTCAACCGCGGCCCCTGGAAGCTGGGCGGCGGCGAGGCGGCCGTGAACGCGACCGGCTGGAACGCCGCGGGCGGCTACGGGGTCGACTGGGTGCCGTCCATGCGGATGGTGGTCAACATGGCGGACCTCGACAAGTCGAAGTGGATCAACCTGACGGGCGCCTCGGGGCACACCTTCAGCGACCACTACACGGACCAGACCGAGAAGTGGATCAAGGGTGACCTGTTGCCCTGGAACTTCTCCGAGAAGGCCGTCGGCGACAGCACCGAGGACTCGCTGGTCCTGAAGCCGTAGCGGCGATCCATGCGAAAGGGGCCTCCACGCGCGCGTGGAGGCCCCTTTCGCATGGGCGGGCGGGGGCGTCAGAAGCGCCGCACGCCCGAGGGCGTCACCACCGCGTCCACGGCCTTGTCGTGCGCCTCCTGGGGGAGATGCGCGACGACCTCGCTGTCGTGGAGCAGCACGACCAGCGCGGGCCGCACGCCGGCCGCCTCCAGGCGCGCGAGCACCCGGTCGTACGAGCCGCCGCCGCGGCCGAGCCGCATCCCGCGCGCGTCCACGGCGAGCCCGGGAAGCAGCACCACGTCCGCCGCCAGGACGGCCTCGGGGCCGAGCCGTTCCCCGCCGGGCTCCGACAGGGCCATCTTCCCGGGGTGCCGCACCGTGGTGAGCGAGTCCGCACCCTCGTAGGCGCCCCAGTCCAGGTCGTTGTCGGGCAGCAGGGCGGGCAGCAGCACGCGCGTGCCACGCGCGCGCAGGGCGTCGAGGAGCGCGCCGGTCCCCGGCTCGCCGCCCACGGAGACGTACGCCGCGACCGTGCGAGCCCGCGCCAACTCGTCGAGTTCGAGAGCCCGGCGGGCCACGGCCCGCTCCGTCTCCCGCACGTCATCCTCCGTCAACGCGCTCCTCACCCGGAGGAACTCCCTGCGCAACGAACGCTTGTCAGGGTGGTCGCCGCGCGGTTCAGCTGCGGGCTCATCGGTGTGCGGACTCATAGCCGGGTCACAAACCTCTCCTATTCGACGCATATATGTGCCTACAAAGCGGACCCACAGATTCCGCCCATAGCAGCCGGATATGGTGACCCGCATGACTGACGCGCACACCAGGATCACCAAGGCTGTCATCCCCGCCGCGGGCCTCGGCACCCGGTTCCTGCCCGCCACGAAGGCGACTCCCAAGGAGATGCTCCCGGTCGTCGACAAGCCGGCGATCCAGTACGTGGTCGAAGAGGCCGCGTCGGCGGGGCTCGGCGACGTACTGATGATCACAGGTCGCAACAAGCGTCCGCTGGAGGACCACTTCGACCGCAACCACGAGCTGGAGGCGGCGCTTCAGAAGAAGGGCGACGCGGGCCGCCTGGCCAAGGTCCAGGAGTCCAACGACCTCGCCACCATCCACTACGTGCGCCAGGGCGACCCCAGGGGCCTCGGCCACGCGGTCCTGTGCGCCGCCCCGCACGTCGGCGACGAACCCTTCGCGGTACTGCTCGGCGACGACCTGATCGACCCCCGCGACCCGCTGCTCCAGAAGATGGTGGAGGTCCAGGAGGAGCACGGCGGCAGCGTCATCGCGCTCATGGAGGTCGAGCCCTCCCAGATCCACCTCTACGGATGCGCCGCCGTCCAGGCCACCGAGGACGGGGACGTCGTACAGGTCACCGACCTGGTGGAGAAGCCCGACCCGGCCGACGCCCCCTCCAACTACGCGATCATCGGCCGCTACGTCCTCGACCCCGCCGTCTTCGGCATACTGCGCAAGACCGAGCCCGGCCGCGGCGGCGAGATCCAGCTCACCGACGCGCTCCAGCAGCTCGCCGCCGACGAGAAGATCGGCGGCCCCGTGCACGGCGTCGTCTTCAAGGGCCGCCGCTACGACACCGGCGACCGCGGCGACTACCTCAAGGCGATCGTCCGCCTCGCGTGCGAACGTGAGGACCTGGGACCGGAGTTCCGGACCTGGCTGCGCGGCTACGTCGCCGAGGAGGTCTGACCCGACAGGGCCGGGCCCGAGGCGGCCCGGCACCCCCGCTCCCCGGCGGACCTGCGCCCCGGTACGGCACACCGCCTCCGGGGCGTCACATATCGCCCGTGGTAGGAACACCGGGATACGCCGAAGACTCAGCACACCGGCACGAGGAGCAGGGGAGCAGCAGTGAACAGTTTCAGTGCCACCAATGACCAGGCGCAGATCTGGTCGGTGGACGAGCATCTGGAGGACATCCTCGCCGCCGTCCACGCACTCGACCCCATCGAGCTCCAACTCCTCGACGCACAGGGCTGTGTGCTCGTCGAAGAGGTGACGGTCCCGCTGTCGCTGCCGCCGTTCGACAACAGCTCGATGGACGGCTACGCGGTGCGCGTCGCGGACATCGCGGGCGCGAGCGAGGAGTTCCCCGCCGTGCTCACGGTGATCGGTGACGTCGCCGCGGGCCAGGCCGAACAGCCCACCGTCGGCCCCGGCGAGGCCGCCCGCATCATGACGGGCGCCCCGCTGCCGCCCGGCGCCGAGGCCGTCGTCCCCGTCGAGTGGACCGACGGAGGACTCGGCGCGGGCCCCGTCACCTCGATGCCCGCCCACAGCACCGCCCCTGAGGGCGCGTCGGGCGAGGTCCGTGTGCACCGCCCCGCCGAGGCACGCGCGCACGTACGCGCGCAGGGCAGCGACGTACAGGCCGGCGACCGGGCACTCACCGTCGGCACCGTCCTCGGCCCGCCGCAGATCGCGCTGCTCGCCGCCATCGGCCGCGGCACCGTACGCGTGTGCCCGCGCCCGCGCGTGGTCGTCGTCTCCACCGGCACCGAACTCGTCCAGCCCGGCGAACAGTTGGCGCCCGGCCAGATCTACGACTCCAACAGCTTCGCCCTCACCGCCGCCGCCCGCGACGCCGGAGCCATCGCCTACCGGGTGGGCGCGGTGGCCGACGACGCCGAGACGCTCCGCTCCACCATCGAGGACCAGCTCATCCGCGCCGACCTCATCGTCACCACCGGTGGCGTCAGCGTCGGCGCGTACGACGTGGTCAAGGAGGCCCTCACCGGCATCGGCGACCCGGACGACGAAGAGGGCATCGGGGCGGGCAGTGGCGTCGAGTTCCGCAAGCTCGCCATGCAGCCCGGCAAGCCGCAGGGCTTCGGCTCCATCGGCCCCGACCACACCCCGCTGCTCGCGCTGCCGGGCAACCCCGTGTCGTCGTACGTCTCCTTCGAACTGTTCGTGCGCCCCGCGATCCGCGCCCTGATGGGCCTGCCCGAGGACGCCGTGCACCGCCCGAAGGCCCGCGCGACCCTCACCGCCGACAAGGCGCTGACCTCGCCGTCGGGCCGCCGCCAGTTCCTGCGCGGGGTGTACGACGCCGAGGCGGGCGAGGTCGCCCCCGTCGGCGGCGCGGGCTCGCACCTCATCGCGGCGCTCGCCCAGGCGGACTCGCTGATCGTGGTCCCCGAGGACACCACGTCGGTGGAGCCGGGCACCGAGGTGGACGTGGTCCTGCTGGGCTGAGCGGGCCGACTGTCGGAGGCTCGCGATAGCGTGTCGCGCACAAATCGTCCGGCGCGCCGCACCGCGCACGGCTCGGATCGGGAGCGCCACAGCACCATGAGCACTTCGCAGGATCACCAGGACCAGACCGACCGGCTCACGCACATCGACGAGGCGGGCGCCGCCCGCATGGTCGACGTGTCGCAGAAGGACGTGACCGCGCGCACCGCCCGCGCCAGCGGTCGCGTCCTCGTCTCGCCGCGCGTGGTGGAGCTGCTGCGCGGCGAGGGCGTGCCCAAGGGGGACGCGCTCGCCACCGCGCGGATCGCCGGGATCATGGGCGCCAAGCGCACCCCCGACCTGATCCCGCTCTGCCACCCGCTGGCCGTGTCCGGGGTCAAGCTCGACCTGTCCGTGGCGGACGACGCCGTGGAAATCCTCGCCACCGTGAAGACCACGGACCGCACGGGCGTCGAGATGGAGGCGCTCACGGCGGTCTCCGTCGCCGCGCTCACCGTCGTCGACATGGTCAAGGCCGTCGACAAGGGGGCCGTCATCTCGGACGTCCGGGTCGAGGAGAAGACCGGCGGCAAGTCCGGGGTCTGGAACCGGGAGGACCGGGCATGACCGACACCTACCGCGCCCTCGTCGTCACGGCCTCCAACCGGGCCGCCGCAGGGGTCTACGAGGACAAGGGCGGCCCCCTGATCGCCGCGGGCCTCAGAGAGCTGGGCTTCGCCGTCGAGGGCCCCCAGGTGGTCCCGGACGGCGACCCGGTCGAGGCCGCCCTGCGGGCCGCCGTGGAGGCGGCGTACGACGTCGTGATCACCACCGGCGGCACCGGCATCTCGCCCACCGACCGCACCCCCGAGGCGACCGCCCGCGTCCTGGACCGCGAGGTGCCGGGCATCCCCGAGGCGATCCGCGCGTACGGCCGGGAGAAAGTGCCCACGGCGGCGCTCTCGCGTGGCCTCGCGGGGGTCGCCGGGCGCACACTGATCGTGAACCTGCCGGGTTCCAGCGGGGGCGTGAAGGACGGCCTGGCCGTCCTCGGGCCGCTGCTGACCCACGCCGTCGACCAGATCCACGGCGGCGACCATCCGCGAAGCGATTCCGGACCCGACAGCAGCGAGTCCAGACCCGACGCCCAGGCACCCGGGGGTGCGCACTGAACAGCCCGTCGTGGCCCGTCGTGCTGGTGGAGGGCGAAGTCGTCCTCCGCCCCATAAGGCTGCGCGACCAGCGTGCCTGGCGCGAAGTGAACCGGCGCAACCGCGACTGGCTGCGCCCCTGGGAGGCGACCATCCCGCCGCCCACGCCGAGCGGCCCGATCACGCACCGCCCGACATACCGTCAAATGGTGCGGCACCTGCGCTCGGAGGCGAACGCGGGCCGGATGCTGCCCTTCGTGGTCGAGTACCAGGGCCGCCTCGTCGGGCAGTTGACCGTCGCCGGGATCACCTGGGGGTCGATGTGCTCGGGCCACGTCGGGTACTGGGTGGACCAGTCGGTGGCGGGCCGCGGTGTGATGCCGACGGCCGTCGCGCTCGCGGTCGACCACTGCTTCCGGACCGTGGGCCTGCACCGCATCGAGGTCTGTATTCGGCCGGAGAACGGGCCGAGCCGCAGGGTCGTGGAGAAACTCGGATTCCGCGAGGAGGGGCTGCGTCCACGATATCTTCACATCGACGGAGCCTGGCGCGACCACCTTGTCTTCGCGCTCACCGCCGAAGAGGTTCCGGAAGGGATCCTGAAGCGGCGCCGGCGTGAGCGACGCGGCAATCCCGCAGGTCCGAGTGCCCCCAATACGGTCGATCCGGGCACGCCCTCGAAATGAAATAAATGTTCGAATTTGATCGAAGAGGCACCGTCAGGGGTCATTGAATTCCCCCGAAGGTCGGCCCGCTGATCACATCCATCGCAAAAAGCTCGGATTATCAGCCAGATCGTGCGACACACCGGCTCAATTGGCGGATGGCCCCGCCTAAACCCCTCTACGGTGTGTCCGTGAGCAGCAGCGGCCTCATCTACGCAGTCATCGTCGGGGCCTGGGCCGCCTACTTGGTGCCGATGTGGCTCCGTAGGCAGGACGAGTTGAACGAAGCTCGTCCGACGGAACGCTTCAGCACCGCCATCCGGCTTCTCTCCGGTCGGGCGGGCATGGAGCGCCGGTACGCCAAGGACCTGCAGGCGCGCTCGCCCGAGTCGGACGAGCGGCGCGGCGACCCGGTCGACCCGGACGCACCCACCGAAGGGGTGGACGTCCGGGACGTCGGCATGTCTCCGTCCCCGGAGCGGCGCGCCCCGCACCCGGGACGCGAACGTCGCGAAAGCCGTGAACACCCCGATTCCGCCCGAGAGTTCGCGGAACCGGACCACGAGCGCGCGGACCCCGCCCACGAACCCGAACCGGTGGCCGAGCCCGCGCCGCCCGCCAAGCCCCGCGCCGCCCGCGCCACTTCGGCCGCCGCGGCCGAGGCACAGGCCGCGCGCGCCCGGCGCACCAAGGTGCTCGCGCGCCGCCGCCGCACGACCGTGCTGCTCTTCGCCGCCTTCACCGTCGGCGCCGTCGTGGCCGCCGTCGGCGGCATCGCGTTCCTCTGGGCACCCGCGGCCCCCGCACTGCTCCTCAGCGCGTACATCGTCTACCTGCGCACCCAGGAACGACGCCGCTTCGCCTACGTCATGGACCGCCGCCGCGCCGAGGTCGCCGCACAGCGACTGCGCGAACGCCAGCCCCGCAGGCGGCAGCCGGCCGCGGCCCGCGCCGCGGCCGAGGATCAGGAGGAAGGCCCATCGGTGGACGAGACCGCCACCGACCCCGGCCTCGAGGCCCTCGCCGCCGACCGCCGCGCCCTCGTCGAACAGACCGACCATCAGGAGTGGGTCGACCAGCAGCGCGAACGGCAGCGCCACCCCGGCCCCGGCGACAGCTGGGACCCGGTCCCCGTGCCGCTGCCCACCTACGTCACCGCCCCCGTCGCCCCGCGCGCCACCGGCGGCATCGACTACAACGCACCCGAGACGTGGAGCTCCGCCCGCTCCTCCGCCGCGGAACAGGCCGCGCAGCAGCAGGCGCAGGAGGAGCAGGCCGCCGAGGCCGCCCCGGAGTCCGCCGAGCCGGTCGCCGACGACGGCCGCAGCGACGCCCGCCGCGCCGCCTCCGCGCGCCGCTCCCGCGAGCGCGGACGGACCCCGCTCTTCGACCAGTTCGACGACGGCGCCGACGGCCGGCCGCGCGCCGCCAACGAGTGAGCCGGACCACTTCGGAGCCCGCCCGGCTGACCAGCCAGGGAACGGATTTCCAAGCACCCGGATCGGGGTGCTAGAGTTTCACTCGTTGCAAGGGCGTGTGGCGCAGTCCGGTAGCGCACCTCGTTCGCATCGAGGGGGCCAGGGGTTCGAATCCCCTCACGTCCACAGCAACGAAAACCCCCGGCGGGAAACCGCCGGGGGTTTTCGCATGTCCAGGGTCCGTGCTGCCCAGAGCTTCTCCCGCTCAGAGCTTCTTCGCGAAGCACCGGCTCAACTCGTCGAACCGGTAGTGACCGAACTTCGCGCACGGCTCGTAACCGCTCGACGCGTACAGGGCTATCGCCTCCGGCTGCTTGAGGCCCGTCTCCAGGACCATGCGCGTGCGGCCCGCCGCCCGGGCGTCCTCCTCCAGCGCCGCGAGGATCTGCCGGGCGAGGCCCAGGCCGCGCGCCTCCGGGATGACGTACATGCGCTTCAGCTCGGCGTCGCCGTCCACGTACCCCTCGTCGTTCGCCTCCTGGCCGCGCCAGCCGCCCGTCGCGAGCGGTGTGCCCGCGGCGTCGTAGGCGATCAGGTAGAGGCCGCGCGGCGGCTCGAACATCGTCGGGTCGAGCGGCGTGACATCGCCCTCGTCGCCGTACCGCTCCGCGTACTCGAGCTGGACGCGGTCGTTCAGCGCGATCGCGTCGAGGTGGCCGAAGGAGGTGGGTCGCAGGCTCGGGGCCCCGACTCCGGGAAGCTGAATAGTCATACGGGTCATCGTAACTCTATGCGGGTGCTTGCGGCTGTCCCGTCCAGTCTGCCGGTATCGTGCCGGGGTGCTGACTGTGACCTCTGTGAATGTGAACGGGCTCCGGGCCGCCGCCAAGAAGGGCTTCGTGGAGTGGCTCGCCGAGACCTCCGCCGACGCCGTCTGCCTCCAGGAGGTGCGCGCCGAGCCGCACCAGCTGCCCGAGCACGTGCGGGAGCCCGAGGGCTGGCACGTCGCGCACGCGCCGGCCGCCGCCAAGGGCCGGGCCGGCGTCTCCCTTTATACGCGGCGCGAGCCGGAGCGGGTGCAGATCGGCTTTGGCTCGGCCGAGTTCGCGGACAGCGGCCGCTACGTCGAGGTGGACCTGCCGGGCGTCACCGTCGCCAGCCTCTACCTCCCGTCCGGCGAGGTCGGCACGGAGCGCCAGGACGAGAAGATCCGGTTCATGGGCGAGTTCCTGCCCTACCTGAAGTCCCTGCGCGAGCGGGCCGCCGCCGACGGCCGCGAGGTCGTGGTCTGCGGCGACTGGAACATCGCCCACCAGGAGGCCGACCTCAAGAACTGGAAGGGCAACAAGAAGAACTCCGGCTTCCTCCCCGAGGAGCGCGAGTGGCTGACCTCCGTCTTCGACCCGTCCGACGGCGGCTATGTCGACGTGGTCCGCGCCCTGCACCCGGACGTCGAGGGGCCGTACTCGTGGTGGTCGTACCGGGGGCGGGCCTTCGACAACGATTCAGGTTGGCGCATCGACTACCTGGTGGCGACGCCGGGGCTCGCCGCGCGCGCGGTGAAGGGCTACGTCGAGCGTGCCGCCACGCACGACGAGCGGTGGTCGGACCACGCGCCCGTCACGGTGGTCTTCGACCGCTAGGCACCTGGGGCCCGCTCCGAACGACAGGACCTAGCGGGCGGGTGTGTCCGCCAGCAGCTGGTCGATGTGGCGCTGGAGGGTGGCCAGTGCCGTGGCCGGTGAGTGGTGGCCCGCCAGGACGTGGGCCGTGAGGCCGTCGGCGAGGGCGAGGAGTGTGTGCGCCTCGCGGTCCGGGTCGAGGCTCCGGAGGAACTCCCGGGTGCCCTGGCCGTAGCGCACGAGCCACGCGATGAGGTCGTGCAGCTTGCCGTAGGTGTCGCGCAGGACGGCGGCCAGTTTCTCGCTGGCCGGGGCGTGGGCGACGAAGGCCAGCCAGACGTGAGCCTGTGTCCTCGACGCCTCGTCCAGCAGGGCGAGTTCGGCCAGGGTGTGGGAGAGCAGTGTTGCTGCGGCCTGGGGTGTGGAGGTGGCGGCGATGCGCTGGTTGGCGCGTTCTGCGACCAGTTGGGAGATGTGCTCCAGCGCGAAGAGCAGCATGTCCTCCTTGGTGCGGAAGCACCGCTGGACGGCACCCATGGACACGCCGGCCTCGGCGGCGACGTCGCGGAGGCTGACGGACTCCATCCCCGAGCGCGCGATCAGGGTGCAGACCGCCTCGGCGATCCGCCGGCGCCGGTCCTCGTAGTCGACCTTCCTGGGCACGGTCCGATCCTTCCCATGTTCCGATGCACTTGCATCATATCCGCTGCGGCCGCACGATGTGATGCAAGTGCATCGGAACGGTGCGTGGGCACAGGGAGGGAAGGCTCGTCATGGCGAATCAACTCAAAGGGGCGGACAGCGGCTCGGGTCAGGGGCTGCTGTGGCTGTTCGGCGCCATCCTCGCCGTCCAGGGCTTCGGCTCGGCCGTCACGGAGGCCGGGTGGGGCACGAGCTTCGGCGTCGCCGCCCTCATGCGGGCGGCGCATGTGCCCGAGTGGGCAACCCTCCTGGTCGGCCTCGCGGGTCTGGTCCTGCTGGGGGTGGCGGCGCGCCGTCACCGCGCGAGGGGGCGGGTGGAGCGGCAGCCGTGAGGCGGGTGCGGTCCGGCTGGAGGCGGGCGCATGGCCGGGCCCCGTCCGGATCTCCGGACGGGGCCCCGTCACATGTGTTCAGGTGGCGTCACTGCTGGAAGCGGTCCTTGGCCTCCTGGGCGGCGTCCTGCGCCTTTTCCTTGGCCTGGTCCGTGCCTTCCTTGGCGCGGTCCTGGCCTTCCTCGGTCTTGCCCTCGGAGCCGCCCATGGCTTCCTTGGCCTTGTCCTGCAGCTGCTCGGCCTTGTCCTTGAACTGGTCAGAGATACCCATTTGATGCACTCCATGAAGGGTGGGGGGTGGGCCTCGACCAGACTGACACGATGCCCCATTTGTCGCATTTTGATCAATGACGCACCGTAAAGGGCCAGGTCAGCGGCCCCGCGATGCCTCGTCGGCGGCTCCGCCCGCGCCCACGAGGCCCTTGGAGACGGTGCCGAGGCGGCCCTCGAAGCGGCGTACCTTCTGCTGGCCCACGAGGCCGATCGCCGCGGGCAGGTAGCCGCGTATGCCCTGCATGCCGCGCAGCCACCACTGCGCGTACACGTGGGGCGAGCGGCGCTCGATGCCCGCGACGAGGCGGTCGACGGCCGGGCCCAGGGGGTACGTCTTGTTCGAGGGCCAGGGGAGCTGCTGGCGCAGTTCGCGCATCACGTCGTCCTGGTCGGCGCCGCGGACCATGTCGGTGTCGGTCCAGGACAGGTAGCCGACGCCGACGCGGACGCCCTTGTGGCCGACCTCGGCGCGCAGGCTGTGCGCGTAGGCCTCGACGCCCGACTTGGAGGCGCAGTAGGCGGTCATCATCGGGGCGGGGGTGATCGCGGCGAGGGAGGCGATCTGGAGGAGGTAGCCGCGGGATTCCGTCAGGACGGGGAGGAAGGCGCGGGCGGTGACGGCGGAGCCGATGAGGTTGACCTCGATGACCCGGCGCCATGCCACCGGGTCGGACTCGGCGAAGGGGCCGCCGGTCGCGACGCCCGCGTTGGCGACGACGATGTCGACCTTGCCGAAGCGTTCCTTGACCTCCTGGGCGACCTGCGCCATCGCCACGTGGTCGGTGACGTCCGCGTGCCACCAGTCGGCGTCGGAGTGCAGCCGGGCGGCCACCTGCTTCAGTTCGTCCGGCTCCAGGCCGACCAGTGCGATCTTGGCGCCGCGTGCCGACAGCTTGCGTGCGAGCAGTTCGCCCACGCCGCGTGCGGCTCCCGTGACGACCGCGACCTGTCCTTCGAGACTGACCTTGCTCATGCGGCGTCTGCTCCCTTGTCCGACTGCGACGGTGACTGTGGCTGTGTCTTCGGCTGCGCGTACTGGGTGGAGAGTTCGCGGATCTTTGATGTGACGGCGTCCGGGGCCTCGATGGGTGTCATGTGGCCGAGCCCCGCCAGTTCGGTCAGGCCCGCGCAGTCGGGCAGCGCGGCGGCGATGCGCCGGGCGTGCGCGACCGGGGTGAGGCGGTCGGCGGTGCCCGCGATGACGGCGACCGGCATCGTCAACTCGCCCACTCCGGCGTCGAGTTGGAGGTGTTCGAGGACGTGCGACCAGCCGTACCGGACGCCGCGCGGGCAGGCGTGCACGATCCGTGCGCAGGCCTCGACCTTGTCGGGGGCCGAACCGGGGCCCATCGTCGCGTACTTGAGGACGCGCTTGCCGATGGGTGTGACGGGCCCGAGGGGTGCCTTGGAGCCGAGGATCGCGCGGGTGAAGCGGGTGCGCAGGTTGCTCGCGCGCATCAGCGGCACCACGGTGGCCTCGGCGACGAGCTGCGAGCTTCCGGTGCTGCACAGCAGGACGGCGGCGGCGTGCTCCTTGAACTTGGGGCGTCCGGCGGCGGCCATCATCGTCATGCCGCCCATGGAGTGCCCGGCGAGCACGGCCTGTTCGCCCGGCTCCAGGGTCGCGCCGAGCACGGCCTCCAGGTCGTCGGCCAGCATGTCGGTGGTGTACGGGGGTTCGGCGGCGGCGGGGCTGCGGCCGTGTCCGCGCTGGTCGTACACGATCACCCGGTGGTCGGTGGCGAGGGCGCGGGTCTGCGCGGCCCAGAACGCCGTCGAGCAGGTCCAGCCGTGCGAGAGCACGACGGCGGGGGCGCCGTCGGGGCCGTGCACCTCGACGTGCAGCCGGGCCCCGTCCGCGGAGGTGACGGTCAGTTCGCGGGCGGCGACGGGCGGTGCGTACGGTCCCGTCGTGACATGGCGCATCAGGCGGCTCATGCGGCGTTCACCTCGGTCTTCTTCTTGGTACGCGTGGTCGACGCGGCCTTCGCGGGCGCGCGCACCACCTCGTACTCGCCTACGTCGACATGCCGGGTGGCGTGCCGGAATTCGGTGGTCGTGCCCGGCCAGACGGTGGTGTTGACCCCGTTGTCGTCGAGGTACCAGCTGTCGCAGCCGCCGGTGTTCCACACGGTGCGCTTCATGCGGTCCTGTACGCGGTTGTTCCAGCCGGTGACGGCGGTCTCGCGCGGGGTGAGGGCGACGCGGCCGCCGAGGACGTGCAGTTGGCGCATGTAGTCGGCCAGGTAGTTCAGCTGGGCCTCGATCATGAGGATCATCGAGGAGTTCCC
Source organism: Streptomyces sp. NPDC059897 (assembly GCF_042730865.1). Lineage (NCBI taxonomy): Bacteria > Bacillati > Actinomycetota > Actinomycetes > Kitasatosporales > Streptomycetaceae > Streptomyces > Streptomyces sp. NPDC059897. The sequence continues at coordinate 97,762 of NZ_JBHWKQ010000012.1, read as the reverse complement.
GAGGCCGGTGTTGGGGCCGATGACGGTCATGAAGTTCGGGAATCCGGCGGCGGTGGCGCCGCGCAGGGCCTTCATGCCGTTCTTCCACGACTGCATGAGCGTGTCGCCGTCGGCGCCGATGACGCGGTCGGCGATGGGCATGTCGGTGACGTGGAAGCCGGTGCCGAAGACGATCGCGTCGACCTCGGCCTCGCTGCCGTCGGAGGCGACGAGGGTGTTGCCGCGGATCTCGCTCAGTCCGGAGGCGACGACGTCGACGTTGGGCTGGGCGAGCGCCGGATAGTACGTGTTGGAGAGCAGGATCCGCTTGCAGCCGATGCGGTAGTCCGGGGTGAGCTTGGCGCGCAGTGCCGGGTCCTTGATGGCCCGGTGCATGTTCCGCTTGGCGAGCTGTTCGACCATGCCCAGTTCGCCGGGGTGCTTGGTGAACGCCTGGACCTGCAGCTCCCGGATGCCCCACAGGAGTCCGCGCCGTGCCTGGGTGGTGAAGGGCAGTTGGCGGTGGAGCCAGCGTTCGGCCTTGGTGATGGCCCGGTCGGCGCGCGGCATGACCCAGGGCGGGGTGCGCTGGAAGAGGGTGAGCCTGCCCACCTCCTTCTGGATGGCGGGGACGATCTGGATGGCCGAGGCGCCCGTGCCGATCATGGCGACGCGCTTGCCCCGCAGGTCGTAGTCGTGGTCCCACTGCGCGGAGTGGAAGACCTTGCCGGGGAAGGTGTCGATGCCGGGGATGTCGGGGGTCTTCGGGTCGGAGAGCGGTCCGGTGGCGGAGACGACGACGTCGGCGGTGAGTGTGCCCTTCGCGGTGTCGATCTCCCACCAGAGCTTGTCGTTGTCCCAGCGCAGCTGCTTCACCTCTGAGTTGAGGCGGATGTGCGGGCGCAGCCGGAAGGTGTCGGCGACGTGCTCCAGGTACTCCCAGATGTGCTCCTGCCCGGAGAACGTCCGCGGCCAGTCAGGGTTGGGCGCGAAGGAGAAGGAGTAGAGGTGGGACGGGACGTCGCAGGCGCATCCGGGGTAGCTGTTGTCGCGCCAGGTCCCGCCGACCGCGCCGGCCCGTTCCAGGACCACGAAGTCGGTGATCCCCTCGCGGCGCAGCCTGACCGCCGCGCCGAGGCCGCCGAAGCCGGATCCGATCACCGCCACTCGTACGTGTTCGTGCTCCTGCTCGGCCATCCCGGCGCCTCCCTTGCCGCTGCGACTCTGCCAGTGAACACTGGCGTAATCCGGAGAGTAGAGGCTGTACGTACTCATGGGTAGGGGTCGGACCGAGGAAAGTTACCGGCAGTACGGCATAAGGTTTCCGGCGTGGGAGGAGACGTGAAGGAAGACGTGGGCGAACCGGGCGGCACGGCGGCAGAGGGCGGCGAAGGCAAGCGCGAGTACCGCATGGAGGAGCTGGCGAAGGCGGCCGGCATCACGGTCCGCACCGTGCGCTTCTACCGTGAGCGCGGGCTCATCAAGCCGCCCCGCCGCGAGGGCCGCATCGCCTGGTACGACGAGTCGCACCTGGACCGCCTGCGCACGATCGCCTCGCTCCTGGACCGCGGCCACACCCTCAACGGGATCAGCGAGCTCTCCGAGGCCTTCGACCGCGGCCGCGACGTCGGCGAACTCCTCGGCGTGCGGCCCACGGAGGAGGTCCCCGTCCGGCTCTCCGCCGCCGAACTCGCCGACTACTTCGCGGACGACGTCACGCCCGAGAACCTCCAGGCCGCCCTGGACCTCGGCTACTTGGGCATCGACGGCGAGGAGATCGTGCACATCAGCCGCCGGCTGCTCGACATCTCGGCGGCCCTGGTCCGCGAGGGCATCCCGCTGGCCGACGTGCTCGCGGCGGCCAGGCGGGTGCGCGAGCACGCCGAGGCCATGGCCGCGCTCTTCACCGACCTCGTCGCCGCGCACGCCTCCGACAAGGACATCGACCGGCTGCGCCCGCTCGCGAAGGGCGTGGTGGAGGCGGAGCTGTCCCTGGCGCTCGACCGCAGGCTGGAAGCGTCCGACGGGTAATCGCCCGGCGGGTATCCGTCCGACGGGTCACCGGGGTAGCCACCAACGGGCCTTGTAGATACCGCCGTTGACGTAGGTGAACGCCCCGGCAGGACGGTGCAGGCTCACGGTGGTCGTCCACCACGTCTCGCCGAGCCCCTTCTCCGGCACCGTGGTGACCACCCGCCCGGTGCGCGGATCGTCCCCCACGCCCTTCACCGACTTGCGGACGATCTCCGAGGCCCCCGCGAAGTCCTGCGTGAAGCCCTGGCCGACGATGTCGTACTGGAACACGGATGCGGAGGTCGTCACCCACATCCGCCCCGGCACGCCCGCCACGGGGAACAGATCGTGCCCACCGGCGGACTTCCCCGGGGTGGCGACGGGCAGGGCCACCGCGAACTGCCGCACCAGCGTGGGTCGTACGCGCGTCCCCTCCACCCGGTAGGCCACCAGCTCGTCGTCGCCCATGGCCCACAGCACCTCGCGCACCGGGTCCCAGTGCAGCCCGTGGGCCCCCTTCAGCGCGGCCTCCGTGTACCGCGTGGAGTGCGGGCCGAGGGACGCCGCGTACAGGCGCACCCGCGCGCCCGTGCTGCACGCGACGGCGACGTTCCCGTCGGGGAGGATCTCGGCGGTGTGCGGGTTGAGCAGGTCGTCCCCGGGGCCGAGCGTCCCGGCCCAGTAGCGCCGCCCGCTCGGCCACTCCACGACGCCCGCGAATCCGAACGAGGCCGTGGTCAGCACGTACGTACGCCCCCGATGGCGCCGCACCTTCGCCTCGCTCGGGTACACCCAGCTGATGTCGGCCTCGGTGTCCCGGTACCGGGCGTCGCCCACGGGCGAGAACGCCCAGCGCACGACGCCGGGTTCGACGGCCGGGTCCCACACCCGGACCCGCGGGTCCATCACCAGCAGCCGCTTGCTGGCCTGTTCGGTGATGAGGACGGGTGGCAGCGCGGGAGTCGCGGCCGCGGCCCGACCCGTGGTGCTGAGCGCGAGCCCCGCGCCGATTCCCGCGGCGCCGAGCAGTACCGCTCTTCGTGAACCGTGCGACATGAAAACCCCCTGGCTGACAGGTAGTTGACCGTGACATCGCCGTGTGCGCGCCCAGAATCTGTCATGCCAGGGGGGGAAGGGGGTAAGCCCTCCGCAGGACATTGGTCCGGCGGAGGGGACGGTCACCGTGGTGGCAGTCGCGGGCGCCGCCGGTCCGGGACGTCCGAGTAGTCGGGCGGGGTCGTCGCGCCCTGTTCCGCCAGGAGGTTGAGCGCCAGCTCCACCGCGTCGTCGAGCTGGGCGTGCCGGCCCTCCGCCCAGTCGAGCGGGGTGCGCAGGGCCTCGATGTCGGGTTCCACGCCCTTGTTCTCGATGGACCAGCCGTACTGGGGGAACCAGGCCGCGTTCATCGGGACCGTGATCACCGTGCCGTCGCCGAGCTTGTGCCGCCCGGTCATGCCGACGACGCCGCCCCAGGTGCGCTGGCCGACGACCGGGCCGAGCGCGAGCAGCTTGAACGCGGCGGCGATCATGTCGCCGTCGGAGGAGGTGGCCTCGTCGGCGAGGGCGACGACCGGTCCGCGCGGGGCGTTCGAGGCGTACGAGACCGCCTGCGCGTTCCTCGTCAGGTCCCAGCCGATGATCTTCCGGGTGAGTTTCTCGACGACGAGTTCGCTGATGTGGCCGCCCGCGTTGCCGCGCACGTCGACGATGAGGGCGGGCCGGGAGACCTCCATGCGCAGGTCGCGGTTGAACTGGGCCCAGCCGGAGCCGCCCATGTCGGGGATGTGCAGGTAGCCGCACTTGCCGCCGCTCAGTTCGCGGACGACGGCGCGGCGTTTGGCGACCCAGTCCTGGTAGCGCAGCGGGCGTTCGTCGACGAGCGGGACGATCGCGACGCGGCGCGGCCGGCCGCCGCCCTCGGCAGGACGAGAGGGGCCCGAAGGGCCTTCCTTGGAAGGGTGGTGGTGGGTGACGGTGTGGGCGAAGGTCAGCTCGACGGTCGTGCCGCCCGCGCCCGCGAGCAGCGGGTAGGGGCCCTTGACCGGGTCGACCGGGCGGCCGTCGATGTGGGTGAGGACGGCGCCGTCGCGGATGCCGGTGCCGGCGAGCGGGGAGCGGGCCTTGGAGTCGGAGGAGTCGCCGGGCAGGATCCGCTGGAGCGTCCAATGCCCGTCGCGGCACACGAAGTTGGCGCCGAGCAGGCCCTGCGCGCGCTGGTAGTGGGGCGGGCCCTCGTTGCGGCGGGCGGCGGCCACGTAGGCGTGGGAGGTGCCGAGTTCGCCGAGGACCTCCCGTAGGAGATCGGCGAACTCGTCGGGGGACGCGACGCGTTCGACGAGCGGGCGGTACTGGTCGAGGACGGCGTCCCAGTCGATGCCGCACATGTGCGGCTCCCAGAAGTAGGCGCGGATGATGCGGCCCGCCTCGTCGTAGGCCTGCCGCCACTCGGCCGCCGGGTCGACCTCGTGCAGGATGCGGCGCAGGTCGATCCAGACGGTGGTGTCGTTGTCGCCGGCCTCGGTGGAGGGCACGGCCTCCAGTTCGCCCTCGTCGACGACGACGAGCCGGGAGCCGTCGCCGCTGACCGCGAACCAGTCCATGTGGGCGACGAGTTGGGACTTCTTGCCCTTCACGAGGTCGAAGTGTTCGAGGGTCGGCTGGGCCGAGGGGTCGGCAGGGTTGGCGAAGGTCTCGCCGAGCGCGCCGGAGATCGGCCAGCGCAGCCAGACGAGGCCGCCGCCCGCCACGGCGTGCAGCGAGGAGTACTTGGACGCCGAGACGGGGAACGGCACGACGCGGTTGGCGAGCCCCTCGATCTCCACGGTCGGCGTCCCGTCGCCGCCCGCGTCCTTCACCGGGTCGAGGCCGCCCGCCGCCGTCCGCCCGTCGGGCGAGAGCGCGAACGGGGACGGCGTCGCCGACGACAGCGGTACGAGGTAGGGGCGGCAGCCCAGCGGGAACGACAGGTCGCCGGTGTGCACGTCGTAGACGGGGTCGAAGCCGCGCCAGGAGAGGAAGGCGAGATAGCGGCCGTCCCGCGTGAACACCGGGTTCTCGTCCTCGAAGCGGCCGTTGGTGACGTCGACGACCGTCGCGGTCTCGCGCTTGGTCGCGCCGAGCGCGGTGGAGCCGCCGCCCCGGTTGATCCGGGCCATCTTGATCTGCCGCAGCGAGCGGCCGATGCCGGGGTGCGACCAGGTCAGCCAGGAGCCGTCGGGGGAGAAGGCGAGATCGCGGACGGGGCCGTTCGTGGAGCGGATCAGCTCGGTGACGGTGGGCTCCTCCAGCGGAGCCTCGCCTCCCTCGTCCTCGCCGACGTCGACGAGGAGCAGCCGCCCGTCGTTCGAGGCCACCGCGAGGCGTTCGCCCGCCGGGTCGGAGACCAGCTCCTGTACGCGGCCGAGCCGCCCGGAGGCGAACCGGCGCGGGCTGCGGTCGCCGCTGGCCCGCGGCAGGTAGGCGATCTCGATCGCGTCCTCGCCGTCGGCGTCGGTGACGTAGGCGACCTGTCCGCCGGATCCCAGCATCTCGGGCAGGCGGACGCGCACGCCCGGGGTGTCGGCGATGGTGCGGGCGGGGCCGTCGCGGTGCGTGAGCCAGTACAGGCTGCCGCGGACGACGACGGCGCTGGCCCGCCCGGTCTCGTCGACGGACAGTGAGTCGACGTGGTTCGCGGCGGGCACCTGGTAGCTGCGCCGGCCCGCGCGCGGCCCGCCGAGCCGGACCCGCAGCCTGCGCGGCACGGAGTCGGCGGACAGCGAGTCGAGGATCCACAGATCGCCCGCGCACTGGTAGACGACGCGGGCACCGTCGGTGGTGGCGTGCCGGGCGTAGAAGGAGTCGTGGTCGGTGTGGCGACGCAGGTCGGTGCCGTCGGGGAGGCAGGAGTAGACGTTGCCGATGCCCTCGTGGTCGGAGAGGAACGCGATGCGGCCGTCCACGAACATCGGGTCGTCCAGATGCCCGTCGAGGTCGGCGAGGATGCGCTGCCCGTGCACCCAGAGCCGGCCCTGCGCGCCGCCCCGGTAGCGCTTCCAGGCGGCCGGCTCGTGCGGCGGCGTACCGGTCAGGAGCAGGGTCTGGCGCTCCCCGTCGATGTCGGCGACCTGGATGTCGGAGACCGGGCCCCAGGGCAGCTTGCCGCCGGGGGAGCCGTCGGTCGGGACGCTGTAGGCGAAGGTGAAGTACGAGAAGGGTTCGCCGTGCGAGGCGACCGCGAGGATGTCCGCCTTCCCGTCCTTGTCGGGGGGCGACCACCCGCGCACCTGGGTGTCGACGCTGCCCCAGTACGTCAGACGCCGCGCGGAGCCGCCGTCGACCGGCGCCACATGGATCTCCGGGTCCAGGCTGCGCCACGTCGTGTACGCGATGTGCCGGCCGTCGGGGGAGAAGCGCGGGTGGCTGACCTTGGTGCGGTCGACGGTGACGCGCCAGGCCCGCGCCGAGCCGTCGAGCGGCGCGACCCACAGATCGTCCTCGGCGGCGAAGCACAGCAGCTCGCCGCTGATGTGGGGGAAGCGCAGGTACGCCCGGCCGTCGGCAGCATCGGATTCCTCAGTCACCTCAGTCACCTCCTCATGCTTTTCCGCGAGGCGGGCTCCGGCAACCGGGACTCGCTGAGAAGGGTGCCCGGGACCGATGTGGCGCAGCGCACGTACGAAACCGTTTCGTTTCGCTAGGGGGCAGGGTACTTTTATGGCGTACGCATACGGAGAGGTCAGGTGGGTGACATGGTCGCGGAGGCAACGACGCGTCGCAGCCGGATCACGCCCGAGCGCGAGGCCGAGCTGTACGGCGCCGTGCTCGAACTTCTCCGTGAGGTCGGCTACGACGCTCTGACGATGGACGCCGTGGCCACCCGCACGCGCTCGAGCAAGGCGACGCTCTACCGCCAGTGGGGCGGAAAGGCCGAGCTGGTCGTGAAGGCGCTGCGGAGCCAGAAGCCGCACTTCGACGAGGTCGACACCGGCTCGCTGCGCGGTGATCTGCATGCGATCGCGTTCCGCGAGGACGACTGTCACATGGAGCAGAACAGCGCGCTGATGCGCGGCCTGATGGTGGCCGTGCACGCCAATCCGGATCTGCTCGCGGCCTTCAAGGAGTGGATCGTCGAGCCCGAGATGACGGGCGTCGACCGGATGGTGCGCAGGGCGGTGGACAGGGGCGAGGTCCGGGCCGACAACCCGGCGCTCGGCTATCTGATCCACATGCTGATCGGCGCGTTCGCCACCCGGACGCTCATCGACGAAGAGCCGCCGACGCAGGAATACCTCGTCTCGTACATCGACGCTGTGGTCCTCCCCGCCCTCAGCGCCTGAACCTTCCCCGCCTGTTCCACCTGCTTCATCTGTTCCACCTGACGCGCACCCGCTCATGTCGTCGGGCCGATCATCCCTGCCCTGCTGTCCTGTTGGACCCACGACACCGACCGGGAGTACGCCTCCGTGGCCACATTCCTCTACAAACTCGGCAAACTCGCGTTCCGCCGACGGCACTTCGTCGCGCTGATCTGGGTGGCCCTGCTCACGCTCGCGGGCGTGGGCGCCGCCTCCGCGCCGACCGCGGCCTCCAGCTCCTTCTCCATACCGGGGACCGAGGCCCAGAAGGCCTTCGACCTGCTCGACCAGCGCTTCCCCGGCTCCGCCGCCGACGGGGCCACCGCCCGCGTCGTCTTCGAGGCACCGAAGGGCGAGAAGCTCACCGATCCGGCCAACAAGGCCGACATCCAGGACACCGTCGCCTCCATCAAGTCCAGCTCGAAGCACGTCGCCTCCGTCGCGGACCCGTTCGTGGCCAAGACGATCAGCCGGGACGGCACGATCGCCTACGCCTCGGCCTCGTACAAGGTCTCCTCGATGGAGCTGACCGACGCCGACCGGGACGCGCTCCAGGAGGTCATCGACGAGGCGCAGAAGACAGGGCTGACCGTCGAGGTCGGCGGCGACGCGCTCCAGGCGATGCCGGAGACCGGCGCCACGGAGATCATCGGCATCGCGGTCGCGGCCGTCGTCCTGGTGATCACGTTCGGCTCGCTGATCGCGGCCGGGCTGCCGCTGCTGACCGCGCTGATCGGCGTCGGCATCGGCGTCTCCGCCATCACGGCGCTCGCCAACGTGCTCGACCTGGGCAGCACCACCTCCACGCTCGCGATGATGATCGGTCTCGCGGTCGGCATCGACTACGCGCTGTTCATCGTGTCCCGGTACCGGGCCGAGCTGGCCGAGGGCCGGGAGCGCGAGGAGGCGGCAGGGCGGGCCGTCGGGACCGCCGGTTCGGCCGTCGTCTTCGCGGGCCTGACCGTCGTCATCGCCCTGGTCGGTCTCGCCGTCGTCAACATCCCGATGCTGACCAAGATGGGCGTCGCGGCCGCCGGCACCGTCGCCATCGCGGTGCTCATCGCGCTCACCCTGATCCCGGCGCTGCTCGGTTACGTCGGCAAGCGGGTGCACGGCCGCAAGGCCCGCAAGGACCTCGGGGAGCAGAAGGAGCCCAAGGCCAACATGGGCACCCGCTGGGCCCGCTTCGTGCTGCGGCGCCCGGTCGCCGTCCTGATCGCGGGCATCGTCGGCCTCGGCGCCATGGCCGTACCCGTGGCCTCGCTCGAACTGGGCCTGCCCGACGACGGCTCGCAGCCGACCAGCACCACGCAGCGCAAGGCGTACGACCTGCTGTCCGAGGGCTTCGGGCCCGGCTTCAACGGGCCGCTCATGACGGTCGTCGACGCCAAGGGCGCGGCCGACCCGAAGGCCGCGGTCTCCGAGGTCGTCCGCGAGATCAAGGGCACGGACGGCGTCGCGGCCGTCACCCCGCCGACGTTCAACAAGGCGGGCGACACCGCCGTCATCAGCGTCGTCTCCAAGTACAAGCCGTCCTCGGTCGACACCGAGAACGTCGTGCACGACATCCGTGACGCCGGCAAGGACATCAAGGCGGACACCGGCGCCGAGCTGAGCGTCACCGGCTCGACGGCCATGAACATCGACGTCTCGCAGAAGCTCAACGACGCGCTGATCCCCTACCTGGCGCTCGTCGTCGGCCTCGCGTTCCTGCTCCTGATGGTGGTCTTCCGCTCGATCCTGGTCCCGCTGAAGGCGGCCCTCGGCTTCCTGCTCTCCGTCCTCGCGGCGCTCGGCGCGGTCGTCGCCGTCTTCCAGTGGGGCTGGCTCGGCTCGCTGTTCGGCGTCGAGCAGACCGGACCGGTCATGTCGATGATGCCGATCTTCATGGTGGGCGTGGTCTTCGGCCTCGCGATGGACTACGAGGTGTTCCTCGTGACCCGGATGCGGGAGGCGTACGTGCACGGGGAGCGGCCCGCGCAGGCCGTCGTCACCGGGTTCAGGCACGGGGCGCGGGTGGTCTCGGCAGCGGCGGTCATCATGATCGCGGTGTTCGCGGGCTTCATCGGGAGCTCGGAGCAGATGGTGAAGATGATCGGCTTCGGCCTCGCCATCGCCGTCTTCTTCGACGCGTTCATCGTCCGCATGACCCTCGTGCCCGCCGTGCTCGCGCTGCTCGGCAAGAAGGCCTGGTGGCTGCCGAAGTGGCTGGCGAAGGTGCTGCCGAACGTGGACGTCGAGGGCGAGGGCCTGCGGACGGCTTCGGACGGCCGGCGTCCCGAGGACGAGGACCGGGAGCTCGTCAGCGCGTGACGCCCTGAGGGGCGCGGGCCGGGGTGACGGCCGTGTGGGTACGGCGCAGGAAGCGGATCAGCGCTTTCGTGTCGAACTGCACGACCGTCACCCCGCTCGGCTTGTGCGGGGCGTGGAACTCGATGACCGTCTGCACCCGCCCGCACGGCCAGATCCGGACGGTGCCGGCGGAGACCGGGGTGCGCACCCCGCGTTCGAGCAGGTCGCGGGGGAAGGACCCCCACTCGCCGGACCCGGGCAGCGCGACACGGACCGTGCCGCCCTCGTGGCGCAGTACGACGGGGACCGCCCGGTGCGCCTCGGGGGAGTCGGTGACGACTCGGGCCCGGGCGTACTGCTCTACGTACTGCTCGACAACCGTCATGTCCTTAAATGTCGCATATGTAGAGGTGTACAGACCAGGGATGACCGGGGGAGATCGGGGGAGTTCGGGGCCAATTGGTGCCGACAGGCTCTTGCAAGGCGTTCGCAACAAGCCTCTATCATCGAACGATGCATGTCCCTGACGGATTCATCAATGCCCCCGTGTCGGCCGCCGCGGGCGTCGTCGCCGCGGGTGCCGTCGCCGTCAGCCTGCGCGGCGCCCGCCGTGAGCTGGGCTCCGAGCGGGCCGCTCCGCTCGCCGGCCTCGTCGCGGCGTTCATCTTCGCCGTGCAGATGCTCAACTTCCCCGTCGCGGCGGGCACCAGCGGACACCTCCTGGGCGGCGCGCTGGCCGCGATACTCGTGGGCCCCTACACAGGGGTCCTCTGCGTCTCCGTGGTCCTCCTCATGCAGGGCGTGCTCTTCGCCGACGGCGGCCTGACCGCGCTCGGCGTGAACATCACCGACATGGCGATCACCACGACGGTCGTCGCCTACCTGGTCTTCCGCGGCCTCGTGAAGCTGCTGCCGCGCACCCGCCGCTCGATCACTTCGGCGTCCTTCGTCGCGGCGCTGCTCTCCGTCCCGGCCGCCGCCGTCGTCTTCACCCTGATCTACGCCATCGGGGGGACGACCGACGTCTCCATCGGCAAGGTCGCCACCGCGATGGTCGGCGTGCACGTCCTCATCGGCATCGGCGAGGCCGTGATCACCGCGCTCACCGTCGGCGCCGTCGTGGCCGTGCGCCCCGACCTCGTGTACGGGGCCCGGGGCCTGCACCAGCCGCTGAAGCTGCGGGTCAACGGGGAGCTGGTCGACGCCCCCGCCGCCGAACCCGCTCCGGCCGCCGCCCGCTCCAGTCGCAAGGTCTGGCTCATCGGCCTCGCCGCCTCCGTCGTCCTCGCCGGCTTCGTCTCCTTCTACGCCTCGGCCGACCCCGACGGCCTGGAGAAGGTCGCCCACGACAAGGGCATCGACAAGAAGACCGAGGAGCACGCCTCCTCCGACTCCCCGCTCGCCGACTACGGCGTGAAGGACATCTCCAACGGCCGCCTCTCCGGGGGCCTCGCCGGGGTCATCGGCGTCGGCGTCACCGTCGTCGCCGGGACGGGCGTCTTCTGGGCGCTGCGCAGGCGGCGCACGAGCGACGCGGCCTCGACCGAGGCGCCGGCGGCGCAGGAGAAGGTGTCCTGACATGGGCGCGGGCCACGCCCACCAGCTCTACCGCGCCGGAACCTCGCCCGTGCACGGGCTGCCGCCGCACACCAAGCTGGCCGCCGTCTTCTGCTTCGTCCTCGTCGTCGTCTCCACCCCGCGCGAGGCGATGTGGGCGTTCGGCCTGTACGCGGTGCTGCTCGCGGCCGTCGCGTACGCGGCGCGGGTCCCGGCGGGCTTCCTGCTGAAGCGGCTGCTCATCGAGGTCCCGTTCGTGTCCTTCGCGGTCCTCATGCCGTTCGTGGCGGAGGGCGAGCGGGTGCAGGTGCTCGGGATGTCGCTGAGCGAGAGCGGCCTTTGGGGCGCGTGGAACGTGCTCGCCAAGGGCACGCTCGGCGTCGCCGCCGCCGTCCTGCTCGCCTCGACCACCGAACTGCGCGAACTGATCCTCGGCCTGCAACGCCTGAAGCTGCCCCCGCTCCTCGTCCAGATCGCCTCGTTCATGATCCGCTACGGCGACGTCATCACCGACGAGATGCGCCGCATGAAGATCGCCCGCGAGTCCCGCGGCTTCGAGGCGAAGGGCGTACGCCACTGGGGCGTCCTCGCGAAATCGGCGGGCGCCCTGTTCATCCGCTCCTACGAACGCGGGGAGCGGGTGCACCTCGCCATGGTCAGCCGCGGCTACGCGGGGACGATGCCGGTGATCGACGACCTGGCGGCCACCCGGACGCAGTGGTCGTACGCGCTGACCCTGCCGGGGGCGGCGCTCGTGGTGTGCCTGATGGGATGGTTGTTGCCGTGACTTCTTCTCTGGACGTACGCGGGCTCGCCTTCGCCTACCCCGACGGCCACCAGGCCCTCTTCGGCGTGGACCTCACGATCGGCAAGGGCGAGCGGGTCGCGCTGCTCGGCCCGAACGGCGCCGGCAAGACCACCCTCGTCCTGCACCTCAACGGCATCCTGACCGGCGGCGCGGGCACGGTCACGGTCGCCGGGCTGCCCGTCTCCGCGAAGAACATGGCGGAGATCCGCCGCAAGGTCGGCATCGTCTTCCAGGACCCGGACGACCAGCTGTTCATGCCGACGGTCCGCGAGGACGTCGCGTTCGGCCCCGCGGCGGCGGGCATGAAGGGCCCGGAGCTGGAGGCACAGGTCCGCAAGGCGCTCGCCCTCGTCGGCATGGAGGAGTTCGCGGACCGGCCCCCGCACCACCTCTCCTTCGGCCAGCGCCGCCGCGTGGCGGTCGCGACCGTCCTCGCCATGGAGCCGGAGATCCTCGTCCTGGACGAGCCGTCCTCCAACCTCGACCCGGCATCCCGCCGCGAACTCGCCGACATCCTCCGCTCGTTGGACGTCACCGTCCTTATGGTCACGCACGACCTCCCGTACGCCATGGAGCTGTGCCCCCGCGCGGTGATCCTCAGCGGCGGGGAGATCGTGGCGGACGGGCCGACGGGCGACCTGCTGGTGGACGCGGACCTGATGGCGGCGCACCGCCTGGAGCTGCCGTTCGGGTTCGATCCGAGGTCGGTGGCGGGCAAGACGGTTTGATCGATCATCCGGAATGCGGGCGCGTCGCCCCCTGTTGCACCCTGCGTGGACACAGCAGTGAACGGCACGACGGCCCCCGGATTCGAAGGCGTACGCACCGCCTTCGGCGAGAACTTCACGGCCCGCGGTGAGCGCGGCGCCGCGCTCGTCGTCTACCGGGACGGCCACCGGATCATCGACCTGTACGCGGGCACCCGGGATGTCGACGGGGACGCGCCCTGGCAGCCGGACACCGCCCAGCTCCTCCGCTCCGGCACCAAGGGGATCGCGGCGGCGGCACTGCTCCTGCTGAACCAGCGCGGCGAGCTCGACCTGGACGCGCCCGTCGGCTCGTACTGGCCCGAGTTCAAGGCGCACGGCAAGGAGGACGCGCTGGTCCGGCACGTCCTCGCCCACCGCGCAGGCGTCCCCGCCCTCGACCGCCCGCTCACCCCCGCCGAGGCGGCGGACCAGGACCTCGCCGCGGCGGCCGTCGCCGCGCAGGAACCCTTCTGGGCGCCCGGCACCGACCACGGCTACCACGCGCAGACGTACAGCTGGCTGACAGCCGAGCTGGTCCGCCGCGTCACGGGCCGCACCATCGGCGAGTACGTCGCCGAGCAGATAGCCGCTCCCGTCGGCGCCGACGTGTGGATCGGCCTCCCGGACGCGCAGGCCCACCGCGTCGGCCGGGTCGGCCCCGTCGAGCCCCCGGCCACCGCCGGAGGCCTTCGCTCCCGCCCCAAGCGCGCCATCGTCGAGGCGTACGCGAACCCGGACTCGCTCACCAGCCGCGCCTTCGGCACGATCGCCCCGGCGGCGGACGAGAACGACCCGGCGTACCGCGCCGCCCAGCTCCCCGGCTCGAACGGCATCGGCACGGCGGACGGCCTGGCCCGCTTCTACGCGTCGCTGATCGGCGAAGTGGAGGGCGGGGTGCGCCTGTTCACGCCGGAGACGGCCCAACTCGCCCGTGCGGAGGCCTCGTCGGGCCCGGACCGCACTCTGATAGCCCCCTCCCGCTTCGGCCTCGGCCACATGCTCCATGGCATCGCCTCCCCGCTCCTCTCCCCGGGCTCCTTCGGCCACCCGGGCCGCGGCGGCGCCCTCGGCTTCGCCGACCCGGAGTCGGGGATCGCGTTCGGGTACGTGACGAACGGCATGCAAAAGGGCGTCACCGCCGACCCGCGCGCGCAGGCGCTGGTGAAGGCGGTGCGCGCGGCACTCGGCGACGGCGCCTGATCAGTCCGTGTCCTGGCCGATCCGGTGCGGCAGCCAGCCGTCCAGGCGGGGGAGCCAGCCGACCGGGCCCGCGGTGAACGACATCCAGGACGTGCTGAGCGACATCTCGCCGGCCGGCCCGGAGGAGACCTGTTGCAGACTGGCCGACAGGTCCGCCTCCATGCCGCCGGGCAGCTTCAGCCGGCTCAGCACGGGCAGCAGGAACGCGATCGCCATCAGGCCGGCGAGCAGCGGCGTCAGCGTCGTCACCATGACGGCCGTGACGTGGTGCTTCCACAGGAAGTCCACCCACATCGTGACGAGCGCGACGGCGCAGACGGCGGCCAGCGCCCCCGTGCTGATCCGGCTTGAGCGGGTGATGAGGTTCTCCTCCTCCAGGAGCCGCATCGCCTGCGCCGCGTCGGTGTGCCCCTTCTCCAGGCGCAGGCAGCGCCGGAAGTGCGCGAGAGCCCGCCGCCGGCTGAGCAGCCGCACCCGCAGGTCGCCGCTCTGGGCGCCGCGGCGCTGCTCGGCGATTCCCGCGAGATAGGCGCACTCGCTCTTCCCCACCGCCAACGTGCCCGCGCGCAGCGCCTCTTGGAGCGCCTGCTCGTACGGTTCGATGCGCTGGACGGCGTCGCCCGCCTGGATCAGCAGCCGGGCCAGCGCCAGATGCACCTGGACCCGCACATCGCCCGCGAGCGAGCGCTCAAGTGCCTGCCGCAGCACCGACTCGGCCGCCACGAGGTTTCCCTGCCCCTGCGCGTGGGTCAGCGCGAGGGCGAGCCCGATCGCGGCCCGGCCGCTGTGCGGGTCGATGTGCAGGGCCCGGTCGAAGGCGCGCTCCGCCCGTTCCGCGTCGCCGGTCCCCTCCATCGGGGCGCAGGCGTGGCCGTCGGCCCGGTGCAGGTACAGATTGCCCAGTTCGATGTGGGCCGCGGCGTCGTTCGCGTTCAGCTCGACGGCCCGGCGCAGGCGCGGCTCCGCTTCCTCGTAGCGGCCCTGCTGCACGTACAGGGCACCGAGGTCTCCATGGCAGCCGTCGTACGGTTCCAGGTCCGTGGCCCGGGTGAAGTGCCGCTCCGCCGCCTCCGGTTGGCCGCGGCGGTGGGCGACGAAGCCGAGGCAGGTGTGGGCGAGGCCCTCCGCGAGGCCGCGTTCGCGGAGCACCTCGTGGGCCAGCGCCGCCGCGTCGTCGAGGGCCGCGTCGGTGCCCTCGCACAGCCGCGCCCACGCCTGCCCCGCCGTGTGCTGCCGGTCGTGCGGGCGCAGCCGCCCCGCCCGCTCGAACTGGGCCACCGCATCGACGCAGCGGTCGTCCGCGACCGCCACCCAGCCGAGGCCGCGGCGGGCCGCGGCCTCCAGGCGCGGGTTCGGCGCCCGGTCGGCGAGCGCCTCGAATTCCTGCTCGGCCTCGCGGAGCAGGCCCATGCCGTGGCAGATCAGCGCCAGTTCCGTGCGCAGGTCGTCGTTGTGCGGGAACCGGTCGATGGCCTCGGTGACCATGCGGCGGGCCTCGTCGAAGCAGCGCAGCGCCCGCAGGGTGGTGGACATCCCGCAAACGGCGCGCACGGACCACGGGTGCTGCGCGCGGATGCGCTCCCACTCGACGAGGGCCTCGCGGTAGCGGTGCAACCGGTCCAGGACATCGGCCAGTTGCAGCCGAGCCCGCAGCTCCGTCCTGCCGGAGTAGGCGTCCAGGCCCTCCCGTGCGGCGGCCTCCGCCTCCTCGTACCGGCCCGTCCTGCACAGCAGGGTGACGCGCAGACACCTCGCCTGGACGAAGTCGGGCTGCACCGACAGCACCTCCTGGACCGCCTCCAGTGCCGCCGCGTGCCGCTGCTGGGCCTGCAGCACGGCGGACCACCGGAGCTTCAGTTCGAGGTCCCAGGGGCGCAGCCGCAGCATCCGCCCGGCGAATTCGCCGGCCTCCCTGAACCGGCGCTCCTCGCACAGCAGGTGCAGCCGGCGCCGTGCCGCGCCCGAGTCGTGCGGGTCGATGGCGTCGGCCCGCTCGATGACGCCGAGCGCCTCCCCGGTCCGCCCCTGGGCGAGCAGCAGATGGCTGCGGGCGAACAGGACCGGGAGCGAGCGCGGCTGCCGGGTCTCGGCCTGCGCCGCGGCGGCGCCCGCCTCCTCCCAGCGGCGGGCGTTGCACAACAGACGGACCCGCCCCACCAGGGCCCCCGTGTGCTGCGGCTGGAGGCGCAGGGCGGTGTCCAGGGCCCGGTCGGCCTGGTCGACGCGGCCCTCGTCCGTGAGCAGCAGCGACATCGCCAGATGCGCGTCCGGGTCGTCGGGCCACCTGCCGACGAGTTCGGCGGCCGCCTCGTGCGCCGCCTCCGTGCGCCCGAGGCTGCGCAGTTGGGTGACCCGGCAGCTGCTCGCCTCGAGGAGGCCGGGCTCCGTGTCGACGGCCGCGTCGTAGGCCGCGAGCGCCGCCTCCTCGCGGCCCCGCAGGTCGAGCACGGAACCCAGCCGCAGCAGCGGGTCGGCCTTGTCCGGGTACGCCGCCACATACGCGCGGGCGGCCTCTTCGGCCTCCTCCCAACGGAACAGGCCGCGCAGCAGCCAGATCCGGCTCGCCAGCGCGAAGGAGCTGCGCCGGTCCCAGCGCAGCGCCTCGGTCACGGTGGCGAGTGCCTCCTCGCGGGCCCCGCGGTGCAGGAGCAGCTTGGCGCGGCTCACGTGCAGGCCGGCCGCCTCGGGGGCGCGGCCCAGGTACTCGGCGAGCGCGGCCTCGGCCACCTCGTGCCGGTTCAGGCCCCTGAGCACGTGGACCCGCCACTCCATGGCCGGGACGTACTGCGGATCGATGTCCAGCGCCCGCTCGAAGGCGTCGAGTGCGGCGGTCTTCTCCTCCTCCGCCCAGCGCAGATAGCCCAGTTCGCACCGCATCCGTGCGCTGCGCGGATACCGCTCGACCGCTCGGCGCGCGGCATCGGCGGCCTCGGCCCAGGCGCTGTCGGCCGTGCGGACCCGCAGGTGTTCGGCCAGTACGTCCTCGTCGCCCGGGTCGAGGGCGCGCGCCCGGTCGAGGGCCTCGCGGGCCCGGTCCAGGCGCCGGGCGCCGCGGCAGGCCCGGACGAGGTGGACGTAGAGCCCCGGCACGCGCGGGCGGCGCTCGACGGCCTCCTCGGCGGCCCGGCGCATCGCGTCCCACCGGGCGTGGGTGAACAGGGCCTCGCACCGGGCCGCGAGGACGCGGGCGTCGGCCGGTGCGACGCGCAACGCCCGCTCGATCGCCGCGAGCCCTTCGGCGCAGGTGGCGGGCCCGCACCAGGCCAGTGCCCAGCCCGCGGCGGCCACGGTCCGCGGGTCGTCGGGGTGGGCGAGGAGCGCGGCACGCGCCTCGGCCTCGGCCTCGTCGAGCCGCCGGTACCGTACGAGCGTCCGCAGCCGCCAGACGCACGCGCGGGCCTCCAGCGGAGTTCCGGGACCGATCGCCGCCAGCCGTGCGAGGGCGGCGTCCATCCTGCGCCGCCCGCTGTGCAGCCGGGCGAGGGCGATCCGCGTGAGGTCGCCCGCGCTCCCCCTGCTCAGGGCGTCCTCGCCGGTCTCCGCCGCCTCGGCCCAGTGGGTGAGGCGGTCGAGGACGGCGACGTGCCAGGCCCAGGCCTCGTCGTCGTCCGGGCCGATCCTGACGGCTTCCATGACGGCCGTCAGCGCGTCCTCGTTCCGGTGCTGCGCCATGCGCAGCCGGGCCAGTTGGACATGGGCGGGCACGTCCCGCGGTGCCGCCTCCAGACGCTCGGCGATCATCCGCTCGGCGTCGTCCCACGCGCAGTCCTCGCGCAGCGTCCTCAGCGCGCGAGCATCCAGTTCCCCCATCGCGATCTCCCCCGGTACGCCCGTCGAGCGGCCAGTGTGGTGGCGGGACGCACGGCCCCGAGAGGGGCCGAAAGGCCCTGCCACGGGGGCCGGTCGAACCCATTCCGCGCCTTGGACCAGTGGGCCATGGGTAGCGTCCGGGCATGAATCGATTCGAGGGGTACGGGGTCCTGATCACCGCCGCGGGCCGTGGCATCGGCGCCGCCACCGCGCACCGGCTGGCCGAGGAGGGCGCGAGCGTCCTCGTCACCGACATCGACGGGGCGGCGGCCGGGAAGGTCGTCGCCTCGATCCGTGAACGGGGCGGCACGGCAAGGGAGTTCGTGTGCGACGTGGCCGACCGGTCGTCGGTGGAGGCGGCGGTCGCGTACGCCGTCGAGGTCTTCGGCCGGCTCGACGTCCTCGTCAACAACGCCTACGCCTGCCACCCCGACACCCCGCTCTTCGAGGACGAGGACGACGAGGTGTGGGCCCGCGACCTCGACGTCACGCTCACCGGGGCCTACCGGTGCGCCCGCGCCGCGCTGCCGCACCTCGTCGCCTCGGGGCGCGGCGCCATCGTCAACATCGGCTCCGTCAACGGGATCCAGGACTTCGGCAACCACTCGTACAGTGCCGCGAAGGCGGGTCTCGGGTCGCTGACCCGTACGTTGGCTGGCCACGCGGGCCCGCGCGGTGTCCGCGTCAACCTGGTGGCCCCCGGCACCGTCCGCACCACGGCGTGGGAGGGCCGTGACGAACAGCTCGACGAGATGCGGAAGTTGTACCCGCTGGGACGGGTCGGAGAGCCGTCCGACATCGCGGCGGCGGTGGCGTTCCTCGCGTCGCGGGACGCGGCGTGGGTGACGGGGGTGACGTTCCCGGTCGACGGTGGGACGACCGCGGTCAGCAGCGGGTTCATCGCCCTACGTCACACAAGCCCCTGCGGCGATTGAGCAGCGGGGGTCTGGGGGCAGCGCCCCCAGCACCACGGACGACCGTCAACCGGCGTGCAGCATCAACCCGATACCCGCCACCACCACACCCGCCGCAAAAAGCCTCGGCGCCCCGAACCGCTCCTTGAAGAAGACCGCCCCGATCGCCGCCCCCACGATGATCGACGTCTCCCGGAGCGCGGAGATCGGGGCCAGGTCCGCCCGCCTCTGCGCCCACAGGACAAGCCCGTACGCGGCGACGGACAGCGCCGCCCCCAGCAGCCCCCGCAACGCGAACGGCCGCAACCGCCCCACCAGTTCGCCGCGCCAGCGGTACGCCGCGTACACCGGCACCGCGATCCCCTCCAGGATCATCAGCCACGCGATGTACCCGAGGGACGACCCCGAGGCGCGTACGCCAAGGCCGTCCACCACCGTGTACGACGCGATCGACACCCCCGTCGCGAGCGCCGCGCCGAGTGCCCGCCAGTCCGGCCGCCGCCCCGACCCCCGCAGCCCCCACAGCGCGAGCCCGGTCAGCCCCGCGCAGGACACCGCGACCCCCGCCGCCTGCCAGCCGCCCGGCACCTCGCCCGCGAAGACCGCCGCAAGCACCGTCACCACGAGCGGCGCCGTGCCCCGCGCGATCGGATAGGCCTGCCCGAAGTCGCCCAGTTTGAACGACGTCATCAGCAGCGCGTAGTAGGCGACGTGTATCAGCGCCGACGCGATCAGGTACGGCCACGCCCCCGCCGCCGGGATCGGCGCGAACACCGCCAGCACCAGCCCGATCAGCGTCCCGCCGCCCGAAATCAACGTGAAGCCGACCAGCTTGTCCGTGATGTGGTGGGCCAGGGCATTCCACGAGGCGTGGGTCACCGCGGCGAGCAGCACCGCCGCGGCGACCACGGGAGTCATGCGCGCACGTCCACGAGCGCGGCGCCCGCGTGCGAGATCAACTCCTTGGGTCCCATGGGGAAGACGGCGTACGGGCTGCCCGCCGCCGCCCACACCGTGTCGTGCGCGAGCAGGGACCGGTCGGCGAGGACGCGGGTCTTGTTCGCGTGGCCGAAGGGCGGCACGCCGCCGATCGCGTAGCCCGTGAACTCCCGGACGACATCCGCCTTCGCGCGCGTCACCTTCTGCGCGCCCAGCTCCTCGCGTACGAGATCCAGGTCGACGCGCGAGGCGCCGTCCATCAGGACCAGCACCGGCACACCTTCCCCAAGCTCTCGAACCGGCTCGAGCAGGGGAGACCCCATTGCCGCGAAGATCAACGACTTGCAGATCTGGCTCAGTTCGCAGCCGATCGCGTCGGCCGCCTCCTGCGCGGTGCGGGTCGCCTCGGGGAAGCGCCGCGCCCGCGGCAGGAGGTCGGCCAGGCCCATCGCCGTGACGGCCTCGGCGAACCGGGGGTGTGCCGCCGTGCTGCTGTTGCTGCTTTCCGCTGTCGTCATGCGCCGCACGCTAGCCCTACGTGTACGGGGCACGCGACCCCGTTTCGGGGTGCCGTCCGCCACGCGAACGGCCGCCCGGTCAGCCGCCCGCGAGCAGCATCTTGCGGACGACCGGGCCCGCCGAGTCGCCGCCGTGCCCGCCCTGCTGCACCACGGCCGCCGCCGCGAGGTCGCCCCGGTACGCCGTGAACCAGCCGTTCGGGTCCTTCTGCCCGTCGACCTCCGCCGAACCGGTCTTCGCGCCCATGTCGGAGCCGAGCCCGGACATCGGCTTCACGGCCGTGCCCGCGACCGCCGTGTAGTGCATCAGCTCCCGCAGCTTCGAGGCCGTCGAGGCGGAGATCGGCCGCGAGGCCTTCGCCAGCGTCCGGTCGTCGAAGTCGGGCGAGACCAGGTACGGCTGGTGGAAGGCGCCCGCCTTCACGGTCGCCGACACCGAGGCCATGTTCAGCGGGTTCATCCGCACGCCGCCCTGCCCGATCAGCGAGGCGCCCATCTGCGCGTCCGACTGCACCGGCACCGCGCCGTCGAAGCTCGGCACCCCGATCGACCAGTTGTTCATGCCGAGGCCGAACACCTGCTGGGCCTGCTTGGTCAGCGAGTCGTCGTCGAGCTTCGGCGCCTGGCTGATGAAGGCCGTGTTGCAGGACGCGGCGAAGCTGGACTTGAACGTGCCGTCCTTGATCTGGAACTTGTCGTCGTTCTGGAACTTCCAGTGCCCGTACGTGAAGTACTTCGGGCACGGGTGCTTCTTGTCGACGTCCGCGAGGTTCTTGTCGAGGAGCATCGACGCCGTGATGACCTTCATCGTGGAGCCGGGCGCGAGCGAGCCCTGGAACGCGGTGTTGAACGTGGTGCTGGAGTTCGCCACGGCCAGGATCTCGCCGGTCGACGGCTTCACGGCCACGACCGAGGCCTTCTTGCTGGACTTCACCTGCTCCTCGGCGGTGGCCTGGAGCGCCGGGTCCAGCGTCGTCTTCACGGTGCCCGGCGTGCCCTTGGAGAGCGTGAGCAGCGTCTTGTCGGGCAGCGCGTTCTTGTCCTCGGACTTCTTCTCGGGCTTGCCCCGCACGACGCGCAGCTCGACGCCTGCGGTGCCGCCCGCCTTCTTCCCGTACTTCTCGCGCAGCCCGTCGACGATGGTGCCGATCGAGGGGTACTTCTTCGCGTCCAGCTCGGTCCCGTCCCGGTCCACCGCCTTGACCGGCGGATCGCCGGCCTCGCCGGTCTCCAGGTGGTCGCCCTCCTTGAGGTCCGGGTGCACGACGGAGGGCTGCCAGTCGACGAGGACCTTGCCGTCGCTCTTGCGGCGCTCGGCGGTCAGCGAGGAGTCGTACGCGAAGGGCTTGCTCAGCTCGGCGCCCGAGCCGCCGCCCTTCTTGTACTCGACCGTGGACGTGACGTGGAAGGGGACCTCGGCGCCCTCGCGGGTGCCGGGGGCGAGCTTCAGGCCGGAGAGGTGGGCGTCCTCGGTGAGGCCGGCGAGCGCCTTCTTCGCGCTCGCCGCGTCGTTCGTGTACGCGGCGGCCTTCGCGGTCTCGCCCTGCTGCCAGGCGGTGAGGAAACCGTCGGCGACGGCCCGCACCTCCTTGGCGGTCGGCGGGCCCTTCGGGATCTCGGGCTTGTCGTCCGCGGCGGACGCCGAGGTGCTGCCCGCCTGTTCGCCGCTCCCGATCAGCGCGTACGCGCCGACGCCTGCCCCGATGACGGCGACGGCGGCGACGCCACCGATCACCAGGGCGTTCGTGTTGCGGCGCGGTTCATCGCGACGCTTGCCTCTGCTGCCCACCTGAGTCCTCCGGAGATCTACGGGTGGCCCAGGGTACGGGGTGGCCCTGAACGCACTTTCCGTAGGACAGAACGACGTGGTAACGCCTGGCGATGCGTGGATTCACCACCAGGCACCCGGATTCGTAGGGGATCTACGCTCCGGCCCGTAGTCGCCGCGTACGGACTACGAACCGGCCCGCAGGACGGCCGCCACGATGGGCCCCGCAGCGTCCCCGCCGTGCCCGCCGCGCGGGACCGTCGCGGCGGCCGCCACGTCGCCGCTGTAGCCCGTGAACCAGGAGTTGGCGTTGCCCTGGCCGTCGACGTCGGCGGAGCCCGTCTTCGCGCCCTTGTCGCCCGGGACGCCGGCCATGGCCGCGGCGGCGGTGCCGCTGGTCGCGGTCAGCCGCATCATCTGCCGCAATTGGGCGGAAGTGCCCGGCTTGAGGCCCTTCGCCGTGGCGAGGGGGTGGTCGTCGACCTGCCGGGAGACGAGGACCGGCTGGCGGAAGGTGCCGGTGACGGCGGTCGCCGTGACCGAGGCGATGTTCAGCGGGTTCATCTTGACCTGCCCGTGGCCGATCAGCGCGGCGGCGTCGTCGGAGTCGCCCGGCATTTCCACCGAACCGTCACGGGAGACGATCCCCGTCTTCCAGTCCTTGCCGAGCCCGAACCGGTCCTCCGCCTCCGCGGCGAACTTCGCGGCGCCCAGGTCGTCGGAGAGCTTGATGAAGGCGGTGTTGCAGGACCGCGCGAAGCTGTCGGCCAGCGTCGCCCCCTCGTTGGGCCGCAGGCCCTTGAGGTTGTGGAAGCTCTGGCTGAGCGCGACCGCCGAATCGGGGCAGGGCGCCGGGCCGTTCGCCGAGGTGACGCCGTTGTCGATCAGCGCGGCCGCGCTGACGATCTTCATGACCGAGCCGGGCGCGCTGCCGCCCTGGAACGCCGCGTTGAACTCGCCCTTCGCCTCGTTGGCGACCGCGAGCACCTCGCCGGTGGACGGCTGGAGCGCCACCACCGAGGAGTCCGGGTACTTCTTCACCGCCCGCTCGGCGGCCGCCTGCGCCGTCGCGCTGATCGTCGTGCGCAGCTTGCCCGGCTTGCCCTTGGCGAGCGTGAGGAGCGTCTTCGCCGTGGTCGTCTCGCCGTTGGCGTCGGTCCGCTCCACATAGGTCTCGATGCCCGACGAACCCCCGGCGGCGTCCCCGTACTTGGCGCGCAGCTGGTCCAGGACCGGGCCGAGGGAGGGGTAATCGCCCTTGGCCAGCACGACTCCATTGCGGTCGACGGCCTCGATCGCCGGCACCGTCGCCTCACCGGTGACGAGCGTGTCGCCCTTCTTCATCGCCGGATGCACGACGGCCGGCGCCCAGTCGACCAGCGCCCGGCCGGTGGTCTGCCCGCGCACGACCGTGAGCGAGGAGTCGTACGCCAGCGTCTTCGTCTTCTTGCCGTACGTGACGGTGGCCTCGACGTGGAAGGCGACCTTCGCGCCGTCCGCCTTCGTCGGCGTCAGCTCGGTGCGTGTGACGTGCGCCTTGTCGTGCCAGTCCTCGAGCACGCTCATCGCGTTGTCGGCGTAGTCCGTGAGCCGCGCCGCGGCCCCCGGATCGTTCTTCGCCCACGCCGCGAGGAACTGCTCCGAGGTCTCCTTCACCTCGTCGCCGCTCGGCGGCCCGGACTTGTGCTCGGACCCCTGCGACGCCACGGTGTTCCCGCCCGTGACCGCCGTGACGAGGTTGTACCCCGCATACCCCGCGCCCCCGACCATGACGGTGAACACCCCGCCGACGATGGAGATCTTGACCCCCTTGCGCATGAAGCGCTCCCCTCCCCAGGTTTACGGGAGGGACTGTAAGCACGGCAGGTGCCTCAAGTTCCGCGAGTTCCGCAGATGATGTCCGAAGGTGTCCGGATTGAGATCACAAAGCTGACCGAAACCGATTCAGACCCAGGTGTCCAGCCACATCCGTGAACGCCAGGAGTCGACCGGGATCGCGTCGCCCGTGTAGATCGGCCAGAAGTAGATGAAGTCACGGCTGGTCGGGGCTTTGTGGCCCCGACCTGCGCGTTTGCCCGTTCATGTGGGCCGTCAACCCTCCGTGGGCCGCCTGTGGGCCGTGACCTTGGGAACGAGGAACACTTTGTCGACCGCTTTCCGTGTCCGGCCCTCACTGCTCGGCATCAGGTGCGTGTACGTCCGCAGCGTGAATCCGGGGTCGCTATGCCCCAGGTACGTGCTCAGAGCCCGGATGCTCTCGCCAGCATCCAGGAGAACGGACGCGTAGAAGTGCCTGAGCGCGTGCATGCCGTGCTCGCGCGCCGACGCGTACCGCTTGCCCGGCTCGCGCTCCGGGATGATGCCAGCGGCCGCGAGAGCGGGCTTCCAATGCCAGTCGTTGAAGTTGCTCACGCGTACGTGGTCGCCCTGGAAGCCACTGAAGTACAGCCGTTTGGTGATGGGAGGGCCGTCCGGCGTGCGCCAGGGGAGCGTGATCTCAACCGGCGCGAACAGCTTCGTGTGCAGCCTCAGGGCATCGGCTACCGAGTCGGGGAGTGGTGTTGTACGGACCTTGTTGCCCTTCGGTAGGGCGAACACGTACTTGCCGCGGATGCGCTTGAGCTGGTGGGCGACGGTCAACCAGCCGCTTTCGAAGTCGGGTTCGTCCTCCGAGAGTCCGAAGATCTCGCCCTGTCGCAGTCCGCACCCGGCGCCGATGTCCACGGCGGCCTGCCAGCGTTCGGGGAGGGCTTCACGCACGTCGAAGACCTGAGTCGCGGTCCACGGGACGATCTGAGGGCCACCGGGCTTCGGGAGAGATACGGAGCTGGCCTTACAGGGGTTCTTGGCGAGGAGCCCATCCTCAATGGCGGCATTGAACACAGCGGACGCCGTGCCCACGATGACCCGGCGGTACGATTCGGCGGGCACCGTGTCCTTCATGGCAGCAATCCAGTCGCGGATGTGCTCGGGCCTGAACGCTCCGATGGGGCGGCGCCCGATGTGCGGGTACGTGTGCAGCCGCAGCCGGCGTTCCGCAGCTTCCCCGCTGTTGATCTCGCCTGTGTGCCCCTTGACCCACTTCTCCGCGTACTGCCGGAAGGTGGTGCGTGCCGTTTTGGGGTCGACGTACTGGCCGTTGTCCATGTCGGCTTTGGTCTTGTCGAGCCACTTCTCTGCCCTGCGCTTCTGGCCGTCGGGAAAGCTCTTGGACTTCTCGGTCCCATCAGGACCGACGTAGCGAGCGCGATAGCGGAGACCCGTGCCGTAGCGGTCGGACCTTTCGCGGACGCTCTTGCCCTCGGCGGTCGTCTCGGTCTTGAACCAGCGGTCTTGGATGTGGCCGGCCATGGAGGGACGGTCCCTTCTCGACAGCACGCAGGGAGGGCCACGGGGTGGCCCTCCCTGGGGAGTTGAACAGTGGATTCGGCTGGGGACGTCAGGCGGCGTCGGCGTCCACGCGGCGGAGTTCGGTCACGTAGATCTGCACGTCGGCCGGGTCATAGCGCAGGTGCTTGCCAATGCGGAAGCCGGGCGGGCCGATGCGCTTCTTGCGCCACTGGTAGACGGTTTCCTTGGGCACCTCGAACATCTCGGCGAGGTCATCGGGGGTGAGATACCGGTCGGGCAGGCCGCCGCGGAGGGTGGCACGGGGGTCGGAGTCAGCGGTACGGGTTCGGCTCATGGGGTCCTCGGGAGTTGAGGCCGGGGCGCTTCAGCGCTGTGTGTGTCCGAGGTTGGGATTTCTGCGTCACAGCGTCACCTACGTCATTCATGCTTCTGACCTGCGGTTTTGGGTGACGCAGGGGTTTGGGGTGCGTCACCCGCTGCGTCATCGGTGACGCAGGCCGGTGACGCAGATGACGCACGATGACGCAGCGATCGGGCGTCTGCGTCACCCCCGTAGCAGCAGGTCAGGGACCGGTTTTCACGCGTTGGTGACGTTGGTGACGCAGGATCTCTTCTCTTAGGAAAATAGGGAGGGTCTTTGTTGTGGTGCTGTGCGGCTCAAGGCGTGAAGAAGGAGCCGCTGCGCGGCACGTCTTATGGGGCGGCGCGTTGCGCCGAACAGCAAGAAGAGCACCCGGTCGCGCGGCCTGGTGCTCTTCTTGCTTTAGCGCAGGGCGATTGAGGAGGCTCCGGTCAGATCAGCGCGTCCTGCTCGTGCGGGGGAGGGCTCGCCGGGATCGTCATTTCGAGGTAGCGGCCTTCCTTGGTGCGGCCCGAGTCGATGAGGACGCCGCGGGCGGCGAGGGTGGGCTGGAGGCGCTTGAGACGGTCCGAGAGGACCTTGCCGGTGGTCGGCCACCCTTTGGGTAGGGGACGGCAGTCCTCGCCGCTGTAGAGGCGCGTGAGGGCCTGTAGCCACTCGGTGGACGTCATCCGTTCCTCGCTACCGGGAACGAGCGTGCCGGCGTACTGGAGGACGGTCTGTGCGAGCAGGTCGCCCTCGATCACGTCGTCATTGAGGTCATCCAGGCTGGCCCGGTAGGCGTCCAGCGATCCGAAGCCGGTGGCTGCGTCGAGCTGCGCGCACAGGTGCGCGAAGTCCGCCATGCGCAGGTCGGTGGGAATCTCCGCCTGAGCGGCGCGGACCTTGACCGTGAGGTCGAGCAGCGAGCCCAGGACCACGGGCAGGATCTCCTCGTACTCGGCCCACAGCTCCGCTTCGGTGCGCCGCACGGTGGGCCGTTCCAGACGGAGCGGCAGGAGCCGTTCGGCGAGGTCGGGCCGGATCACGCCGACGTCGATACCGGTCATGAGCAGCGGGCGCCGGTAGCGGGCCCGCACCACGTCGCCATCGGTGTAGAGGGCGCGCTTGATGCTCTCGGCGCCGGTGACGATGCAGCACATCGCGTCCGACAGATCCGGGGACAAGTACGAGAGGTTGTCGAGCGCGGTGACCCATCCTGCGGCCACGGCCGCGGTCAGGTTCTCCTCGTCCTTCGGCGCGCGGCGCAGGTCGCCGCTCATGCCCTCGATGATCCGCACGAGCATGCGCCCGCCGGTCGACTTGCCCGCACCCTGCGGCCCGGTGAGGAACGGTGCAGGCACCGGCACGGACGGGCCGAGGCAACCGATCAGCCAGCCGATGGCGAGCGATTCGGTCGCGGCGTTGGCGAAGTTGCACAACCGCAACAGGAGATCGATGCCCTTGCCGTCGGTGTCCTTGGCCGGCAGCGGGAGTTCGCCGGTGAGCTGGGTGCGCCGCCAGCAGACCTCGGCCGGGTCGGGCGTGAGGATGTCCCACCCGGTGGGGTGGATACGGACCGACTTGCCGTCGTTGCGCCCGAGGTCGAGCCAGGTCGCGCCGTCGAATCCAGGCGCAACGCGGATGTGGACTTGCTGGACTTCCTGCTTCATCGCGAGTGCTTCGATCAAGTCCAACGCCTCCTTGAGGGCGGTGCCGTTGAAGACGCCGTGCCCGTCGTCGAACAGGCCAACCATGAGTTCCTGCCGGTGGCTCCCCGAGGTTCCTTGAGAGCGGATGGGGCGGGCGACGGGGTGGCCGTTCTTTTGCGCGTAGACGGTGCCGTCGGCGGTGCGGAAGTACCGGAAGTGGGTCTGCGCGTAGTCGGCGATGACCTTGCGTGCGGGGTTCTTCTCGTCGTCGGACATGCTCACAGTCCCAACGTGGTGCGGGCGTTGGTCCACGCCTCCGTGCAGTGCCGGGCCGTCTCGCCCTTGGTCTGCGCGGCCGTGAACAGTCGCGCAATGTGGTCCTCGGTGAGGCAGCCGCAGCGGCCGTGCGTGGACAGCACGGCGAGGAACGTGCGGTAGACGGTCGCGTGGATCGCGCTGCGGGCCTCCGTGATGCGCTGCTCGGCCATGGCGATGCCGCGTTCGAGGTAGGCGGGCGTGCGGTGCCGGCACTCCGCGGCCCCGGTGGGCATAGGGATGTGCGGCACAGACCGGGTGGTGGCGGGTGCCTTCGCGGTCAGGGCGCGCACGGCGTCCGGCAGGAGGGCCATGTCACCGCTTCCGAAGCCGAGCCAGCGGGCGTAGGACATCGTGGACTTGATGTCGACGCCGGGACGCACCGCGTTGGCCGACTGCGTGCGTCCGAGGTAGAGCCAGTGCTCCCCGCGGGTGGTGGTCACGGTCTGGGTGGCGGGAAGGTTCTCGCGGGCCCAGGTGATCGCGTCGGCGTTGTCGAGGTCGACAACGGTCAGGCCCGCTCCGCCGGGGTGGTAGGCGACCGCGGCCGCCCTCGTCCACGCGTGCCGCCAGATCCCGGAGTTGATGATGTCCGGGTCCTTGGTCGCGGCGGCCCAGCCGTGGCAGGGCGCCGGGCACTGGCAGGGGCCGGGGGTCTTCATGTTCGGTCGGCCGCCGCATGCGTTGTCGGTGCAGCGGCGGCAGTTGCCGAACGGCACCTTCCCGGCCCGAAGCGGCAGAGCGGGGAAACCGGACGCGGCGAGGTCGAGGGCGGTGTAGTGGTGCTCGTTGATGCCGTACCGGCGCAGGTGCTCTCGTCGGATGTCGGTCACTTGAGTCATGCTGGGAGACCTCCACAGGTCTGTTGTGGGCAGGTGGACAAGGGCGGCCCCGCGACTTTGGCGAGACGTAGGGGGCCGCCCTTGGCGTAGCTACTGGTCGTCGGTGGCGCGGTAGCCGAGCGGGGCGAGCGCGCTGTGTGCGCGGTCGAGGTGCTCGGTGAGCGTCTGGGCGATGAGCGCTGCGGAGGCGAGCGCGGAACGGGTCTCGCCGACGTGCTCGTCGGCGTCGCCGTAGTCGGCCGTGACGTTGCCGGTCTTGTCCAGCTGCTCCATGAAGGTGGAGAGCTGGTCGAAGGTCTGCGGCAGGCGCTGGGTGAGCGTCTTGAGGGAGGCGACGACCTCGTACGCGTCGCTCGGATAGGTCAGTTCGCCCTTGATGAGCTGGGTGGCGTGGTTGAGGCTGCGGACCGCTTCAGCGGCCTGGTCGGCCAGTTCGGCGGGGGGCGGGTGCGTGGTCATGTGGTGCTCCTCTTCAGCCGTGGAAGTGGTTGCGCTTGATGACGGCCTTGCGGATGTTGACCGTCGTTCCGCCGCGGCCCGATCCGAGGATCTGCACGGCGATGAACCCGCCGAAGATGACGGCGGCGAGGATGACGAGCTGTTGGATGAGCGTGGCGAGCGCGGCGACGAACGTGGTGAGCATCAGCAGGCCCCCGCATACGGCGAGGAAGCCGACGCCCCCGAGCGCGACGTTGACCGCGGCCCGAGAGACGGGCGGCTTCGTGGCGACCGGTTCGGGCTTGGCCGCGTCCATGGCGTAGCCGGTGACCACGCGACCGTCGGGCAACACGATGGACTGCACGGCGGCAATCTGGCCCGGCTGCATGGGCACCATCGGCGCCGCGGTCGGCACGGGGGTCGGGTAGTGGATGGTGTCCGCCGTGGCGGTCGGGCGGTGCAGGGTGGGTTCGTTCACGGCCGGTCCCTTCAGCTTCCGAGGTTCGGGATCGCGCTGGTGATGGCCGATACGAGGCCGTTGATGGTGCCGTTGGCGTCGGTGGAGGCGAGGTAGAAGCCGAACAGCACGGCGACCACGGCGGCGCCGCCCCCGAGTGCGCGGAAGCGCAGCAGGACGAGCAGTCCGGCGGCGAGCAGCAGAACGAGCGGGATCGTGACGGACATCAGGGCCGCCTTTCGGGTCAGTGGGCGGGGCAGGACGTGAGCAGCAGCCTGGGCGCGATGCCGAGCGCGGCCAGACGCGGCACGGTGGCGACCATCAGCGGGTGCCGGCGCGGTAGGTGCGGCGGCTGACGTTGTAGAGGTGGCGGCCGACGCGTATCCGCTTGCCGGTGGCCTTGCAGGCGCGGCAGTCCTTGCCGCGCTTGGCCTTGCCCTTGCGGTCGTACTTGAGGGCGTGGCCCATCCCGTCGCAGTGTCGGCAGTCGCCGAACGGGGACAGCCAACACCTGACGCTGTAACCAAGCGTGACGAGCAGCAGGAAGGCGATAGTGAGCGCGGAGAGAGTCATGACAGGGCCTCTCAGGCGGTTTTGAAGGGTTTCCGCAGGTAGGCCGCTATCCGCTAGCGGCCTGATCAGGGCCGGTTTGGGTCGCTAGCGGGGTCGCTAACGTTAGCGACGGCTGCCGCTAGCGCTAGCGACCCCAAAGGGCTATCCGGCGTCCCGCTTTTCGTTGCGCTGGGTAATCGCGGCGGCGATGTCGTCGCGCTTGATGCCGCGCTTGTTGACCGGCTTGCCGTCGATGCGGCGGCCGATCTGCTCGGTGCCGATCCCGAACGGCTTGAGCGCCGCGGTGAGCGCTTCGGCCTTCGGCTTGGGCTCCAGCTCCGCCCACGGCCCGTAGGCCTCGGGGCGCAGGTCGGCGAGTCGGTCGACGATGGTCTCCGACCACACCTTGGCCTCGCCCTTGCCGAGCACCTGCGCCACGTCGTCCAGGATCGTGGCGGCGTTTTCGGCGGCGGGGGCCTGTCCGGCGGCGTCGCCGGTGAGGGTGTCCTCGGCCTCGCGCAGGGCGGCGGCGCGGGTCAGGATGCGTTCCGCGTCGCGGCCGTCGGCGAGGTAGGTGCGCACGATCCCCGAGTCGTCGGACATGCCCTTGAGCAGGCCAACTCCTTTGTGGGACTTGAGCAGCTTGGACGCGTCCAACCCTTCGGAGTACGAGCCTGCACCGAGGATGGTGTCGGAGACCTGGTAGGCGCCGACCCGCAGCGCGAACCGGGCCTGGTGCTGGTCCCGCAGCTCGGACGGGCAGGCCTTGTCGTCCGGCTTCTGCGTCGACGTCATCACCGAGACGCCGACCGCGGGGGCGACGCGGGCGAGGTAGACGAGCAGCGACAGGATCTCCCTGCCGTGCTCGGGGTGCTGCAAGTACTCCTGCACCTCGTCGACGACGAACAGCGTGAGCGGCATGTTCAGCTTCTTGTCCCGGCTGATCTCCGGGGTGAGCTTGCCCTCCGGGCAGATGTGCAGCGGCAGTTCGGACAGCCGGTGGTAGCGGTCTTCGACGTCGGCCTTCAGCTCGCGCAGCGAGGCGAGCAGGTGCTCGACCGGGTCGAGGCCGTTCTTGGGCACGATGCCGAACCCGATCCGGTGCGCGACCAGCGCGAACTTCCGCCAGTCCGGCGACGCCTTCCCATCGAACACGTACAACCTGACGTACGGGTCCAGGGCGGCGGCGAGGGCGATGGTGCGCGCGGAGAACGTCTTGCCCTGCCGCGGCACCGCACCGACCAGCAGCGACAGCCACAGCATGGTCGCCATCACCGGGTTGCCGCGCTCGTCGACACCCCACGGGAACGGCTTCCAGAAGTCCACCCGCGTCGCCCCGAGCAGCGGCGACTTCCCAGACGGAACGGCGAGCGGGTCACGGTCCGCGATCCAGTACGAGACACGGCGGTTGCTGGTCTCGTCCGGGTCCATGAACAACTGCGTGGGCGCGATGTCCATGCCGGAGGCGAGGCGGCCGTGGGCCTTGAGCGCGTCCTTGAACGTCTTGCCGTACGGCAGGTCGACGACGACGCGCCAGCCGTCCCCGTCGCGGCCGATCGGGCGAGGGAAGGCGACGGACATGTCCTTCTCGGTCAGACCCGCCACCTCGTGCGCGCGGATCACGATGTCGGAGGACAGCTTGCGCTTGCGGAACGTCACCTTGGCCCGGTCGATCAGCGGCCGATCCGCCGGCGCCCCCGCCGCTCCAAGTGCCGTGGTCAGTGCGGCCATCGCGAGCATGAGCAGCCAGGACGGCGCCATCACATACAGCGTGAGGGCGGCGGCGAGGCCGATGAACGTGCCGAGGGTGGCGACGATGCCGCGCAGCCGCACCCGGTCATTGCGCTGGTGAGACAGCCGCAGATACTCCGCGGCGTCCTCCTTGACCACGGATGCGAGGCGCAGGGCCTTGCCCTCGGCGTCGAACACCCACCGGCCGACCGCGGTCGACCAGCGCCACGCACCGATCGGCGAGTACGCCACGATCTTCGGGGTGTAGACGACGGGCAGGCGCACCGCGTGATAGCCGACCATCGTCGAGTAGTGCCGCACCGCCCACTTACGGACGGCCTTGCGCTGGTCGGGCAGCTTCACCCAGTCCGGCAGGACCGGCAGGCGGGCCTTGTCCTTGGCCTCCATCCACTCCGCCACGCTCGGCGGATACGCCTGCTTGGGCGGGTCGACCTCCGCGCCCTCCGTCAGGCCCTCGGCCTCCGGGTCATCGGTGTCGGGGAGGTCGGCCTCCCACTCACCCGGCTTCGCCTCCACCTCGTCGGCCGGCACCGCCGCGGCGGCGGGGGTGGTCTCCTTGCGCAGGAACGGCAGCACCCGCGCCGTGGCCTCTTCTGTCTCTTCTTCCGGTGCCTCAACAGGCGGACCGGATACGTCGATCTCAGTCATGCTGAAGTGCTCCTTCACGGGAGTGAGGGGTTCGGCCGCCGCGGTGGAAGGTGAGCGGCCGAACCCCGAACAGGCAGGTCAAGCGGCGATCTGGGCGCCGGAGTCGTGGCACAGCAGGCACATGCCGAGCGACGTCGGCAGGCAGTAGCTGTAGGTCACCGAGCAGACGGGGCAGGTGCGGCGGGCGAGCATCGCCAGGGCGAGCGCACCCCACTTGCGGGAGGTCATCGGCCGCACCGGCTTCGCCAGGTCGACGCGGTAGAGGTAGGCGACCAGGGCGCCGGACTTCCGGCCCCGGTGACGCAGCATCAGTTGCGCGCACACGGGCTGTCCGGCCGGCCGCAGCCCCTTCGCGCGGAGCTGTCGGCGGGTGGCCAACCCGTCCGGGGCGTAGTGCCACGGGTAGGTCGGTATCCCGTAGCGGGCCCCGGTGGGGTCGTAGCACTTGCTGTAGGCGGTGCCCATCACGCGGCCTTGGCGCGCTCGGCACGTAGCGTCTCGCGCAGCGTGCGGGCGTTCGCGGGCGAGGTGTGCAGTTCGCGGCGCAGGCCCTCCGCGGTCAGCTTCGCGTCCGGCCATTCCGCCGTGACCTCGCGCGCCTCGGCGAGCAACTGCTCGGGGGTGCGCTTGGATCGGGTCGGCTTCGCGACGTCCGGCACTCGGCCGGTGGCGCGGCGGGGTCGACTCGATTCGGCGGCGACCGTGCGGCGCTCGATCGGGGCGACCGGGGCCGACTCGATCGCCTTCACGGGCTTGCTCGGAAGCGTCGACTTCAGGAACCCGACCTGCACCGCACGCGGCAGTACGAGCGAGTTCCCGGTGATCGGTGCGGGGGTCGATTCGGGCAGGTCAGCCGTAGACCGTTTCCTCGCGGTCTCGGTAGATTCCTCCGCATTCGCGCCCTCGATCGCCACGGCGTCGGGGGTGAGGTGGAACATCGATCCGAGGGCGGCGTCCGCGCCGATCGTGACGCGCTCGCGCTGCACATCGAGCAGCCTCGATCCGAGTGCCGCGTCCCCGGTCCCGACCTTGCGGGCGAACCGCCACGACTTCCGGTCGGACCACCAGCGGATCCGCTTGTCGGGGTGGTTGGCGGCGCGGGCTCGCTGGAACGCGAGGCGCTGCACGGTCTCGACCGCGCGTCGTTCGCCCTCGGCGTCGCGGCCCTCGGTGTGCACCGCGATCCGGCGCGCGAGGAACGCCATGCCTTCGGCGGAGACGCACATGCCCATCGGGGTGATGGCGTAGATGACCGTGGTGCCGGGGTTGTCGGCCGCCATCGCGGCCATGGCGGACGCGGCGGCTGGCAGCGCCCACAGTCCGAGGCGCACGATGCGCGGCGAGGACTGCCCGAGCATGGTCAGCCCGAGCAGGACCAGGGCGAGCACGGCGGTGGCGCCCTCGCCCGCCGCGACGGCACCGAGCGCGGTGCCCTTGCCGTAAGCGCCGCTGATGTTGGAGTAGGTGCCGATCCCGCCGAACACCCCGGTCGCGAGCATCGGCACGAACGCCATACCCAGGACAACCTTCTGAGTCTTGCTCAGCTCCTTGCCGGTACCGGCGCTCATGCGGCACCGCCCGTCTGGCTGTCCGTGCTCTTGAGCTGGTTGACGTGGGCGGCGAGCAGACGCCTACGGGCCCGGCGGATGCGCCGCTCGTCCAGTTCGGTCGGCGTCCGGTCGAGGGTGGTGATGTATGCGTCCAGCAGCTCAACGTCCGCCAGGATCACGGGCATCTCGGCGTCGATGGCGTTCAGCTCCGCGTTCTTGGGCTCCATGAAGTCGAAGCACTCGAATGCGGTAACAGCGTCCTGAACAGTGACGATGTGGTTCATGGGTCGTGGTCTCCCTAGCAGGTGGAAACGGCCCGAACAGCGCCCACCGGAGCGGCAACTCCGGTGGGCGCGCGCCGTTCATGGGGTGTGGGTGGAGCAGGCGGATACGCCGACGGCTAGAAGATCTTGATGCCGCCGGTCGGCTCGTATCCCTGGCTGCGCAAGCTGCGCTCAACCGTCTTCCGGGCGGCCTCCGGCGAGGACGCATACACCGTGCCGCACGCGTTCCCGTAGGTCGCAGAGGCCCGGGTGGCGGTGAGGTTTTCGGCGATGAAGTAGTACTTCTGCACGAGGTTCCCCCTCGGTCTCGGTCCGGCCTGTTCCGGCTCCCCTCAGCGCCGCTCGTACGAGACGAGCAGCGGAGGCAACCGGCCGCCGCAACGAACGCGGCGGAGAGGTTGAGGTACGCGATGCCAGTCCGCCCCGAGGGCGGATCTGGGCAGGTCACCCGGCCCGACATGGGCGGTCGGGATGGTGACCCGCACCCATCGACCGCACGTGTTCATGCGGCTGGGTCGGCACTCTGTTGAGTTCTCCGTAGCGCGTGCTCCGGTCCGTGCATCCGGGCGCTATACGTGCAGGTCAAGCAGGTAATTGCATGCAGCCGCTCGGCCCTTCCGGGCTCCCTTGCTGGCACGTAACAGCATGTACTAGTACGTGACATCGCGCAAGAGTGCCGCGCAATGAACGTGCTAGGTCGTGCTAGTGGGTACGCTCGGAAGCGTGACGATCGCTGAGGACGACCCCAGACAGCCCTACGAACAGGCAGCCGAGACCCTGCGACGCGAGATCAGGGATGGAGTCATCAAGCCCGGCCACAAGGTCGGCTCCGTGCGGGATCTGGCGGACCGTTTCCACATCTCGCCGACCACCGTGCAGAAGGCTCTCGGAGTCCTTCGCGACGAAGGACTTGTGATGACAACCGGGCGAGGCAGTTACGCCCGAGACCCGAAGCAGGCCGCCGAAACCAGTGGGGCCGGCGTCAGCCCGGACCTCTCGGAAGTCCTGCGCCAACTCGAACATGTCACCTCCCAGCTCTCGGAACTTCGCGGCCGGGTCGAGAAGCTGGAAGCGAGTCGCACCGGCCGCGCTGACAAGAACAAGTAGGCCCGATTCCAAGCCCGTTGGCAGTGGACAGGGGTTAACACCCCCCCTGTGTTACCTGTTAACGCCCCACGTCAGCGGTGTTATGGGCACCATGGAGTCCGCTACACCGTCTGACGTTGGGGGAGTCATGGAAACCAAGCTGAAGGCCGCGCGGCGTCACCGCGGCTGGACGCAGGCCGAGTTGATGGACTCGTTGGAGGACGCCGCGGCCCGGCTCGATATCGAACTCCCGTCGCGCTCCAGCTTGAAGACCCAGCTCTCCATGTTCGAGAACGGGCGTCGCACGCCCGGTCCCGACTACCAAAGCCTCTTCTGCGAGGTCTACGAAGCGACACGCAAGGATCTCGGGTTTGCCCTGGAAACCGCACCGTCGCAGCTCGATTCTCTGCCTAAGCTGCCGACCCCGAGTGGCCCAGCCCCGACGGCGACGCCGGAAGTCCTCGGCTACCTCAAGTCTGTGTTCGTGCAGCACGCCCAGGCGGAACCACTGGTCGGCCCCAGATTCCTTGTCCCGCCGGTACTCAGCCAGGTGCCCCTCATCGAGCAGTTGTGTCGGGACGCATCGGGGCCCATGCGGGGCGATGTCCTCCGCGTCGGGCTGCGATACACGGAGTTCCTGGGGTGGCTCTACCAGGACTCGGGCGACTCCAAAGAGGCGATGCTCTGGACGAACCGGGCCCTCGACTACGCCTACGAACTCGATAACCCGACCCTGAGCGCGTACGTCTTCCAGCGGCGCGCCAACATCGCGACAGAGGCTGGCCGAGCGGGCTATGCGCAGGGCCTGGTCAATGCCGCGCTGAACTACTCGGGCCGCATCCCGACCCAGATCGAGGCCGTCGCCTTACGAGCGCGAGCCAACGCGCACGCCGAGCTGGGCAACGCGAGCGAGACCGCGCGAGCACTCGAACAGGCGCGCATCCTCGCGGACAAGCCCCAAGGGGACGACGACGGTCTCGCACCATACGTGTCGGTCGAGTACATCGACATGGAGGCGGCCAACTGCGCCATCGCGCTCAACCGCCCCGAGGACGCGGTGAGGACTCTGGAAGAAAGCCTCACGCGGTGGCCCGCCCAGCAACAGCGCGACCGGGGCCTCTGCCTTGCCCGGCTCGCCACGGCGTACGCACAGAATGAGGACCTGGAGGGCGCCGTCCGCGCGGGCATGGAGGCGGTATCTATCGCCCAGGCCACCGGATCGGCGAGGATCTTGGCAGAGTTGACTCGGCTGCAAACGCACCTGGTGCCGTTCAGGAAGCTTGTAGAGATTGCTGAACTCAACCGGGCCGTGGGCAGTATGAAGGCGACCTGACGAAACCAGAGGAGAGCTGTGAGCCTGCTTCCCACGATCACAACCACTGACGTCCAGGAACAGGAACCCCGAGTCGCCATCCTGCCGATCGGCTCATACGAGCAGCACGGCGCCTACCTGCCGCTCGTCACGGACACGGCCATCGCGTGCATCATCGCCCGTGAGATCGCCGCCGTGTACCCGGTGCTCCAGCTCCCGCCCGTCTCGATCGCGTGCAGCCACGAGCACGGTACGTGGCCGGGAACGGTGAGCATCAGTGCTCGGACGCTTCACGCCGTGGTCAACGACATCGCCGCGTCGCTCGAAGCCCAGGGTGTCCGCAAGCTCGTGCTCGTCAACGCCCACGGCGGCAATTACGTGCTCTCGAACATCGTCCAGGAAGCCAATCTCACCGAACCGCGGATGACGCTCTTCCCGCAGGGCCGCGAGTGGAACCGGTCCCGCGAGCGCGCCGGCCTTGTGTCTGACGCACACGGCGACATGCATGCGGGGGAGATCGAGACGTCGATCCTTCTACACGCTGAACCGAGCCTTGTGCGCCCGGGCTACGAAACCGCGGACCATGACGGTGGAGAGCGCCCCTTCCTTCTGACACACGGGATGAAGGCATACACCGATACAGGTGTCATCGGCTTCCCTTCATACGCGACAGCAGAGAAGGGGAAGGCGGTTTTGGCGAGCCTCGTGGAGGATTTCGCGGAACATCTCGATGCGCTGGGACTAGATAGCTGAAAACATTCCGGAGCCTTTTTGACGTTTCACGTTTCCGTGTGGCGGTTTGGAGGAACCCTAGGCAGGTTCTTGGCTGCCCATTTCTCGACTTCCATTAGGGCCTTATGCCAAGCAATCTGTGGGCCAGCAGCCCAAAGTGAACCTCCGTGGGGAGGGCCGCACAACCCAAGCTCTTTAGTTTTTGGGTTCAGGTCGAATGGTGTGCGCTGGTTGGGAAATGTCGGGTAGGCGATGCGGGCCATGTACTCGCCAGTTGTCGCGAACCTAGGCTTGCTAGGCCACGACTCCCCGGCCCGTCGCAGTTCTACCTCGCAGAAGCTTCGGCTGTACATACCATGATTTGCCAGATCGGGAAGAGGCCCCTCTGTTGAAAGCTCCCACGTCACCTCAGCTGTCATTTCTCGCCAGTTGGGATCTAGCTCCAATGACAATCCTTCTCGGATCCCGTACGTATTCAGGAGGCGGGTCGACGTTTTCTGAAGAGGCGGATATGGATTGTTCAGGTTGAACAAGAAGTCAACGTCTAGTTCAGGTGGGGTGCTAAACAAGCCCTCTGAGATTTGAAGCGCGTCCCATTCTTCTTCGGGGATTGCTGCGGCATTCTTGTTGCGCTCAGATATCATTCCCGGGATGATTCGTTTATGGATCATCCAGCGTTTGATGAGCCACTCTAGGAGAGAGATACCGTCGATCGCCTCTAGGAGCTCATCTTCTATGCGGAGAATGGGGAGATTGGCCTTGGCGCAAATGCGATTCTTCAGGATATCCCGCCGGATTGCATCCGGATCGGTCCTGTGGCCCGGGCCATCGAACTCGAATGCCCAGATGGCGGTATTTGAACTTTGCCTATGGAGAGTGTAGTCAAAGTGCGCGTCTCGGAGGAAGCGTCGCTCATCTTCTGGGTCGCTGCGGCTGGGGGTGAATACATCCTCCAGTCGAGTTTTGGCATTGACCCAATAGAGTGTGTCCGCGGTGGCAAACGTTAGGATTCGACGTGTTCGCCTTTCTGATTGATTCTCGAATGCGTTAAGTTCCATAATTCTCCCGGCAGGGGGTCTCTTGTGGGTGAAGTCTGCGCACTCTGTTGGCTACTCACTCCACAGCGGTTCCCGCCAACCTGATGTGACACGTTCTATGGCAGGGCAGGATCAGGGCGCCGCGTTTTGTTGCCGTGGGGTCAGAACACTCGCTTTATCCCAGATCTCCATGTAAGTGGATGCCAGGGAGCTCCCCGCTGTCTCGCTCAAAGGAATCACCATGCTGTGATTCTTTCCGATCGAATTAAGCGATGTCCCGATGGCCACTACACTGCCATTGTCGCCGACAGCAAACCGATCGTGAAGCGATTCTGCTACTCTCAACTCCGGCCTATCATCTTCATCGATAACCGCAAGGGCAAGCTGAAGCTGAGAGATTGCAGTATTTCCAGTCTTCCGGCTGGTCAAGATTTGCCGAATCTGTGTGTGATCCATAATCGTCTCAAGCTGGTCATACCGGAAGTAGGGGTCGATGAGCATCCCCGTTCCGATGTCCGCCAAGACGCCTACTACCTTCACGTACGCGAAAGGGTCCGCCGGATCCAGAAGTACTTCAGTGGCGCTTTCCGAGTCGGCGTCGACCACAGGTGCCGAGAGCTCGTCGAGGATGGCTTTACCGAGTCTACTGAGCTTCACATGGCCGTCATCGACGGAAACCCACTGTACGCGCACGAGATATTCAAGCCAGCTTTCGGTAGGGACATTTCGTTTCGCGAACATCCTCTCCACGTCACGGAAAGTGCTAAATGGGCCCTCCCTTACCTCTGTCTTGCGAAAGGGGCCCCTCGCGTAGGCTTCAAAGTCTGACACCGAAAGGTTGTGCCCACGTCGAGTCACAGCTCCGACGTAGAAGAGCAAGCGGTGAGTGTTCTCATTGGCTATCTCCATGCCTGCATTATTGCGCCATGTCGTCTTGGTGTCAGCCGATTTGCTGCAGGCTGACGGGAAAGCCGAGTTACGGCAATCAGGATGATCACGCACTTCCATCCAGGATTCGTTGGCTGGGCAGCGATCTCCAGAATCTCCCCGAGGGTGAGGAGCTAGTGCGGACATGCCAAGTCACCCGAGCATCGTTTCGTGAAGGTGCTCCGCAGTAGCCGCAAGGAGGCGGGTGAGCCTCGCCTTGTTCACTCCGTAGGTCTTGAGCGCATGGCAGTTCGGACACAGAGCGATCATGTTCCGTGGGATGTCTGGCCCTTCCTTGGACAGGTCCCTAACGTGATCAACCTGCAAGATGGGCAGGCCGGCTTTGGTCAGCTCGGTGGGGTGGCCGGCGCACTCAGGGTTTTCACACCTGTTCTGACAGCGCCTGAGGACTGCCGCTCGCGCGCTGGGGTCGCGGATGTACCTGTCGGCCTCTGTGGGCTTCTTCTTCCGCTCACGGCGTTCAGCGTTCGCCTCCGCCCTCTCCGCGAGGCGTTTGTACGCGTCCCCGTCGCTCTCCGCAGCGTCGGGGGCCTCCGGGGCTAGCGCGACGTCGCTGGGGCGATAGTCGTCAGTGTCGTCGTGCAGTTCGCCGGTGTCGGCCTCCAGCGCTTCAAGGACCTCGGGCGGCCAAGTCTCGTGCTCTGGGGATGGAACTGGCGCCAACACCCAGAGAAATTCGCGACGTGGCAGCTTGTCTGCTCCGACACCCCAGCGCAGTCGACGCTGCACGATCACAGCCCAGGTTTCGAAGCTCCACTGCCCCTGGAATGGCTTGTGCCAGTAGCGCAGCGGCCGGCCAACGTCTTGGTGCTCGGCCATGAGCGCGTTGCCGGCGGTCAGCTTCTGGTCGCCAGAGAGGCCGTCCCCGACGTAGGCGATCCACGTTGTATCGGGGATGCGGCCGTCGGCATATGGGCCCTTGTCATCGGAGAACGCGCTCAGGATGCCGTCGGCGAGGCAGCCGATGCCTCCCATCTTTTCGCCGCCGTAGGTTCGCCAGATCGCATCGCGGTCCTTGAAGGTTTCACCGATCAGAGGCCGCAAGGCGTCCGGCCACCGGCCGGCGAGTAGGTCATGAAGGCCGAAGTCCTCCAGGAACCCCACTGGGAGGAGGTGGAAGTATCGGGCGATCAGCCCTGCGGCTGTTGCCGCAGCGGCCTCAGGCTGCGAGCGAAGCAGGTTGTAATCATCCTCACGCAGCCCCGCTGAAGGGTCGACTGCGTTGAGGGATTCCAGGGTTGGGCGACGCTCTCGACTCGTCAGGGTGAGTCCTTCTGCCTGCTCAACGATCCAGAGGTCGTCGCGCACGAGGGCCCAGAACGGGTAGCGAGCCCCATCTACGCCGTCTTCAGTCCGGCCGTACTTTTCCATCAGGGGCGCGACTGCGTCGCGAGTGGCCGACCAGGACTGCAGACGAGGCGCACCGGCTGTGGCCTGCCCGATTGCCCACAGGAGGAGGATGGGGCGGTGCAGGGCTGGGCCCTTCGCGCGG
Organism: Streptomyces sp. NPDC059897; assembly: GCF_042730865.1. Taxonomy (NCBI): domain Bacteria; kingdom Bacillati; phylum Actinomycetota; class Actinomycetes; order Kitasatosporales; family Streptomycetaceae; genus Streptomyces; species Streptomyces sp. NPDC059897. Next base: position 57,091 of record NZ_JBHWKQ010000012.1, on the reverse strand, counting down.
CGGGCCGGCCGCACGTCGCCCACTCGTCGGTGGAAGCTCTTGGGAGGCTCCACAACAGTGAAGCCTTCACGCCGCAGCCAAGCCACTGCGTGCCTGAGGCCACCGCTGAGCCCTGGAGAAGATGGCTTGAGGGCGGTGCCAAAGTCGTACAGGTGGGCGACGCCGGCTATGGCCTTGGAGTCGTACAAGTTGCCTTCGTACTCAAGCAAGTACGTTGCCGCGGCTTGGAATCCGTACGTAGCTCGGAACGCTTCTGGGCCGAGCCGATCGTGCTCCGCAATCGCCTGCAGGATGCCTGCACGAGTGATCTCCGAGGGTGCCATGGGCGACACCGTAAAGCAGGGCACTGACAGTGAAGATGGCGCTGCCGTGTGCGGGGGCAGTAGCTGGGCGAGAGTTCGCCAACCTTCGCCACCCTTGAACGGGCACTCGCGCCACTGGTCCACCAGCTACCTTCTTGAAGGTTCGATACCTCTCTCCCCGAGCGCCAGCCTGAACCGGGCGGGCCCCAACTCTGTTGGGATCACTGAGAGATGGGAGATCGAATCAGATGAAGCGATCGACACGACGAGCACAATGCCGCAGGCGTAGCCAGTTACCGGACTGGGTTCAGCTTGTGGTCTTGGTCCTGACTGCGGTCACTGCCATCGCGGGGTGCATCGAACACTTTGTGTGATGCAACAGAGGCGTTCCGGACGGTGGGTTGGGCGTGGGGCGAGCCCGACCGCTGCGTAGTCGGCCGGACCCGCCCGTAACCCGCATGTGGGCCTGGCTCCGGGGGGCTACCCGGAGCCAGGCCGTCATGCGGCGTAGGTGCCTTTCGGCTCCATGACGAGGAAACCTCAAGTCGTCAAGTGCTTCAAGCGGCGGAAGCCGCTTCATGATCCAAAAAGCGTAGCGAAACCCCTGGTTAAGGCGTGGCGCGAGGTGGCGATTAGCCGCTTTTCAAGAAGATCGTCTAGAAGTGCCTGGTCAGGGCTCTGCAAGGGGTGGCGAAAGGTGGCGAATTGAGGTGATCGGCAGAGCCGGTTGAAGCGCCCCTTGGCGGAGGTTCCCCCATGCGCCCTTCGCGACTGCACCAACTACCCACCCCCCCCCAGCGCAGATGGGGGCCGGGTCGGCCCGCTGTGAAGCTGCGAGATACGCGGGTGCGGTGTGCTGGCTTGGGCCGTCCCTGGGCCGTCCGAGGGCGGCCCAGGTCGACCAACAACGACCAACAACAACGGGAGGGGTGCGGCTGTGGCCGTGCCCCTCCCGTTCGTTTGCCCAGCTAGACCCAGGTGTCGAGCCACATCCGTGACCGCCACGAGTCGACCGGAATCGCGTCCCCCGTATAGATCGGCCAGAAGTAGATGAAGTTCCACGCGATCAGCAGCACCAGCGCGCCCGCGCCCGCCGCGCCGATCACCCGTCGGCGCTCCGGTGAGCCCGGTTTGCCGATGATCGCGCCGAGCATCATCGCGAGCGCCAGGCAGAGGAACGGGGCGAAGACGACCGCGTAGAAGTAGAAGATCGTCCGCTCCTGGTAGTTGAACCAGGGGAGGTAGCCCGCCGCGATGCCGCACAGGATCGCGCCCGCCCGCCAGTCGCGGCGGAAGAACCAGCGCCACAGCACGTACAGGAGCGCGAAGCAGGCCGCCCACCACAGCAGCGGCGTGCCGAGGGCGAGGACCTCGCGGGCGCACTTCTCGGCGGTGTCGGCGGCGTCGGCGGGGCAGCCCTGCGCGCCCGGCTTCGGCGACTCGTAGAAGTACGAGACGGGGCGGCCGTCGACCATCCAGCTCCACGGGTTGGACTGGTAGGTGTGCGGCGAGCTGAGCGTGGTGTTGAAGTTCCACACCTCGTGCTCGTAGTGCCACAGGCTGCGCACCCAGTCCGGCAGCCAGGTGAAGCTGCCGCCCTTGCCGTCCGTCGCCGCCCAGTTGCGGAAGTAGCCGCCGGAGCCGTCGGAGGGGGAGAGGATCCAGCCGAGCCAGGACAGCACGTACGTGGCGATGGCGACCGGGACCGTCGAGACGAACGCCGGGACGACGTCCCGCTTCAGCACCGCGCGGTAGGGGCGCTCGGCGCCCGCGACGCGACGCGAACCCACGTCCCACAGCACCGACATGAGCGCGAACGCGGCCAGGAAGATGAAGCCGTTCCACTTCGTCGCGGCGCCCAGCCCGAGGCACAGCCCGGCGAGCAGCCGCCACGGCCGCCAGCCGAGGCGCAGCGTCTCCGCGACCTCGGCGTCCGGGTGCGGCAGGCCGTGCTCGTCCACGGGCAGCGCGGCGGCCAACTGCCCGCGCGTGCGCTCCCGGTCGAGCACCAGACAGCAGAACGCCGCCACCACGAAGAAGACCAGGATCGAGTCGAGCAGCGCGGTGCGGCTCATCACGAACGCGAGCCCGTCGACGGCGAGCAGCGCGCCCGCCAGGCAGCCGAGGAACGTGGAGCGGAAGATGCGGCGGCCGATCCGGCAGATCATGAGCACGCACAGCGTGCCGAGGACCGCCGTCATGAACCGCCAGCCGAACGGGTCGAACCCGAACATCCACTCGCCGATCCCGATGACGTACTTGCCGACCGGCGGATGCACGACGTACGAGGCGTCGTGCGGGATCGGTACGTTTCCGCCCGTGGCCAGGATCTTGTCGTTGGCGTCCTTGGGCCAGTTCACCTCGAAGCCGCGGTGGATGAGCGCCCACGCGTCCTTCGCGTAGTACGTCTCGTCGAATATCACGGCCTTCGGGCTGCCCAGGTTCCAGAACCGCGCCAGGCCCGCGACGAGCGTGACGAGCAGCGGGCCCACCCAGCCGACGATCCGCTCCGCCTGCGCGGCGGAGAACCGGCTCAGCCCGAACGACGCCCACAGGCGGCCCCCGAGCGGCGGGAACGGCGGCACCAGTCGCGTGCCCACGGCACCGCTTCTGGCCTGCGCCCGGTATCCGTACCTGCGCAGCCCGCGCAGCCACGACGACTGCTGCGGCTCCACGCTTGCGGCCTGCTCGGTCGGTGCGCTGGTCGGAGTCGCCCCGGACGACGACGCGGTACTGGTCACGCGCGCCATCGTAGGGAACACGACTGTGCGAGTCGTGTCGCCCGCTCCTGCGAGACTGGAAACGTGACAGGAACCGCAGAATCCCCCGCGTCCCCCGGAACCCTCGTGCTCGCCGGCACCCCGATCGGTGACGTGTCGGACGCGCCGCCGCGCCTGGCCCAGGAGCTGGCCACCGCCGATGTCGTCGCCGCCGAGGACACCCGGCGCATGAAGCGGCTCACGCAGGCGCTCGGGGTGCAGGTCGGCGGGCGTGTCGTGTCGTACTTCGAGGGCAATGAATCGGCGCGCACGCCGGAGCTCGTCGAGGCGCTCGCCGGCGGGGCGCGTGTGCTGCTCGTGACGGACGCGGGGATGCCGTCCGTGTCCGACCCCGGCTACCGGCTGGTCGCGGCCGCCGTCGAGCGGGACATCCGGGTCACGGCCGTGCCGGGTCCCTCCGCCGTGCTGACCGCCCTCGCGCTCTCCGGCCTCCCGGTCGACCGCTTCTGCTTCGAGGGCTTCCTGCCGCGCAAGGCGGGCGAGCGGCTCTCCCGCCTCAAGGAGGTCGCCGAGGAGCGCCGCACCCTCGTCTACTTCGAGGCCCCGCACCGCCTCGACGACACCCTCGCCGCGATGGCCGAGGCCTTCGGCGAGGACCGCCGCGCCGCCGTGTGCCGCGAGCTCACCAAGACGTACGAGGAAGTGAAGCGCGGCGCCCTGAAGGAGCTCGCCGAGTGGGCCGCCGAGGGCGTACGGGGCGAGATCACGGTCGTCGTCGAGGGCGCGCCGGAGAAGTCCGCCGACGACCTCACCCCCGATGAGCTGGTGCGCAGGGTGCGCGTGCGGGAGGAGGCCGGGGAGCGGCGCAAGGAGGCGATCGCCGCGGTCGCCGCCGACGCCGGGCTGCCCAAGCGCGAGGTGTTCGATGCCGTGGTGGCGGCAAAGAATGCGGCGCGGACCACCCCATAGGGGCGTAAAGGGCTAACCTGAAAAGCAAAGCGAAGACCGCGCGCCCGGCCCGTTTCGGCAGGGAAAGACCAAATCGGATCCAATAGTCGACAGGGCTTTTGCGCTCGGCCCAGCGGAGGCGTCCACTGGTTGAAGGGGACGCACCCGTCCCCACGCTGCTGAAGAGCAGCGTTTGTCCAGCGGGCAAGAGGAGCTGGCATGAGCGAGTTCGCAGTCTCCAAGACAGCCATTGGTGCACAGACGCCCCCGGCGCCCAATCGCAGCGCGGCGACATCCGTCGTTCACGAGGCGTACGCGTTCGCCTGCATGCGGTGCGGGCACGGCTGGGAGCAGTCCTACGAGATCGAGCACCACGTCGACGGGGAGGGTGCGGAGTTCGTGATGTACGTGGTCAAGGGCGAGCGGGTGCCGTCGCCACTGACCCGGCCCACGTGCCTGAACTGCGGGGGCCATGTCGTGCGCATCATGCGCTCGGGCCGGGTCTCCTCCGCCCATGACGCGCTGCAGCAGCACCGCACGCCGCAGGCGGGCCCCGTGGAGATGCCGGAGCCGGACGCGGCGGAGCGCGAGGGGCACCACTGGCACCTGTCGGACCTGCTGCACCCCTTCAGCCACCACAAGCGGGACGAGTGACACCGGCTTCGTAGGATCGGGGGCATGAGCCCAAGCACCAAGGACGTCACCCCGCCGCCGCTGCCGGCGCCCCTCGAGGTCGAGGTCGCCGACTCCCACACCCACCTGGACATGCAGGAGGGCAGCGTGGAGGGGGCGCTCGCCAAGGCGGCGTCGGTGGGGGTGACCACGGTCGTCCAGGTGGGCTGCGACCTCGCGGGCTCGCGGTGGGCGGCCTCCGTCGCCGAGGAGCACGCGCGCGTGCACGCGACCGTCGCCCTGCACCCCAACGAGGCGCCGCGCATCGTGCACGGCGACCCCGACGGCTGGTCCCGGCAGGGCGCGCGCGAGCCGCTCGGCGACGCCGGGCTCGACGAGGCGCTCGCCGAGATCGACCGGCTCGCCGCCCTGACGCACGTGAAGGGCGTCGGCGAGACCGGCCTCGACTACTTCCGTACAGGACCCGAGGGCAAGGCCGCCCAGGAGAAGTCCTTTCGCGCGCACATCGAGATCGCCAAGCGGCACGGCAAGGCGCTCGTCATCCACGACCGCGAGGCGCACGACGATGTGCTACGCGTCCTCAAGGAGGAGGGCGCGCCCGAGCGCACCGTCTTCCACTGCTACTCCGGTGACGCGGACATGGCCCAAATCTGCGCGGAGAACGGCTACTTCATGTCGTTCGCGGGGAACGTGACGTTCAAGAACGCGCAGCCGCTGCGCGACGCCCTCGCCGTGGCCCCGCTCGAACTGGTCCTCGTCGAGACGGACGCGCCGTTCCTGACGCCCGCCCCGTACCGCGGTCGGCCTAACGCCCCGTATCTCATTCCGGTCACGCTGCGGGCCATGGCCAAGGTCAAGGGCGTCACGGAGGAAGCCCTCGCGACGTCGGTCTCCGCCAACACCGCGCGCGCCTTCGATTACTGAGCGATAACGGTCACGGGCGCTCGCGTCCGGTCACCTCCGGGCAAAGTCGCCACGCAGAGTAGTCGCGTGGCTTTGGAGGGTGACGAACGCTCCGCTAGGTTCTGCTCGCCCGATCCGCCCCTCCCCGGGGGCGGAACCCGTGAGTGCCTGGAGCGTCGTCGTGAGCATTACGCCGCAGGAGACGTACGAGCGGTACGAGCCGTACCGGAGCCCCGAGGCGGAGACCGAGGTCCTCGCCCCGGCGCCGACCGGCGGGCGGGCCGCCGCCCGGCGCGCCGCACGCCGCAAGAAGGTGGCGCAGCGCCCGGAATCGCTGCGCAGGCTGCTGCCGCAGGCCCTCGTCGTCGCGTTCCTCGCGGGCGGCACGTCCGCGTTCGTGGCCGACGACAAGGCGATCCACCTCAGCGTCGACGGCAAGGAACGCACCCTGCACACCTTCGCCGACGACGTCACCGAACTCCTCGCCGACGAGGGCGTGGACGTCGGCGACCACGATGTCGTGGCGCCCGGCGAGGGGGCCGAACTGACCAGCGGGGACGAGGTCGCCGTCCACTTCGGGCGGCCCGTCAGGCTCACCCTCGACGGGCAGCGCCGCGAGGTGTGGACGACGGCACGGACCGTGCACGGGGCGCTCAGGCAGCTCGGCGTGCGGGCCGAGGGCGCGTACGTCTCCGCCTCCCGCTCCCAGCGCATCGCCCGCCACGGCCTCGACCTCGACGTCCGCACCGAGCGCAGCGTCACGATCATGGCCGACGGCAACCGCCGCACCATCCGCACGAACGCGGCGACCGTCGGCGAGGCCGTCGAGGACGCGGGCATCACGCTGCGCGGGCAGGACACCACGTCGGTGCCGCAGAGCAGCTTCCCGCGCGACGGGCAGGTCATCACGGTGATGCGGGTGACGGGCGAGAAGGAGGTCCGCGAGGAGCCGATCCCGTACGCGACCGAGCGCACGGACGACGCCTCGCAGTTCCAGGGCACCGAGGTCGTCACGCGGGCCGGTGAGCCCGGCATGAAGCGGGTCACGTACTCGGTGCGCACCGTCAACGGGGTCCGGATGAAGCCGCGCCGTGTGCGGCAGGAGATCGTACGGGAGCCGCGGACGCAGCAGGTCAGGGTCGGTACGAAGCCGATGCCGACGTCCGTGGCCGGGGCGGACTCGCTCAACTGGGCGGGGCTCGCGGCATGCGAATCGGGCGGCCGCCCGAACGCCACGGACGCGACCGGTACGTACGGGGGCCTCTACCAGTTCGACACCCAGACGTGGCAGAGTCTCGGCGGCTCGGGCCGCCCCCAGGACGCCCCCGCGGCAGAGCAGACGCTCCGCGCGAAGCGGTTGTACGTCAGCCGGGGCGCGACGCCGTGGCCCCATTGCGGTTCCCGTTTGTAGCGGCGCCGTGGATGCGGCCTCGGGGCGGGTTCTGCCGTCCCGGCGTTACGGCCTCGGGGCTCCGCCCCGGACCCCGCGCCTCAATCGCCGGCGGGGCTTGATGTGCCCATCCGGCGCAGGGGCCTGATGTGCCCGCGCGTCGCAGGGGCCTGATGTGCCTGCCCGCCACAGGGGTTCAAGTTGGCCTGCCGCCCCGCGGGCAATCGCCCGGCGCCCGCCCATCTCCCACCCACCCGCCCCCTCCGGGGGCGTCGGCCTCGCGGGGTGCCGCCACCACCTGGGGCGAGCCGTTGCCAGGCCCGGCTCCCCGGCCCGCGACGGTCGACCGCCGCCTTGGGTATTCCGCTGCCCATCACGCCTCCCCACCCGCGACGGTCGACCGCCACCGACTTGGGCAATCCACCGCCGGAACGGCTCCCCACCCCTTGCGGTCGGCCGCCACCGACTTGGGCAATCTGCCGCCGGCACGGGCACCCACCCGCGACGGTCGGCCGCCACCGACTTGGGCAATCTGCCGCCGGAACGGCTCCCCACCCCTTGCGGTCGGCCGCCACCGACTTGGGCAATCTGCCGCCTTGGGCGGCAGGGTGGGCAAGGCGGCGCCCGGTGCAGCGCAACGACAACAGGGGCCCCGGCCACGGCTGAGGCCAGGAACCACGGTGCCGCGCAACGAGTGGCACGGCCCCAGCCGCGAGGCCCCGGCGCCGCGCCGCAGAGGCGAAAGGCCCGGCTACCCTTGAACGGTGAGCACCAGTGACCCCCAGGGCCCCCTCCTCGGCGCCGCGGACATCCGCGAACTCGCCGCGGCACTGAACGTCCGGCCGACCAAGCAACGCGGCCAGAACTTCGTGATCGACGCCAACACCGTCCGCCGCATCGTCCGCACCGCGGACGTGACCGAGGACGACGCCGTCGTAGAGGTGGGACCCGGCCTCGGCTCGCTCACCCTCGCCCTCCTCGAAGCGGCGCGCCACGTCACGGCCGTCGAGATCGACGACGTACTGGCCTCGGCCCTGCCCGCCACCATCGCGGCCCGCCTCCCGGCCAAGAAGGACTCCTTCGACCTCGTCAACATGGACGCGATGCAGGTCACGCACCTGCCGGGCCCCGAGCCCACGGCCCTCGTCGCGAACCTCCCGTACAACGTCGCGGTCCCCGTCCTGCTCCACATGCTCGAGAGCTTCCCGACCATCGAGCGGACCCTCGTGATGGTGCAGGCCGAGGTCGCCGACCGGCTCGCCGCCGGGCCCGGCTCCCGCGTCTACGGCGTCCCGTCCGTGAAGGCCAACTGGTACGCGGAGGTCAAGCTCGCCGGCCGGATCGGCCGCAACGTCTTCTGGCCCGCCCCGAACGTCGACTCCGGCCTCGTCTCCCTCGTGCGCCGCACCGAGCCGATCCCCACCACCGCGTCCCGCCAGGAGGTCTTCGCGGTCGTTGACGCCGCCTTCGCCCAGCGCCGCAAGACGCTGCGCGCGGCGCTCGCCGGGTGGGCGGGTTCGGCGCAGGCCGCCGAGGAGGCGCTGGTCGCGGCGGGCGTCTCTCCGCAGGCGCGCGGTGAGGCGCTCACCGTCCACGAGTTCGCCCGCATCGCGGAGGCCAAGCAGCAGTGACAGCGACATCGGTGACCGTACGCGTACCCGCCAAGGTCAACGTCCAGCTCGCGGTCGGCGGCGCCCGCCCGGACGGCTTCCACGACCTGGCGAACGTCTTCCTCGCCGTCGGCCTCTACGACGAGGTGACGGTGTCGGCGGCGGACTCCTTCGCCCTCACCTGCACGGGCCCCGGCTCCGACCAGGTCCCCCTGGACCGTACGAACCTGGCGGCACGCGCGGCCATCGAGCTGGGGCGCAGGTACGGCATCGCCCCCGACGTCCGTATCCACATCGCCAAGGACATCCCCGTCGCCGGCGGCATGGCGGGCGGCTCCGCGGACGCGGCGGGCGCGCTGGTCGCCTGCGACGCGCTCTGGGGCACGAACGCGTCCCGCGCGGAACTCCTCGACATCTGCGCCGGGCTGGGCAGCGATGTGCCGTTCAGCCTGGTCGGCGGGGCGGCGCTCGGTACGGGGCGGGGCGAGAAGCTCGAACCCCTCGACGTGGCCGGGCAGTTCTGGTGGGTGTTCGCGGCCGCGGACGGCGGGCTGTCCACGCCGGCCGTCTACCGCGAGTTCGACCGCCTCAGCCCCGACGCCCCCGAGCCCGTCGCCGCGCCCGCCCTCCTGGAGGCGCTGCGCACCGGCGACGTCGAGGCCCTCGCGGCCACGGTCACCAACGACCTCCAGCCCGCGGCCCTCTCCCTCTTCCCGTCCCTGAAGGACACCCTCGCGGCCGGTACGGCGGCGGGCGCACTCGCCGCACTGGTCTCCGGCTCGGGCCCGACGACGGCCTTCCTCACGCCGGACGAGGCCTCGGCCCGAGCGGTTGCGACGGCGCTGACCGGCGCCGGCGTCTGCCGCACGGCCCACGTGGCCCCGTCCCCCGCGCCGGGAGCCACCCTCCTCTGACCCGAGGCCCTCGTTGCGCGGCACCGGGCCCTCCGCGGCACCGGGTCCCTTCGCGGTACCGGGACCGGCCCCTGCGGCCTCTGTTGCGCGGCACCGTGGTTCCTGACCTGGGCCGTGGCCGGGGCCCCTGCTGTCGTTGCGCGGCACCGGGGGCCGCCTTGCCCACCCTGCCGCCCCAGGCGGCAGATTGCCCAAGGCGGGGCGGCACCCGCCGTCCCGGGTGGGGAGCCGTTCCGACGACGGGAGACCCAAGGCGGGGCGGCCGGCCGCCGCAGGTGAGGAGGCGTTCCGGCGGCGGATTGCCCAAGTCGGGACGGACGGCCGCAATGGGTGGCGGATTGCCCGAGGCGGTGGCGGTTGGCTGTCGCGGGTGGGGGCCGGGTCTGCGGCGGCCCGTCCTAGGCGGTTGCGGCCGGCCGCAACGGGCCGGGGAGCCGGGCCTGGCAGCGGTGCCCCGTGGGGCCGACGCCCCCGGAGGGGGCGGGTGGGTGGGAGATGGGCGGGTGCCCGGGCGATTGCCCGCGGGGCGGCGGGCCAACTTGAACCCCTGTGGCGGGCGGGCACATCAGGCCCCTGCGACGGGTGGGCCGCTCAAGCCCCTGCGGCGTTTGAGCAGCGGGGTCCGGGGCGGAGCCCCGTGGCCGTAACGCCGGTTCGGCAGAATCAGCCCCGCTCTTGGACGAGAGCCCGCGGAGCCCCGAGGCCGCAACGCCGGTTCGGCAGAAGCAGCCCCGCTCCAGGACGAGTGCCCGCGGGGCCCGGGGCGGGACCGGCACCATCGGCGAGCCGACTACGCTGGAAGACTGGCCCACCCACCCGGAGCGGAGCGTAATGGCAGTCAATCTGGTCAACGTCGAGAACGTCTCGAAGGTCTACGGCACCCGTGCCCTCCTCGACGGCGTCTCCCTCGGCGTACAGGAGGGCGACCGGATCGGCGTCGTGGGACGCAACGGAGACGGCAAGACCACCCTCATCCGGATGCTCGCCAAGCTGGAGGAGGCGGACACCGGCCGCGTCACCCACAGCGGCGGCCTGCACCTGGGCGTGCTCACCCAGCACGATTCGCTCGACCCGAAGGCCACCGTCCGCCACGAGGTCATCGGCGACATGGCCGACCACGAGTGGGCGGGCAGCGCCAAGATCCGCGACGTACTGACGGGCCTCTTCGGCGGCCTCGACCTGCCGGGCTTCCCGCAGGGCCTGGACACCGTGATCGGCCCCCTCTCCGGCGGCGAGCGGCGCCGTATCGCGCTCGCCAAGCTCCTCATCGCCGAACAGGACCTGATCGTCCTCGACGAGCCGACGAACCACCTCGACGTCGAGGGCATCGCCTGGCTCGCCCAGCACCTGCGGGCCCGCCGCTCCGCCCTCGTCTGCGTCACGCACGACCGCTGGTTCCTCGACCAGGTCTGCACCCGCATGTGGGACGTGCAGAAGGGCGACGTCTACGAGTACGAGGGCGGCTACAGCGACTACGTGTTCGCGCGCGCCGAGCGGGAGCGGATCGCCGCGACCGAGGAGGCCAAGCGGCAGAACCTGATGCGCAAGGAGCTGGCCTGGCTGCGCCGCGGCGCCCCCGCCCGCACCTCCAAGCCGCGCTACCGCATCGAGGCCGCCAATGAGCTGATCGCGGACGTGCCCGAGCCGCGCGACAAGAGCGAGCTGATGAAGTTCGCGAACGCCCGCCTCGGCAAGACCGTCTTCGACCTGGAGGACGTGACGGTCACCGCGGGCCCGAAGGTGCTGCTCAAGCACCTGACCTGGCAGCTCGGCCCCGGCGACCGCGTCGGCCTGGTCGGTGTGAACGGCGCGGGCAAGACGTCCCTGCTGCGCGCCCTCGACGAGGCGGCCCGCAGCCAGGGCGACGTACAGCCCGAGGCGGGGAAGATCGTCGTCGGCAAGACGGTCCGGCTCGCGTACCTCTCGCAGGACGTCACCGAACTCCCGGCCACACTCCGCGTACTGGAGGCCGTCCAGCAGGTCCGTGACCGCGTCGACCTCGGCAAGGGCCGCGAGATGACCGCGGGCCAGCTGTGCGAGCAGTTCGGCTTCGCGAAGGACAAGCAGTGGACGCCGGTCGGCGACCTGTCCGGCGGCGAGCGGCGCCGGCTGCAGATCCTGCGCCTGCTCATGGACGAGCCGAACGTGCTGTTCCTCGACGAGCCGACGAACGACCTGGACATCGAGACGCTCACGCAGCTGGAGGACCTGCTCGACGGGTGGCCCGGCTCGATGGTCGTGATCTCCCACGACCGGTTCTTCCTGGAGCGCACCACCGACAACACGTACGCCCTGCTCGGCGACGCCACGCTGCGGATGCTGCCGCGCGGCGTCGACGAGTACCTGGAGCGCAGGCAGCGGATGATCGAGGCCGCGTCCCCCGCCCCCGCGGCCGCCCCCGCCGCGGCCGAGAAGGCGGGCCCCTCCGCGGCCGATGCGCGGGCCGCGAAGAAGGAACTCCAGAAGGTCGAGCGGCAGATGGACAAGATCTCCGAGAAGGAGGCCAAGCTGCACACGCAGATCGCGGACAACGCCACCGACTTCGGGAAGGTCGCGAAGCTCGACGCGGAGCTGCGTGATCTGGTCGCGCAGCGCGAGGAGTTGGAGATGCGCTGGCTGGAGCTGGCCGAGGACGCGTAGCGCAGCGCACCGCGGGCCGGTCCTCCCCTGGGTACGGGGAAGGGCCGGCCCGTCGGCTGTCGGCCGCGCGTGACAGACGCGAGTGATAGAAAAGGGCCGCCGGGACGAGAACGTGCGATCCGGCCCACGGCGACTGGCCTTGCCGAAACTCAACGTCCCCGAGGTACCCAGGTCATGACCCAGCCACCCCCGCCCCGCCCGCCGAACGAACCCCCGTCCCCGCAGGGCGAATTCGGCGCCCCACCGCCCATGCCGCCGTACACCGCCCCCGGTTACGGCACCCTGCGCACCCCGCTCCCGCCCGAGGCCCGCGCCCGGCTGGCGCTCCAACAGCCGTACGAGCAGCCCCAGTACGGCCCCCCGAGGCCGCCCACCCGCAAGAAGGTGCCGCCGCTCGCGCTCGTCATCGGCGCCGCGGTCGCCGCCCTCGCGCTGATCGTCGGCGGTGGCTTCCTCTACGTGACGCGGTCGGGCGACGGCCCGGGTGCGGGCGCCACGGGCGACAAGGGCGGCGACGGCTTCGAGGGTCCCGTGGCGGAGCGGGCCCCGGCCGACCCGTCGGCGAAGGTGACGCTGCGGCTGCCCGCGCCGAAGGTGGCGAAGCGGCAGGTGGACAGCGTCCAGGGCTCCTGGCTGACCGACGAGACGTACGCCAAGGCGGGCGTGAACCAGCTCGTCGGGTACGACGCCGCGAGCGGCAGGAAGACCTGGACCCTCCCGCTGTCGGGGCAGACGTGCGCGGGGACGGACACGGTCACCGACGGCGCGCTCGCGGCCGTGGTCAGCGAGGCGGGCAAGCGGAACGCGAACGGCGACCACAAGCCGTGCAGCCAGATCACGGTCTTCGACGTCAACACGGGTAAAGAGCGCTGGACGCAGAGCCTGGGCCAGGGCTCGAACCGGCGGATCTTCGAGGAGCTGTCCCTGACGGGCAACACGCTCGCGGCGGGCGGCGGCCTCGACGGCGGCGCCGCCTTCGACGTCAAGACGGGCCGCATCCTGTGGCAGCCCGACACGGGGGAGTGCCAGGACCTCGGCTACCACGGCGGCGCCCAGCTCGTGACGGTCCGCAAGTGCGGCACCTACGGCGAGCACGCGACGTACGACGTCCAGCTCCTGGACCCGGTGACGGGCCAGCCCAGGTGGTCGTACAAGCTCGCGAAGGGCCTCGCCTACGTGAAGGTCCTGTCCACCAAGCCGGTCGTCTTCGGCGTGGGCAGGGGAACCGACGCGGCGGGCACCATCACCGACGTCTTCGCCCTGGACGGCCGGGGCCGCCTCGCGAGCAGGTTCGCCGTCGACCCCAAGAAGTACGACTTCGGCTGCGAGGTCGGCAAGACCGAGGGCTGCGCGAAGGTCACCGTCGGCGACGGGCGGATCTACTTCGCGACCCGCCCGCACGAGAGCGAAGGCGGCGCGGGCCCGGCCAACGAGATCGTGTCCTACTCCCTGGAGACGGGCAAACGCACGGGCGACCGCGTCACCGGAGGCGACCACCCCGACATCTTCCCGGTGCGCATGGACGGCGGGAACGTCCTGGCGTTCACGACGGGGTCCGCCGACAAGGGCAGCCGGATCGTCACGATCGACCCCCGCACCCTGAAGCGGTCGACGTTGGTGGAGACGCCGGCGACGCGCGAGGTCCGGGACATGATCAACGGCATCGCGCCGGGCCGCTCGAATTCCGAACTCCGCTATTCCCGGGGCAGACTGTTCCTCGGCCAGCCCCTGATCGGCGAGCCCTACGCGGACGGCGACAAGCGGTACACGGCGATCGGTTTCGGCACCGGCTGAAAACGGTCGCGAAGTCGCCCTGAACGAAGGGCGCTTGGTGCTGGCTTTGCGTTCCTGTACCCCCAAACATCCCTCAATGCACTGGATTTCAGCATTCAGGGCCGCTTCTGGCCGGTAGGGGGCGCGCAACCTCGAACAAGCGTGTAGCTTCCGGGGGATGAAGGAGGACGGGGAGTCGGGGGGCTCGCCTGTCCTTGGGGGGCCCGGGGGTTGGAGGAGACTCCCGGGGTCGATTGGGGGGTTGGCCCGATGGGAGTGCGGCTGATGGTGGTCGATGACCACCGACTGCTGGCCGAGGCGTTGGCCTCGGCCCTGAAGCTGCGCGGGCACCGGGTGCTCGCGGCGGCCGCACCGGCGGCCGGAGCGGCGGACCTGGTCATCTCGCGGGCGCCCGAGGTCTGCCTCCTGGGCACGGCGACCCCGGCGGAGCCGGGCACCTTCGACCCGGTCGTCCGCATCAAGCGCGAGCGCCCGCAGGTGGCCGTGGTGGTGCTCGGCCCCGTCCCCTCGCCGAGAGGCATCGCGTCGGCCTTCGCGGCGGGCGCCTCCGGCTACGTACGGCACGACGAGCGCATAGAGGGCGTCGAGCGCGCGCTGATGAAGGCGCGGGCGGGGGAGGCGGCGGTCGCCCCGGCGCTGCTCCAGGGCGCGTTCGGGGAACTGCTCAACCCGGCGGCCCAGCCGGACGACGAGGGGCAGCGGCTGCTCCAGATGCTCACGCCGCGCGAGGTCGAGGTCCTGGTGCGGGTCGCGGACGGCGAGGACACCCGGCTGATCGCGGCGGGCATGGGCATCGCCCCGTCCACGGCCCGTACGCACGTCCAGCGCGTCCTGATGAAGCTGGGCGTCGGCTCCCGCCTGGAGGCGGCGGCGCTGGCGGCCCGCACGGGCCTGCTGGACCGGGCGGGCCCGGTGGGCTCGCCAGAACCCGAGTCCTGAGCTACAGTTGATCTTGTTGGTCACCGCAACTCGCGGTGAACGACCACGCGTTGGTGGTCCAAGGAAAGACGCCCCGCTTCCTGCGGGGAAATGCAGGTGCAAGGCCTGCCCGGCGCTCCAGCAATCAAGGCCCGTTCCGCTCAGGCGGGGCGGGCCTTGTGCGTTGTGCGGTGCGGCCCACGGCATGCGAAGGGCCGGAGCCCCACCGCTCTCCCAAGTGGTGGGCTCCGGCCCCGGTTTCACGGGGTGGGCGGTGCTACTCGGATGCCTCCGCCAGTTCCTCCGCCGTCGGCGGGACCGTGGGGCGCAGCTTCATCCAGATCAGGAAGAAGAGGCCGAGGAGCAGCATGCCGATGCCGGTCCACAGGTTGATGTTGATGTCCTGGGCCTTCTTGAGGTCGGCGTCGGACGCCGTGAAGCCGGCGATCGTGACGATCACGCCGTACACCACGAAGAGGCCGCCGATGATGCGTCGCACGTCGAAGAGGCGGGCGGCCGTCGCCGACTTGGCCTCGAGCTCCTTCACTTCCTCGACGTGCTGGTTCATTTCGTCGCTCATGTCGTGTTACCTCGGACCTCAGAAGGAGAACGGGATGTAGCAGATGGTGGCGAGGATGATCGCTCCCCAGCCCAGCAGGGCCGGCTTGCGGTACCAGGCGTCGTCACCCTCGGCCGGCGGCTCCTCCATGCCCGGCGACTTCGTGCCGTACACGAGACCGGCCAGCTCCTCGGCGGGCTTGGACTTGGTGCAGAGCGTGACCACGAACATCACCACGGCGCCGACCACGAACGCGACGATCGACGAGACGAAGTTGGCGCCCTGGTCCGAGGGGATCGAGATGACGCCCTGCTTGTAGAACCAGAAGTAGTTCACCATCGCAGCCACGGTGCCCGTGAGCAGCCCCCAGAAACCGGCGGCGGGCGTCGTGCGCTTCCAGAACATGCCGATGATGAAGACCACGAACAGCGGGACGTTGAAGAACGAGAACAGCGTCTGCAGGTAGTTCATGATGTTGCTGAAGCTGCCCGCGATGAACGCGGTGCCCATGCCGATCACGACGCCGACGGCGGTGACGACGCGGCCGGTCGCCAGGTAGTGCCGGTCGCTCCGGCCCTTCTTGATGTACGCGGCCCAGATGTCGTTGGTGAACACCGTGTTGAAGGACGAGACGTTGGCCGCCATGCCCGCCATGAAGGCGGCGAGCAGGCCCGTCACCGCGATGCCGAGGACACCGTTGGGGAGCAGGTCGCGCATGAGGACCGGGATGGCGTCGTTGTACTGGAGGCCGTCCGCGGACTTGCCGATGGACGGCTCCATGACCAGGGCGATCAGACCGGGGATCACGACGACCATCGGGATGAGGATCTTCGGGAACGCGGCGATCAGCGGCGTGCGCTTGGCGGCGGAGAGGTTCTTCGCGGACAGCGCGCGCTGCACCTCGGCGAAGTTCGTCGTCCAGTAGCCGAAGCTCATCACGAAGCCGAGGCCGAGCACGAGGGTCAGCCAGTTGGCACCGAGCGGGTTGGCGTCGCCGATGCCCGTGCCCTGCCACGCCGTCATGAACGAGTCACCGTGCGAGCTGGTCAGCGAGTCGGAGATGCCGTCCCAGCCACCGACGCGCTTGAGGCCGACGATCGTCAGCGGGATCAGCGCGGCGAGGATCACGAAGAACTGGAGCACTTCGTTGTAGATCGCCGACGACAGGCCGCCGATCGTGATGTACGCGAGGACGAAGAGGCCGGCGATGACGATCGCCACCCACTGCGGCCAGCCGAGCAGCGCCTGGAGCACCAGGGCCATCGCGTACAGGTTGACGCCCGCGATCAGCACCGAGGAGACGGCGAAGATGATCGAGGAGAGCAGGTGGGACGAGGGTCCGAAGCGGTGCAGCAGGAACTCCGGGACGGAGCGCACCTTCGACGAGTAGTAGAAGGGCATCATCACCAGGCCGAGGAAGACCATGGCGGGGATGGCGCCGATCCAGTACCAGTGCACGGTGTAGAGGCCGTACTGCGCCCCGTTCGCCGCCATGCCGAGGAGCTCGGTGGCGCCCAGGTTCGCGGCGACGAACGCGAGACCGGTGACCCAGGCGGGCAGGGAGCGCCCCGACAGGAAGAAGTCGAGGCTGGTCTTCACGGACCGGCGAGCGGCGAAGCCGATGCCCAGCACCACGACGAAGTAGATCGCCATGATCGCGTAGTCGAGGCCATTGGTGGGCAGCCGGAGCCCCTCGGCCAGGGTTGTTGTGGGGGACAGCATGGAGGAATCTCGCTTCGTTGCGCGAACTGAAACAGTCCGGAACCTACGCCTCCGGCTTCAATAAGTGAACAGTTCGCATGATGTTCTTTGTTGGATTGTGATCGAGGCCTCGCCCGGAGTGCTCGCGAGAGCACAGAAAGCGCACAGAGCCTCGCCCGGCCGCACCCTTGACGTCGCTGTTGCCTTATGCTTTGTTGTGTTTGGTTCTGTTTGGTTGGTGTGATGAGGAGCATCGGACGTGAAGAAGACGTCGACCCGGCTCGCCGACGGTCGTGAGCTCATCTACTACGACTCGCGCGACGACGTCGTCCGAGAGGCGGCCGACCGCCGCCCCCTCGACCCCACGGTCACCACGTCCGAGGTGCGCCGCGACCCGCTGCTCGGCGACTCCGTGGCGATCGCCTCGCACCGCCAGGGCCGCACCTACCACCCGCCGGCCGACGAGTGCCCGCTGTGCCCCTCCGAGGGCGAGCGGCTGAGCGAGATCCCCGACTCCTCGTACGACGTGGTGGTCTTCGAGAACCGCTTCCCCTCGCTCGCCGGGGACTCGGGCCGCTGCGAGGTCGTGTGCTTCACGTCCGACCACGACAAGTCCTTCGCGGACCTCACCGAGGAACAGGCCGGCCTGGTCCTCGACGCGTGGACGGACCGCACCGCCGAGCTCTCCCACCTCGACTCCGTCGAGCAGGTCTTCTGCTTCGAGAACCGCGGCGCCGAGATCGGCGTCACCCTCGGCCACCCGCACGGCCAGATCTACGCCTACCCCTTCACCACGCCGCGCACGGCCCTGATGCTGCGCAACGCCGCCGAGCACAAGGAGCAGACCGGCGGCCGCAACCTCTTCGCCGACGTCGTCGAGAAGGAGGTGGCGGACGGCTCCCGGGTCGTCATCGACGGCGAGCACTGGGTGGCCTTCGTGCCCTACGCCGCGCACTGGCCCTACGAGGTGCACCTCTACCCCAAGCGCCAGGTTCCCGACCTGCTCGCGCTCGACGAGGACGCGCGCACAGAGTTCCCCAAGATTTATCTGGAACTCTTGAGGCGCTTCGACCGGATCTTCGGTGCGGACCAGCCGGTGACGCCGTACATCGCGGCCTGGCACCAGGCCCCGTTCGGCTCGCTGGACGAGTTCGAGGGCGTCAACCGCGATGACTTCGCGCTGCACCTCGAGCTTTTCACCATCCGCCGCACTTCCGGCAAGCTGAAGTTTCTCGCGGGTTCCGAGTCCGGCATGAGTGTGTTCATCAACGACGTGCCGCCGGAGACCGCGGCCGAGCGACTGCGAGAGGTAGCGAGCGAGTAATGGGTAAGTACCTGGTCACGGGTGGTGCGGGATACGTCGGCTCCGTCGTCGCCCAGCACCTTCTTGAGGCGGACCACGAGGTCGTCGTCCTCGACAACCTCTCCACCGGCTTCCGCGAGGGCGTGCCCGCGGGCGCCGCCTTCATCGAGGGCGACATCCGCGACGCGGGCAAGTGGCTCGACTCCTCGTACGACGCGGTGCTGCACTTCGCCGCGTTCTCACAGGTCGGCGAGTCCGTCGTGAAGCCCGAGAAGTACTGGGCGAACAACGTCGGCGGCACCATGGAGCTGCTCGCCGCGATGCGCGCCGCGGACGTCCGCAAGCTGGTCTTCTCCTCGACCGCCGCCACCTACGGCGAGCCGGTGAACACCCCGATCACCGAGACCGACCCGACCGCGCCCACCTCCCCGTACGGCGCCTCGAAGCTCGCCGTCGACCACATGATCACCGGTGAGGCGACCGCGCACGGGCTGGCCGCCGTGTCCCTTCGGTACTTCAACGTCGCGGGCGCGTACGGCGACTGCGGCGAGCGGCACGACCCCGAGTCGCACCTCATCCCGCTCGTCCTCCAGGTCGCCCAGGGCAGGCGCGAGGCGATCAACGTCTTCGGCGACGACTACCCGACGGCCGACGGCACCTGCGTCCGCGACTACATCCACGTCGCCGACCTCGCCGAGGCCCACCTCCTCGCCGTCGAGGCCGCACAGCCCGGCGAGCACCTCATCTGCAACCTCGGCAACGGCAACGGCTTCTCCGTCCGCGAGGTCATCGAGACCGTCCGCCGGGTCACCGGGCACCCGATCCCCGAGGTCGTCGCCCCGCGCCGCGGCGGCGACCCCGCCGTCCTCGTCGCCTCCGCCGGCACCGCGCGCGAGCGCCTCGGCTGGAACCCGTCCCGCGCGGACCTCGCGGGCATCGTCGCCGACGCCTGGACGTTCGCCCAGGCCCGCGAGCAGCAGCAGTAGTAGCAGCAGTCACTACGAGGGTCAGGTAGCCAACTGATGTCCGTCGCCACGCAGTTCAACGACCTGTTCGGGTACGAGCCCGCCGGAGTCTGGGCGGCCCCCGGCCGCGTCAACCTCATCGGCGAGTACACCGACTTCAACGAGGGCTTCGTCATGCCGCTCGCGCTGCCGCACACCGCGGTCGCCGCGGTGGCCCGGCGCGAGGACGGCGTCCTTCGCCTGCACTCCGCCGACATCGACGCCCCGGTCGTGGAACTGCGCGTCGACGACCTGGCGCCCCTTTCGAAGTACGGGCAGGGCGGCTGGGCCGCCTACCCGGCGGGCGTCGTCTGGGCGCTGCGCGACGCGGGCCACACGGTGGGCGGCGCCGACATCCACCTCGCCTCCACGGTCCCGACCGGCGCGGGCCTGTCCTCGTCGGCGGCCCTCGAGGTCGTGACGGCGTACGCGATGAACGACCTGTACGAACTCGGGCTCACCGGCGCCGAGTTGGCGGTCCTCGCCCAGCGTGCGGAGAACGCCTTCGTCGGCGTGCCGTGCGGCGTCATGGACCAGATGGCCTCGTCCTGCGCCACCGAGGGTCACGCCCTGCACCTCGACTGCCGCGACCTGTCGATCCGCCAGGTCCCCTTCGACCTGGCGGCGCACGGCCTCCAGCTCCTCGTCGTCGACACCCGCGTCAAGCACGAGCTGGGCGACGGCGCGTACGCGGAGCGCCGCGCGGGCTGCGAGGAGGGTGCCCGCGTCCTCGGCGTCTCCCACCTGCGCGACGTGCCGTACGCCGAACTGGGCCGGTCCGTCGCGGAGTTGGAGATGGCCGGGGTCGACGAGAAGGTCGTCCGCTACGTCCGCCACATCGTCACCGACGACCACCGCGTCGAGCGCGTCATCGAGCTGCTCGACGCGGGCGACGTGCGCGCCATCGGCCCGATCCTCGTCCAGGGTCACGTATCGCTCCGCGACGACCTGCGGATCTCCTGCCCGGAGCTCGACCTGGTCGTCGGCACGGCCATGACCTCCGGCGCGGTCGGCGCCCGGATGACGGGCGGCGGCTTCGGCGGCTCCGCGATCGTCCTGGTGGAGGCGGACGACGCCGACACCGTCACGAAGTCGATCGCCGACGCCTTCGCCGAGGCCGGATACACGGCGCCGCGCGTGTTCCCGGCAGTCCCCTCGGCGGGCGCCCGCCGCACCTCGTAGCGGCTACCCGAGCCGCTTCGTCAGCGTGAACTCCTTGAGCCCCGGCGGGTAGTCGGGGATCACGGACACCACCTCGTACCCGTGCAGCCGGTAGAAGCCCGGCGCCTGGAAGTCCCAGGTTTCCAGGCGGGAGCCGCCGCAGCCGCGGTCCTCGTACGCGATGCGCTCCGCCTCCGCGAGGAGGCGGGAGCCGAGGCCCGCGCCGCGGTGCTGCTCGGCGACCCACAGCAGATCCACGTGCAGCCAGTGCGCCCACGTGTACCCGTCGAGCCCCGCCGCCAGGGAACCGTCCTCTCCCACCAGCCAGACCTGCAACGGGAGATGCTGGTCGGCGGCGGTGCCGCGCAGCTCCCGCAGGACCGGTGACGCCGCCGCGTTCGTCTCCCGCAGCAGCGACCGGAGCCGAAGGGCGCGCTCCTTGTCGACTTCTGTCTCGATGCGAAACATGCGCATCACCATAAACGCGCAGGACAGTCGCTGCTCCGCCAACCGCCAACCAGTTCTGCGAATTGACTTCCCCTCGGGGCCTTCGCCTCTAGTCTGAGGACAGCACCGGTGGGGGCCGGTGCCGATCAGGGGGCGAGACAGCCGGGTACGACGCCCGGAGCGGGGGTGGCAGTTCGGCTCACGGCGGCGGCCGTGCGGCTGCGGCGACCCGCACTCCGGGCGCCGTACCTGTGTTGGTCCGTCCCCCGACGTTGGGGTATCCCCTGCTCCGTACCGGAGCTCGGGGAAGGGGGTAAATCACGTGGTTCGTATCCGGGTCCTCGTAGTCGACGACCACCGCATCTTCGCGGAGTCGCTCGCGGCGGCGCTCGCCGCCGAGCCCGATGTCGACGTCTCGGCCGCGGGGAGCGGCCCCGCCGCTCTGCGCTGCCTCGACCGGGCGGTCGCGGAGGGCCGCAGGTTCGATGTGCTGCTGATCGACGCGGACCTGGGCGCGGCGTCGCTCCAGGGCATGCGCGCGCCGACACCGGTGCCCGACAGCGCCGCTCAGGACGGCCTCGTCGACGGCATCTCCCTGGTCGCGGGCGTGCGTTCGGCCCAGCCCGCGGTGCGCACGGTGGTGCTCGCCGAGCGGGACGACCCGCGCCGCGCGGCGCTCGCGCTCCAGGCGGGGGCGTCCGGCTGGGTCGCCAAGGACTGTTCCCTGTCACGCCTGTTGACCGTCATACGGGGCGTGCTGCGCGAGGAGACGCACCTCCCGCCGGCCCTCCTCACGGGCGTCCTGCGGGAACTGACCGCGGCCCGCAAGCACCGCACCGAGTCCGAGCGGCTCGTCGAGTCCCTGACGCCGCGCGAGCGCGAGGTGCTGCGCTGCATGGTGGCCGGGCTCGGCCGCAAGGCGGTGGCGGAGCGCCTCTTCCTGTCCCCGCACACGGTGCGCACGCACATGCAGAACGTGCTGGGCAAACTCGGCGTCCACTCGACACTGGCAGCGGTAGCGCTCGCGCGCAGGGCGGGGGTCGGTCCGGTCGACCTGGAAGCGGCGAGCTGAGCCGTTCAAGCCCCGCCGGCGATTGAGGCGCGGGGTCCGGGGCAGAGCCCCGCGACGTCGATCAGCGTCAACCAGGAATGTTGTCGAACGGTGCGGTCAACTGGCGGAGCAACCCCGCCAGTTCACCCCGTTGCCCACGTGACAGTTCCGCCAGGATCGCCCGCTCCTGGTCAAGCAGCCCGGCCAGGGCCTGGTCGGCGCGGTCCCGCCCCTCGTCCGTGAGCCGCACGAGCACGCCGCGGCGGTCGCTGGGATCGGGCAGCCGCTCGACGAGCCCCTTCTTGGCGAGCCGGTCGATACGATTCGTCATCGTGCCGGACGTCACCAGGGTCTGCGTGAGCAACTGACCGGGGGAGAGCTGGTATGGGGTGCCCGCGCGGCGCAGCGCCGTCAGGACGTCGAACTCCCACGGCTCCAGGTTGTGCTCGGAGAAGGCCAGGCGGCGGGCCCGGTCGAGATGGCGCGCGAGCCTGCTGACCCGACTGAGCACCTCAAGGGGCTCCACGTCGAGGTCGGGGCGCTCTCGGCGCCACGCTGAGACCAGACGGTCGACCTCGTCCTCCATGACGATCAGTGTAGGGGGTGTGTCGACATGAAGTCTCTTGAGGTCGATTATCTTGACATCGAGACACTTTCGGGAAGACGCTTGACGGTATGACGCCCGCACCCACCTGGGACCCCCAGCAGTATCTCCGGCACGCCGGACACCGAGGCCGCCCCTTCGTCGATCTGCTCGCCCGCGTCCCCGATCCTCCCAGGGAACCGGCCCGCATCGCCGACCTCGGCTGCGGCCCCGGCAACGCCACGACGCTGCTCGCCGAACGCTGGCCCACCGCCCGCATCACCGGCTACGACAACTCGCCGCAGATGCTGGAGCAGGCCGCCGCCCACGCCACCGACCGCCTCGACTTCGCGTACGCGGACGCGGCCGACTGGGCGCCCACGGAGACGTACGACCTGCTGCTGTCGAACGCCACGCTGCAATGGGTCCCCGGCCACGCCGACGCCTTCCCCCGGTGGATCGACGCGGTGGCCCCCGGCGGCACGTTCGCCTTCCAGGTGCCCGGCAACTTCGAGGCCCCCAGCCACGTCCTGATGCGGGAGCTGGCCGAATCGGCCCGCTGGAAGGACCGCCTGTCCGGAGTGCTCCGCCACGGCGACGCGGTCCTCGCGCCCGCCGCGTACCTGGAACGCCTGGCCGGTCTCGGCTGCGCGGTCGACGCCTGGGAGACGACGTACCTGCACCTCCTACAGGGCCCCGACCCGGTCCTCGACTGGGTCAAGGGCACGGGCCTGCGCCCCGTCCTGACGGCGCTGGAGGACGACCCGACGGCCCGCGACGCGTTCATCACCGAATACCGGGACCTGCTCCGCGAGGCGTACCCGTCGACACCGCACGGCACGGTCCTCCCGTTCCGCCGCATCTTCGTGGTGGCGACCCGCGCATGACACTCGTCGGGATCGACCACGTGCAACTCGCGGCACCACCGGGGAGCGAGGAGATCCTGCGCTCCTTCTACGCCGACGACCTCGGCATGACCGAGACCCCGAAGCCACCGGCGCTCGCGGCGCGGGGCGGCTGCTGGTTCGAAGCGGGCCCGGTCCGCCTCCACGTGGGCATCGACCCCGACTTCCGCCCGGCAAGGAAGGCTCACCCGGGCCTGCTGGTGCGCGACATCGAGGCGTACGCGCGACGGCTGGGGGAGCGGGGTGTGCCGGTCGAGTGGGACGACCTGCTGCCGGGCCGCCGCCGCTTCTACTGCTCCGACCCCGTCGGAAACCGGCTGGAGTTCCTGGAGCCGAAGTCTCCACATTCAAGCCCCGCCGGCGATTGAGGCGCGGGGCCCGGGGCAGAGCCCCGCGACCTCGGCCACGGCGCCGCCACTCAATCGCCGCGGGGGCTCAAAAGATCGGGGGCTCCGCCCCGGACCCCGCTGCTCAATCGCCGCAGGGGCTTGATTTGCTCAACTCTTCCGGTGACCTATCAGGCGCGGCTTCGGCTCCAGCCCGTCAAGGCCATGCCACGCCAGGTTCACCAGATGCGCCGCCACCTCCGCCTTCCCCGGCTTGCGCGCGTCCAGCCACCACTGGCCCGTCAGCGCGACCATCCCGACCAGCGCCTGCGCGTACAGCGGCGCCAGCTTCGCGTCGAAGCCGCGGTTCTTGAACTCGCGGCCGAGGATGTCCTCGACCTGCGTGGCGATGTCGGAGATCAGCGAGGCGAACGAACCCGTGGACTGCGGGATGGGGGAGTCGCGGACCAGGATGCGGAAACCGTCCGTGTACTCCTCGATGTAGTCGAGGAGCGCGAACGCCGCCTGCTCGCACAGCTCACGCGGATGCCCGGCCGTCA
Source organism: Streptomyces sp. NPDC059897 (assembly GCF_042730865.1). NCBI lineage: Bacteria > Bacillati > Actinomycetota > Actinomycetes > Kitasatosporales > Streptomycetaceae > Streptomyces > Streptomyces sp. NPDC059897. Next base: position 32,719 of record NZ_JBHWKQ010000012.1, on the reverse strand, counting down.
GCGAGCTGGTCACCATGTCCAGGAGCTGGCGCATCTCGCGGTCCACGACCACCGCGTACAGCCCCTCCTTGCCACCGAAGTGCTCGTACACCACCGGCTTGGAGACCCCGGCCTTCGCCGCGATCTCCTCCACCGACGTGCCCTCGAAGCCCTTCGCGGCGAAGAGGACGCGACCGATCTCCAGGAGCTGCTGACGCCGTTCCGCCCCCGTCATCCGCGTTCTGCGCGTGCGCCGGGCCTTCTCGGGCCGGTCCGGCCTGTCGCTGCTCGAATTGCTCGGGGTGCTTGAGTCGGTCGCCACGTCTTCCATCATGCCGTGTGGTGGTCAGGCCGCGTCGGCGACCTGCTCCTTGCGCTTCGAGGCGATGCGGTCCCGCGACGGCCAGCGCACGTCGTGCGCCCAGCCCAGCCGCTCGAACCAGCGGATGAGACGGGCCGAGGAGTCGATCTGGCCGCGCTCCACGCCGTGCCGCGCCGACGTCGGGTCCGCGTGGTGCAGGTTGTGCCAGGACTCGCCGCAGGACAGCACGGCCAGCCACCACACGTTGCCCGAGCGGTCCCGGGACTTGAAGGGGCGCTTGCCGACGGCGTGGCAGATCGAGTTGATCGACCACGTCACGTGGTGCAGCAGCGCCACCCGGACGAGCGAGCCCCAGAAGAACGCCGTGAACGCGCCCCACCACGACATCGTGACCAGACCGCCGATCAGGGCGGGCAGGAAGAGCGACAGCGCCGTCCAGGCGATGAACTGGCGGGAGATCGCGCGGATCGCCGGGTCCTTGACCAGATCGGGCGCGTACTTCTCCTGCGAGGTCTGCTCCTCGTCGAACATCCAGGCCATGTGCGCCCACCACAGGCCCTTCAGCAGCGCGGGAACCGTCTCCCCGTACCGCCACGGCGAGTGCGGGTCGCCCTCGGCGTCGGAGAACTTGTGGTGCTTGCGGTGATCGGCGACCCAGCGCACGACCGGGCCCTCCACCGCAAGGGAGCCCATGATCGCCAGCGCGATCCGCAGCGGACGCTTCGCCTTGAAGGAGCCGTGCGTGAAGTACCGGTGGAAGCCGATCGTGATGCCGTGGCAGCCGACGAAGTAGAAGACGACGAGCAGCCCGAGATCGAGCCAGCTCACCCCCCAGCCCCAGGCCAGCGGCACCGCCGCGAGCAGGGCCAGGAACGGGACGGCGATGAACAGGAGCAGTGTGATCTGCTCCACGGAACGCTTCTGTTCGCCGCCGAGTGTCGCAGAATGCGAGGTGGCGGGCGGTCCTGACGCCGGATTGGCGGCTTCTTCGATCACATCGGCACTGGTGGCCATGGGAGTCCCCTGTAAGTCGAGGGTTGAGACGGGCTGAGACGGGTCAGGAGATCCACGGGGATCCGCGGACAGCTTGCCTACGGTTCCGTAACCTACGACACCGTAAGTAGCTGGGCGTGCAGCCGTGCGGCAAGAGGCTCCGACCTCGCCGTCGGCGGTGGCACATATCCTTGGAATCGGTCGGACAGCGCGGTCCGCTCTGAATCTCCTCCCTGGGTTACGTACCCGGATCCGGGGATCCTCCCTCCCGACGTGCTTCACCACGTGCCCGACGTGCTTCACCATGCAAGGAGCCGCACCTGTGAGCAGTGCCGACGAACAGACCGCTGCGACGAGCGCCGAGCTGCGCGCCGACATCCGTCGGCTCGGCGACCTGCTGGGCGAGACCCTGGTCCGCCAGGAGGGCCCGGAACTCCTCGAGCTGGTCGAACGGGTCCGCCGCCTGACCCGCGAGGACGGCGAGGCCGCCGCCGAGCTGCTCGGCGGCACCGAGCTGGACACCGCGGCCAAGCTGGTCCGCGCCTTCTCCACGTACTTCCACCTGGCCAACGTCACGGAGCAGGTGCACCGTGGTCGCGAGCTGCGCGCCATGCGGGCCGCCGAGGGCGGCCTCCTCGCCCGCACCGCGGACCGGCTCAAGGACGCCGACCCGGAGCACCTGCGCGAGACGGTCAAGAACCTGAACGTGCGACCCGTCTTCACCGCGCACCCCACGGAGGCCGCCCGGCGAAGCGTCCTCAACAAGCTGCGCCGCGTCGCCGAGCTCCTGGAGACCCCGGTCCTGGAGACCGACAGGCGCCGCTACGACACCCGGCTGGCCGAGAACATCGACCTCGTATGGCAGACCGACGAGCTGCGCGTCGTGCGCCCCGAGGTCACCGACGAGTCCCGCAACGCGATCTACTACCTGGACGAGCTGCACGCCGGCGCCGTCGGCGACGTCCTGGAGGACCTCACCGCCGAACTGGAGCGCGTCGGCTACACGCTCCCCGAGGAGAGCCGCCCGCTCACCTTCGGCACCTGGATCGGCGGCGACCGCGACGGCAACCCGAACGTGACACCGCAGGTCACCTGGGACGTCCTGATCCTCCAGCACGAGCACGGCATCAACGACGCGCTCGACATGATCGACGAGCTGCGCGGCTTCCTGTCGAACTCGATCCGCTACACGGGCGCCACCGAGGAACTCCTCACCTCGCTCCAGTGCGACCTGGAGCGCCTCCCCGAGATCAGCCCCCGCTACAAGCGGCTCAACGCCGAGGAGCCCTACCGGCTCAAGGCCACCGCGATCCGGCAGAAGCTCGAGAACACCAAGACGCGGCTCGCCAACAACACCCCGCACCAGGACGGCCGCGACTACCTCGGCACCGCCGAACTCCTGCACGACCTGACGCTCATCCAGACCTCGCTGCGCGAGCACCGCGGCGGCCTGTTCGCCGAAGGCCGCATGAACCGTACGATCCGTACGCTCTCCGCCTTCGGCCTCCAGCTCGCCACGATGGACGTCCGCGAGCACGCCGACGCCCACCACCACGCCCTCGGCCAGCTCTTCGACCGGCTCGGCGAGGAGTCCTGGCGCTACGCCGACATGCCCCGCGACTACCGCGGCAAGCTGCTCGCCAAGGAGCTCCGCTCCCGGCGCCCGCTCGGCCCCACCCCCGCGCCCCTCGACGCCGACGGCGAGAAGACCCTCGGCGTCTTCCACACCATCCGCAAGGCCCTCGAGGTCTTCGGACCCGAGGTCATCGAGTCGTACATCATCTCGATGTGCCAGGGCGCCGACGACGTGTTCGCCGCGACCGTCCTCGCGCGCGAAGCGGGCCTCATCGACCTGCACGCCGGCTGGGCGAAGATCGGCATCGTGCCGCTCCTGGAGACGACGGACGAGCTCAAGGCCGCCGACACGATCCTCGAGGACATGCTCTCCGACCCCTCCTACCGGCGCCTCGTCGCGCTCAACGGGGACGTCCAGGAGGTCATGCTCGGCTACTCCGACTCCTCCAAGTTCGGCGGCATCACCACCTCCCAGTGGGAGATCCACCGCGCCCAGCGCCGCCTGCGCGACGTCGCGCACCGCTACGGCGTCCGCCTGCGCCTCTTCCACGGCCGCGGCGGCACCGTCGGCCGCGGCGGCGGCCCCTCGCACGACGCGATCCTCGCCCAGCCCTGGGGAACCCTGGAGGGCGAGATCAAGGTGACCGAGCAGGGCGAGGTCATCTCCGACAAGTACCTCGTGCCGTCCCTGGCCCGCGAGAACCTGGAACTGACCGTCGCGGCGACACTGCAGGCCTCCGCCCTGCACACGGCGCCGCGCCAGTCCGACGAGGCCCTCGCCCGCTGGGACGCCGCCATGGACGTCGTCTCCGACGCGGCCCACGCCGCGTACCGCGAGCTCGTCGAGGACCCCGACCTGCCGCACTACTTCCTCGCCTCGACGCCGGTCGACCAGCTCGCCGACCTGCACCTCGGCTCCCGGCCCTCACGCCGCCCCGGCTCCGGCGTCTCCCTCGACGGCCTGCGCGCCATCCCGTGGGTGTTCGGCTGGACCCAGTCCCGGCAGATCGTCCCCGGCTGGTACGGCGTCGGCTCCGGCCTCAAGGCGCTGCGCGAGGCCGGCCTCGACACCATGCTCGACGAGATGCACGAGCAGTGGCACTTCTTCCGCAACTTCATCTCCAACGTCGAGATGACGCTGGCCAAGACGGACCTGCGGATCGCCAAGCACTACGTCGACACCCTCGTGCCCGACAACCTCAAGCACGTCTTCGACGCCATCGTCGCCGAGCACGAGCTGACCGTCGCCGAGGTCCTCCGCATCACCGGCGGCACCGAACTCCTCGACGCACAGCCCGTGTTGAAGCAGACGTTCGCGATCCGCGACGCCTACCTCGACCCGATCTCGTACCTCCAGGTCGCCCTGCTCAAGCGGCAGCGCGACGCGGCGGCCGCCGACGAGACCCCGGACCCGACGCTCGGCCGGGCCCTGCTGCTCACCGTGAACGGTGTGGCGGCGGGCCTGCGCAACACCGGCTGACCTAGAGGTTCAGGGCGGCGAACGCCGCCGTCAGCAGCGCGACACCGGCGCCTCCCGTGACCCACGTGAGGCGCCGGTCGCGTATCCCGCCCGCCAGCACCACCGACGCCAGCAGCAGCGCACCGCCGAGCGGCACCCACGCGTGCAGAAAACCGGCCGTGCCCGCGCGCACCGCATCCGTCGAACTCGGCTTGAGGACCACGGGGAACCGCGCGCCCTTCTTCTCCCCGATCGAGCGGTCGATCGTCACGCTCGCATGCCGCACAGCAGTGGGGGACGCCGGCGAGAACGGGCCGGCGCAGCTCTCCTCCACGCACCGGCTCACCGTCATCGTGCCGCGCTCACGGCCCGTCGGGAACATCACGTGCTGCGCCGCACCCCACGACGCCCACACGCCGGCGATCAGCAACAACGCGGCGACCACGGCCGCCGCGACACGTCGGGCAACAGGCAACATGGCCGGGATCCTTGGCCATCACCCTGCACACGGTCAACTCCCGGCCGGAATCCGCCCCCGACAAGTCCGTACAGGTCAGGAGTTGTACGTCGACTGCGCCCGCTCAAGACCCTCGATGACCAACGCCTCCGCCGCGTCCGCCGCACGGTCCACGAAGTAGTCGAGCTCCTTGCGCTCCGCCGACGAGAAGTCCTTCAGCACGAAGTCCGCGACCTGCATCCGCCCCGGCGGACGACCGATCCCGAACCGCACCCGGTGATAGTCGCTGCCCAGCGACTTCGTGATCGACTTCAGACCGTTGTGCCCGTTGTCGCCGCCGCCCAGCTTCAGCCGCAGCACCCCGTAGTCGATGTCCAGCTCGTCGTGGACCGCCACGATGTGCTCGGTCGGCACCTTGTAGAAGTCGCACAGCGCCGTCACCGGACCACCCGAGACATTCATGTACGACATCGGCTTCGCCAAAATCACCCGGCGGTTCAACGGCCCCGGCGGACCGATCCGCCCCTCGACGACCTGCGCCTGCCCCTTGGTCGCCCGCTTGAACTTCGCACCCATCCGCCGCGCCAGCAGATCGGCCACCATGAAACCGACGTTGTGCCGGTTCATCGCGTACTCCGGACCAGGGTTGCCGAGCCCGGCGATCAGCCAGGGAGCGTTCTCGTCGGACATGCACATTCCTTAGGTGTACGTCGGGTGTACGTCGAAACAGCGAAACGGGGTGGTGGGCCGCGCCCACCACCCCGTACAGGTCAGACCCTGAAGGCTCAGGCCTCCGCGGCGGCCTCGTCGCCCTCGGCCTCGGCCGGGGCCTCCTCGGCCTGCGCGGCCAGGACCTGCAGGACGACGGCGTCCTCGTCGGTGGCCAGCGTGGTGCCCTTGGGCAGCGCGATGTCCTTGGCGTGGACCGAGGCACCGGCCTCGAGGCCCTCGACGGAGACGGTGACCGACTCGGGGATGTGCGTGGCCTCGGTCTCGACCGACAGCGTGTTCAGCACGTGCTCGAGCAGGTTGCCACCCGGGGCCAGCTCGCCCTCGGTGTGGATCGGGAGCTCGACGGTGACCTTCTCGCCGCGCTTCACCTGGAGCAGGTCGACGTGGACCAGGAAGCTCGTGATCGCGTCACGCTGCACGGACTTCGGGATGACCAGCTCGTTGCTCTTGCCGTCGATGTCCAGGTTGATCAGGACGTTCGGCGTACGCAGGGCCAGCATCAGGGCGTGCGAGTCGAGCACGATGTGCTGCGGGTCGTTGCCGTGGCCGTAGACGACACCCGGAACCTTCTCGACCATGCGCAGACGGCGGGAGGCACCCTTGCCGAACTCGGTGCGGGTCTCGACGGAAAGCTTGACCTCGGACATGCTCTTCAACTCCTCGTAGAACTAGGGAAATGGTCACCCGGCCACGAACGGCCTGCTACGAAGAGCGCGTCGATAACGGATCGCCGTACAAAAAAGTACGGCCTCCCTCGCCGAGCAACTCCGACAGTCTACTCGGCGAGGGAGGCCGCACCCAAATGGATCTTCTACTTCAAGATCAGGCTTCGCCCTCGAAGAGGCTGGTCACCGAGCCGTCCTCGAAGACCTCGCGCACCGCGGAGGCGATCGTCGGAGCGATCGACAGGACCGTGATCTTGTCCAGCTCCAGCTCGCCCGGCGTCGGCAGCGTGTCCGTGAACACGAACTCGCTCACCTTCGAATTCTTCAGACGGTCCGCGGCGGGGCCCGACAGCACACCGTGCGTCGCCGTCACGATGACGTCCTCCGCGCCGTGCGCGAACAGGGCGTCGGCAGCGGCGCAGATCGTGCCACCCGTGTCGATCATGTCGTCGACGAGCACACAGACGCGGCCCTTCACGTCACCGACGACCTCGTGAACCGTCACCTGGTTCGCGATGTCCTTGTCGCGGCGCTTGTGCACGATCGCCAGCGGCGCACCGAGCCGGTCGCACCAGCGGTCCGCCACCCGCACGCGGCCGGCGTCCGGGGAGACGACCGTCAGCTTGCTCCGGTCCACCTTCGCGCCCACGTAGTCCGCCAGGATCGGCAGCGCGAACAGGTGGTCCACCGGGCCGTCGAAGAAGCCCTGGATCTGGTCCGTGTGCAGGTCGACCGTCAGGATGCGGTCCGCACCCGCGGTCTTCATCAGGTCCGCGACCAGACGCGCCGAGATGGGTTCACGCCCACGGTGCTTCTTGTCCTGCCGCGCGTAACCGTAGAACGGCACGATGACGGTGATGGAGCGGGCCGACGCGCGCTTCAGCGCGTCGATCATGATCAACTGCTCCATGATCCACTTATTGATCGGAGCCGTGTGGCTCTGGATCAGGAAGCAGTCGGCGCCGCGAGCGGACTCCTGGTAGCGGACGTAGATCTCGCCATTGGCGAAGTCGAACGCCTTGGTCGGGACGATCCCGACACCGAGCTGGTGCGCGACCTCCTCGGCAAGCTCGGGGTGGGCGCGGCCAGAGAAGAGCATCAACTTCTTCTCGCCCTGCGTCTTGATCCCGGTCACAGCACTAGTCTCCTCAGACGAGTTCGTCCGCCGCAGCTGCCCGCGCGTCCCTTTAGCAGCGAGCCAGGCGAATCGTGAGCACCTATCACGGTACGCCGTGTCGGGCGCACCTGTTTCCGGTCAGACCGCGTCAGTCAGCGGTTTCCGGGTTCCGGGACGCCGCCTCCGCCGCCCTGGCGGCCGCGCTCCCCGGACGCTTTCGGGCCACCCAACCCTCGATATTCCTTTGCTGGCCCCGCGCCACGGCCAACGAACCGGCCGGTACGTCCTTCGTGATCACGGACCCGGCGGCGGTGTACGCACCGTCCCCGATAGTGACAGGAGCCACAAACATGTTGTCCGAACCGGTCTTGCAGTGGGACCCGACGACCGAGTGGTGCTTGCTCTCCCCGTCGTAATTCACAAAGACACTCGCCGCACCGATGTTGGTGAAATCACCGATCGTCGCGTCACCCACGTACGACAGATGCGGCACCTTCGTCCCCTCACCGATCGACGAGTTCTTCGCCTCCACGAACGTCCCGATCTTCGACTTCAGACCAAGCCGCGTGCCCGGGCGAAGGTAGGCGAAGGGCCCGACGGACGCCTCGGGGCCGATCTCCGAGCTGTACGCGACCGTGTTGTCGACCCGGGCCCCCGCGCCGACGCGGGTGTCCGTGAGACGCGAGTTGGGACCGACAACGGAACCCTCCGCGAGATGCGTGGCGCCGTGCAACTGCGTGCCCGGCAGCACGGTCGCGTCCCGCTCGAACGTCACCGTGGCATCGACGAACGTGCTCGCCGGGTCCACGACCGTGACGCCCGCGAGCATCGCCTGCTCGAGAAGACGGTCATTGAGCGTGCGGCGGGCCTCGGCCAGCTGCACCCGATTGTTGATCCCGGCGATCTCACGATGGTCGGCGGCCACGGACGCACCGACCCGGTGCCCCGCCTCACGCAGAATCCCGAGCACGTCGGTGAGGTACTCCTCACCCTGACTGTTGTCCGTACGCACCTGCTTCAGCGCCTCGGTCAGCAGGCGGCCATCGAAGGCGAAGACCCCCGAATTGATCTCGCTGATCGCACGCTGCGCCTCGGTCGCGTCCTTGTGCTCGACGATCGCGGTGACGGCACCCGAGACGTTGTCCCGGACGATCCGCCCGTAGCCCGTCGCGTCCGGGACCTCGGCGGTCAGCACGGTCACCGCGTTGCCGTCGGCGGCGTGCGTCGCGGACAGGGCCTTGAGGGTCCCGCCGGTGAGCAGCGGAGTGTCGCCGCAGACCACGACGACGGTGCCGTCCAGGCCGTTGTCGGGGTTGAGGCCCTCCAGCCCCATCCGCACGGCGTGCCCCGTGCCGTTCTGCTCCGCCTGCACGGCGGTACGGGCGCCGGCGTCGATCGCGTTCACATGCGCGGCGACCTTCTCCCGCTCGTGGCCGACGACCACGACGAGCTGCTCCGGCTCCAACTCACGGGAGGCGGCGAGCACATGACCGACGAGCGAACGGCCGCAGAGTTCGTGCAGGACTTTCGGCGTGGCCGACTTCATACGGGTGCCCTCACCCGCTGCGAGTACGACGACGGCTGCCGGGGTGTTGGCGCTGCTCACGGGTGGGCCCTTCGGCGTCGGATGCGTTGTGGGGTGGACATCCGCAGGATACCGGGGCGTTTTGGGCCGGGCATGGGGGCGGGGCCCGACCAGTTTTGGTGGGCCCCGCCCGTGGCAGCTCCGCCGCTAGGACTCGAACCTAGACCGAACACCACCAAAAGATGACGTGCTGCCAATTACACTACGGCGGATCGCTGCGTCAGACCTTACCTGTTTCGGGCTGACTGCCAAGAACGATCCCGTGCCACCAACCTTCGATGCGCAGGTAGAGCTGGGCGCTGCGAAGAACCGAGACGACGAGGCATCCGTGGTAGTCGTCGTTGGTGTTCTTGCGGACGGTTTTCGGGTTGTGCTGCTTGAGCGTTGGCTTGTCAAATTCTGTGGCGTCGGCGCATGCCACGTCTGCCCAGAACTGGTGGGCGGACTCGATGTCCGCTGACTCGTGGATGAGCAGCCGGTAGCGCAGGTCCGCGCGGTCGACGTCGAGAAGGTCCAGCCAGGCCAGGTAGACCCTGATCACTCCGGGGTCGCTGTTGACGAATACCACCCGCTCCCGACGGGCGTACGGCTTGCTCTTGGACCCTTCTGCCCAGTACAGAGCTATGCCCGTGAGGAACAGCTCGCGCTCGGTCATCTTGCCGATTTCCCTGCTGGCCGAGCGCCTGGTCTCCTCGCGGGCCTCATCTTGGGCGGAGCGGAGCCGAGCCAGCCCGGCGTTCATGAGGGCCCGTTGCTCCTCGGGGGTGTAGCGCGGCTTCGGCTTCGGCAGGTCTCGTACCCACAAGGAAACCGAGCTCCGGGAGCACCCCAGCTCCTCCTCGATCTGGTCGTATGTCCACCCCTGTAGCCGGAGTTCACGTGCCTTCGCGCGGAGGTCGTCCTTCGCGTTGGGGCGCTTGGTCCACTCCGGTGCGGGCTCGCCCTTCACCAGGCGGTTGAGGAGGTCGTTGTTGTAGACCCCGAGTTCGTTGCGAATCTGGCGAAGGCTGAGCCCCTGGCGGCGCAGCGCGATTGCCTGCTCACGGAGGGACTCGAAGTCGGCGTACTTGCCTGTGGTGTGCGTCATGGGCACAGATTCCGGTGGAGCCGGGGCGCCGGGCGGGTGTTCCGTGGGGGTTCGCTGGGAAGTGTGGTCGAGTTATCCACAACGCGTCGGTTGTCCACAGGCATGGGGCGTCGAAACTCACCGGAAAACGGGCACTCGTCGCCCGTAGTCTGGAAGGCATGACCACAGCGGGGGAAGTTCACCGAGTCGCGGCCGGGGGGCCGTGGTGGTGGGCGCGGCGCAGGGCCGTCGCGCTGGATGTGGTGCTGGCGGTGGCGTCCGCGGTGGAGTGTGCCGTGGAGGGGGTGCCGTTCGCGCACAAGGCCGGTCTGCCGGTCTGGGTAGGGGTGCTCTTCGGGGTGCTCACCGGTTCGACGCTGGTGCTGCGGCGGCAGTGGCCGATCGCGGTGGTGCTGATCTCGGTGGCGGTGACGCCGGCGCAGATGGGCGTGCTGCTGACCGTCGTCGGGCTGTATTCGCTGGCGGCGTCGGAGGTGCCGCGGCGGATCATCGGGGCGCTCGCGGGGATGTCGTTCCTGGGCACGTTGATCGTGTCGGTGGTGCGGGTGCAGCAGGATTCGGCGGCGCACGCGGACACGTTCCAGGTGGCGAACTGGGTGGTGCCGTTCCTGGCGATCACGACGGCGCTGGGGGTGACGGCTCCGCCGTTGCTGCTCGGGTTGTACGTGGGGGCGCGGCGCCGGCTGATGGATTCGTTGCAGGAGCGGAACGAGTCGTTGGAGCGGGAGCTGGGGCTGCTCGCGGAGCGGGCCGAGGAGCGGGCCGAGTGGGCGCGGGGCGAGGAGCGGACGCGGATCGCGCGGGAGATGCACGACGTGGTGGCGCACCGGGTGTCGTTGATGGTGGTGCACGCGGCGGCGTTGCAGGCGGTTGCGCGCAAGGACCCGGAGAAGGCGGTGAAGAACGCGGCGCTGGTCGGGGACATGGGGCGGCAGGCGCTGACCGAGCTGCGGGAGATGTTGGGGGTGCTGCGGGCCGGGGATCCGGTGCCGGGGCGTGCGGACCGGTTGCCGTTGGAGGCGGTGGGGGTGGCTGCTGCGGCGGCGGCCTCGCGGGCCGAGGCGGAGGTGGACGGGGGGCCGTTGCTGTCCGAGGTGGAGGAGTTGGTGGAGCAGTCGCGGGCGGCCGGGATGGTGGTGCAGGTGTCCGTGGAGGGTGAGGTGCGGGCGTATGCGGCGGTGGTGGAGCAGACGGCGTACCGGGTGGTTCAGGAGGCGTTGACGAACGTGCACAAGCATGCGGCGGGTGCGAAGACGTACGTGCGGCTCGCGCATCGGGGGGCGGAGGTGGCGATGCAGGTGGAGAACGATGCGCCGCCGGAGCCGGGGGCTGCCGCGTCGGCCGGGTTGCCGTCCGGGGGAAACGGTTTGGTGGGCATGAAGGAGCGGGTGGCGGGGCTCGGCGGCGTGTTCGTGTCGGGGCCGACGGATGCGGGTGGGTTTCGGGTGTCGGCGGTGCTGCCGGCGGCGTCGTAGGCGGGGGCCTCCGGCGGTGGGTGGGGTCGTGCTGTCGGGTGGGGTGGTGTTGCGCGGGGCCGGGGTCTTTTGAGGTGGGCCGGGGCGGTGCTTGGCCGTTTCGCGGCGCGGCGCCGGGGGTGGTGTCGGGTGTGGCGGTTGCGCGGCGCCGGTTCGTCGTCGCCGGCTCATCTCCCACCACCCGCCCCCTCCGGGGGCTTCGGCCCGTCCGGGGGCCGGTCGTTGTGTCGTGGCCCCGTCGCTCTGATCGCGCGGCACCGGTGGCCGGGGCTCTTGCCGGGGTCGTGGCCCGTCGTCATGGGTGCGCGGCACCGGGGGCCGCCTTGCCCACCCTGCCGCCCAAGGCGGCAGATTGCCCAAGGCGGGGGCGGTCGGCCGTCACGGGTGGGGAGCCGGGGTGGCGGCAGATTGCCCAAGGCGGGGGTGGTCGGCCGTCACGGGTGGGGAGCCGGGGTGGCGGCAGATTGCCCAAGGCGGTGGCGGCCCAGCGCCACGGGTGGGGAGCCGGGGTGGCGGGTTACCCGAGGCGGGGGCGGTCGGCCGCAGCGGGTGGGGAGGCGTGGTGGCGGCAGATTGCCCAAGGCGGGTGGGGCCGTCGTTACGGGGCCGGGAGCCGGGGTGGCGGGTTGCCCGAGGCGGGGGCGGTCGGCCGTCACGGGTGGTGAGCCGTGGTGGGCGGCGGACCACACAAGTCGGTGACGGCACCCGGCACCGGGCACCCGTGAGGCCGACGCCCCCGGAGGGGGCGGGTGGGTGGGAGATGGGCGGGGGATGCGTCGTCGTCCGGGAGCCCTGTGCCGCGTGGGTGGCGCCGCCCAAGAGCGCCGCACCGTAACGCGGACGGCCCGGTCCCCTCGCCGCAGCGGGCAGACCCAGCAGCCCCGCAGGGGGACCGCCCCCCCCGCTACCCCGGAGGGGACAGTCGTGGTGGCTGGAGGCCGGTGATCAGGGTGGCGAGGGCGTTGTCCATGTCGGGGCCCAGGTACCAGTCGCCGCTGTGGTCGAGGGCGTAGATGCGGCCCTCCGTGTCGATGGCCAGGAGGGCTTCCGTGCCCGACTCGGCGCCCAGCGGAGCGAGTTCCGTGTCGAGGGCGCGGCCGAGGTCGCCGAGGGTGCGGGCCGCGTGGAGGCCGTGGAGGGGGTCCAGGTGTGGCTGGGCGGGGGCGATGTGGCGGCCGGGGCCCGTGGGTGTGAGGTGGAGGCCGCCGAATTCGGCCCAGGCCTCGACCGCCGCGGGGAAGACCGAGTGGCGGTGGCCCGCGGGGGAGACGTGGGTGCGCAGCGCGTCCGCCCAGAATTCCGCCTGCTTGATGTCCCAGCGGCCCGGCTGCCACCCGGCGACGCGCAGCGTGGCGTCGACCAGGTCGGAGAAGCGGGCGTCCTGGGAGGTGGGGTGGGGCATCAGTGCGCGGCCTCGTTGTCGTCGTGCGGGGTGCTGTCCGTTTCGGGGGCCACTACGTGGACGCCGAAGTGGGCGGTCAGCGCGGTGCAGGCGCGGCAGGGGCGGGCGAATCCGCCGTGCAGCGGGTCTCCGTCCTCGCGGATGCGCCGGGTGGTGAGCTTGGACTGCTTGAGGGCCTTGCGGGCCTCTCCGATGGTCATGGGCCTGCGGCGGGCCCGCTTCGACTTCTCGGTGCGCTCGGTGTCGCTCGTGGTGAGGTGCCGGGAGACGAGGATGGTCTCGGCGCAGCGCCCGGTGAAGCGGTCGCGTTGCGCGCTGGTCAGCGTATCCAGGAAGTCCTGGACCAACGGGTGCAGGTCCGGGGCCCGTTCGCCGCGGGCCGCGGTGGCGGTGAGGGTGGTGCCGCGGACGGAGAGGGCGGCGGCGACGGTGGGGAGTATGCCGTCCCGGCGCACGCGAAGGGTGGGGACGGCGCCGTCGTCGGTGGCGCTCCAGCCGACGCGCGGGTCGTCGCCGGGCTGCTCGTCCGCGGGTGCAGTTTCCTCTGCGGTACCGCTGCGCATCTGTTGTTTCCCCTCCTGCAGTTCCCCACTGCAATCCCCCTGGTTGCCTGCACAGACTGCCAAACGGGCCCGCGGGTGTGGAAGTCGGACCCCGATGTCGGCGCGTGTCACGCCCGATCGTCACGTCGTGGTGATCCTCGGGTGACTGCTGGTCATGGAACCGGAGGCCCGGTGACCGGTGTCGCACAACCGCATAGGCTGTCGTTTGATTCGTACGGATCAGGAGCAGGTCCGGAACAGACCCGGAACAGCCCCGGGACAGATCCGCATCCGTCACCAGCGCCGCAGGGGGCAACAGCCATGACGACAGGTCGGCTCGGGCAGCAGGCCGCGCCGCCGAACGCGGCTTATGCCGGGCAGGTCGTGCACTTCCCGGACCCGGTCCGTGCCGCCCGTCATCCGCGCGGGGTTCGCGTGGACGGTGACGGTTTTCCGGATTTCGCCCCGTATGCCCGTGCCGTGGCGGAGATCGCCGATCCGCCGCAGGGTTTCGGTGTCGACGAGTTGCGGCTGACGGACTACGTGTCGGCGAACGCGGCGCTCGCCGCGTCCGGGCACGAACTGTGGGACACGATCCCGCCGGTGGCGACCCCGCACGGCTGGACGTGGCACCACGCGCGCGGCTCGCGCCGCCTCGAACTGGTCCCGGTCGAGGTGAAGGCGCTGCTGCGGCACCACGGCGGTCTCGCGACGGCGGCGGTGGACCAGCAGAAGCGTGGCACGCGGCCGTTGCAGGACACGCGGCCCGTGCACTTCGGTCTGCCGAAGTCCGGGGTCGCGGTGTCGGAGAGCCAAGTGCTTTCCGCGGAGGAGGACTTGGGGTACCGGCTGCCGGGGGCGTACCGCTCGTTCCTGAAGGCGGGCGGCGGTTGTGCGCCCGTCGGGACGGGTCTGGACGCCGAGTTGGGTCTGCTGGTCGATCAGCCGTTCTTCACGGTGCGCGACGAGGCGGCCGTGAACGACCTGGTGTATGTCAACAAGTGTCTGCGCGATCACCTGACGAAGGACTATCTGGGGGTCGCGTTCGTGCAGGGCGGGCTGCTCGCCGTGAAGGTGCGGGGCGAGGCGGTCGGTTCGGTGTGGTTCTGCGCGTACGACGACGCGCGGGACAGCGGTGCGACGGCGGAGCTGCCGGTGGCCGAGCGGGTGGAGCGGCTGCTGCTGCCCTGTGGTGCGGACTTCGACGGTTTTCTGTCCCGGCTCGCGGGCAGTCCGCCGGAGTTGGAGACGGTGGCGAATCTGATGGTGGACGGCGGCTTCGCGCGTGCCGTCCCCGTCGCCGGTGGGGAGTGAGCTCGCGATGGTGACGTTCGCGCAGGCGCAGGAGCGCGCCGAGGAATGGATCAACGGGGACGTGCCCGCGTACCAGCATCGTGAGGTGCGGGTCCGGGAGTTCGAGCTGGGTTTCGTCGTGTGGGCGGAGGACCGGGAGGCCGGTCCGCAGTCCGACGGCGGGCGGCAGCGTCTCGTGATCGCGCGGGACAGCGGGGACGCCTCGCTGTGGCCTTCGCTGCCGGTGGGCGAGGTGATCCGGCGGTACGAGGAGGAGTACGGGCTGCCGGACGCGCCGGTCGGGCCGGAGGCGGCGAAGCCGCCGGAGCCGATGGACCTGAATCAGACGTCGTTCCTGCTGACTCCTCCGGAGTGGTTGCAGGAGGCGGCGGACAAGAAGGCGGACGAGTCGGGGCCGGTGGCTCCGGCCGCGGCCGCTTCGTCGGCGGCCGGTGAGACGCCCGCGGACGCGATTCCGGCTGCGGCGCTTGCCGAGCCCCGGGATGCCGAGCCGCAGGATGCCGTGCCGCCGCTTCCGGTCGACGCGACGCCGTGGGCCGGTACGGACACGAACGGGGTGGGCGACGAGGAGGACCGTTCGGTCCCGCTGCCCGACACGGTGTTCTCGCCGCCGCTCGCCGAGGACGCGCCGCCGCCCGGTGTCGTGCCGGACGCGCACACGGCCCGCATCGTGGGCGGCAGCCGGTTGCCGCCGACGGCGGTGTCCCCGGCCCTGGACAAGGAGCCGGAGGCGGCGCCGTACGGCTACCCGCAGGGCGCCCCCGACGCGGCGCCCGCCCAGCCTCCCGCGGCCCCGGCCTCGTACGGCTATCCGCAGGGCGCGATCCCGCCGCCCCCGCCGCCGCCTCCGTCGGACGTCCCCATCTCGTACGCCCGTCCGCAGGGCCCGCCCGACGCGGCCGCCCAGCCGCCGGCGGCGCCGCCCGCGCCGCCTGCTCCTTCGTACGGTTTCCCGCAGGCCGCGCCCGACGCGGGTGCTCAGCCTCCGGCGGCGCCGCCGGCTCCTTCGTACGGTTTCCCGCAGGCCGCGCCCGACGCGGGTGCTCAGCCTCCGGCCGCGCCCCCGACTCCGTCGTACGGTTTCCCGCAGGGTCCGCCCGACGCCGCCGCCCAGCCGCCGTCGGCGCCGCCCGCCCCGGCTTCTTCGTACGGGTATCCGCAGGGTGCGGGCGGGGCCTCGTTCCCGCCGCCCGCGCCGGGGACCGCGATTCCCGGGCCGCCGCCTCCGGGTGCTTCGTACGGCTGTCCGCAGGAGGGTCCCGAGGGCCGCGACGCCGCGGGCCGGCCGCTCGCGCCCGGCGCCGGTGACATCGCGAACGCCGCGACCAGCAAGGCGGAGCCCCCGCGCGGCGGCGCGCAGACCCCGCCGCCGCCGGGACCGCCCGGCGCCCCGGCGGGCGGTTACGTGCCGACGCAGATGGTGTCCGCGCCCGCCCCGAACGGGCAGCCGGAGACGCCCGGAACGCCCGGCCCGCCGCCACCTCCTGGCGCTCCGGGCGCACCCGGTTCTCCCGGTTCTCCCGGCGAGGGCGTGCACCACGCGGCGACGATGCTGTCCGGCCCCGCCCCGCAGGGCCCCGGCGGCCCCGCCGGCCAGACCCCGCCGCCTCCCGGCGCTCCGGGCATCCCGGGCCCGCCGCCACCTCCTGGCGCTCCGGGCGCACCCGGTGCTCCCGGTTCTCCCGGCGAGGGCGTGCACCACGCGGCGACGATGCTGTCCGGCCCCGCCCCGCAGGGCCCCGGAGCGACGCCGCCCGGCCCGCCCCCGCCGCCCGGCGTTCCCGGCGCCCCCGGTGGCCACCAGCCCCCGCCGCCCGGCCCCATGCCCCCGCCGGCTCCCGGTCAGCAGGTTCCGGGCCCGCCCCCGGCGGCGTACGGATATCCGCAGCCGCAGCAGCCCCAGCAGCCCGCCCCGCCGACGAGCCAGCCGACCGTGGGGCCCGGGTACCAGGCCGTGCTGCGCTACCGCGCGCCCGACGGGTCCGAGCAGCAGCTCATCCGGCGGTCCGCGCCGGGGACGCCGCACCCGGAGTGGCAGATCTTCCACGAGCTGCGCGGCATGAACATCCCGCCGGACCAGGTCCTCGAACTCCACACGGAGCTGGAGTCCTGTTCGCTGCCGGGCGCGTACTGCTCGCGCATGATCAAGGAGCAGTGGCCGCAGGCGCGGATCACGTCGATCGCGCCGTACGGCACCGATCACGCGAGCCGTCAGCAGGGCATGCAGCAGCTTCTCGCGCACCAGGGCGAGCTGCACCAGGTCGCCGACGGACCGGCGCGTCCGGCCCCGGTGCGCGCCCCGCTGCGGCCCGGGCAACCCGCGCCCCCGGCCGCGCCGGAGGCGATCGCGCAGGAGCTGGCGGCGGCGTTCGGCCCCGGTGTGTTCAGGTTCGATCAGCGGGCCGTGTCGCGGCAGGGCGTTCCGGACACCGTGGCGCACACGCTCGTCGTGGCGGGGCTGCCGTCCGACTTCGGGCCGTTCTTCTGGGCGCAGGCCCAGCCGGGCCGCCCCGTGCCGACGCTCGCCGAGCTGGCGCAGGAGCGTGGCGTGCAGGCGGCGTCGGACGCGGGCTCGTACCTCGTGATGGGCAGCGACTTCGGCAAGGCGCTGTGCGTGCAGTACGGGACGGCGAACATCGTGGCCGTGCCGGTGGAGGCCGGGCCCGACGGGGCTCCGGCTCCGCCGCAGTTCGTGAACAGCGGGCTGCCCGAGTTCGCCCGGTCCCTCGCGCTGCTCGGCCGGATGTGGCGGCTGCGTTTCGGGCTCAACCAGGAGCAGGCGGGCCGCTGGACCGTCGACTTCCAGGCGGAGCTGAACGCGATCGACTCGGCGGCGCTCGGTTCGCCCGAGACCTGGTGGTCGGTGCTGCTCGAGCAGATGTGGGACGGCCTGCTGTAGGCGCGTACGTACGGATGTGAGGGGCGCTCGACCTGCGGGATCGGTCGGGCGCCCCGATCATGCGCACATGGCTGGTGAGTGGAGTGAGCCGACGACGGTGCGGGCGACGCGGCCGCGGCGGCGCTGGCCCAGGCGGCTCGCGCTGACCCTGCTCGTCGTCCTCGTGGTGCTCGCCGCGTACGGGGTCGGCCTGTATTTCTGGGCGGGTTCGCGGTTGCAGACGACGGACGCGTTCAGTGACTACGAGGGTCGTCCGGCGGCGGGCGCGGGCACGAACTGGCTGCTGGTCGGTTCGGACTCGCGGGAGAACCTGACGCCCGAACAGCGCAAGGACCTGCACGTCGGCAACGACGAGGGCAACCGCACCGACACGATCATGGTGCTGCACTACGGGGACAACGGCCCGTATCTCGTCTCGATCCCGCGCGACTCGTACGTCTCGATCCCGGGCTACGGCAAGAACAAGATCAATTACGCGTATTCGGTGGGCGGCGCGAAGCTGCTCACGCAGACCGTGGAGCAGTCGACGGGGCTGCGCATGGACCACTACGCGGAGGTCAGTTTCCTGGGTCTTGTCGATGTCGTGGACTCGCTCGGCGGGGTCGAGATCTGTGTGGCGGACGGCGGTCTGCACGACGAGAAGTCGGGCGCCGACTTCGACGGGGGCTGCCAGACGATGAACGGCACGCAGGCCCTGCAGTTCGCGCGTGCCCGCTACTCCGATCCGACCGGCGACCTCGGCCGCGTCAAACGGCAGCAGCAGCTGGTGGACGCCATCGCCGCCAAGGCGCTCAGCCCGGGGGTGCTGGTGCCGCCGTGGAACCTGGTCCCGTTCATGAGCGCCTCGCTCGACGCGCTGACCGTCGACCAGGACACCGGGGTCGCGGCGCTGGCGAACATGGGTGTCAAAATGTCGGACCCGGCCGCGACGACGACCGTTCCTGTGGGCAGTGAGCCCAATGTTTCGGGGGCCGGGGACGTGGTGATGTGGAACGAGAGCGAGGCCGATCAGCTCTTCACCGCACTGCGCGAGGACAAGGCGATTCCGACTTTCGACGGCAATTGACGCATCCTGGACCGAGTGGGTCGACCTGAGTGTCACGTGTGTCGGATTGTGGCCGCCTCCGGTTGTTCCATCAAGATGTGCGCCAATCGCGCAAAATGTCGTAGATCGGGCCTGCTGGTGCGGGTCGGTGCCTTGCCGGAGAGGGGATCCAGATGAGCGGTGCGGGTGGAGCGGAGTCGTCGCAGTACGGCTTCGTCGTCGTACGGGGCCGGGGCTACCGGCCCGAGCAGGTGGAGGCCGCCGCCGCCACGCTCTCCGGGGAACGGGACGAGGCCTGGGAGCGGGCCGCGCGCCTGACCGTCCTCGCCAAGGAGATGGAGGAGGAGGCGGAGCGGCTGCGCGAGGCCGTCGCGAACCTCGCCCCGCAGACGTACGAGTCGCTCGGCAAGCGCGCCCAGTACCTCCTCGAACTGGCCGAGGAGGAGGACACCGCCGTGCGCGGCGCCGCGCGGGACGACGCGCAGGCCGAGGCCGACGCCGCGCGGGCGGCCGCCGACGAGGCGCGGGACGACGCGCAGGCGCACTCCGACGAGGTGCGCGCCAAGGCCGAGGAGTACGCGCAGCGGCGCATCGCGGCCGGGCAGGCGGAGGCCGACGACATCCGGACGTCCGCCCGGCGCGACGCGAAGGAGACCCGGGGCGAGGCCCTGGAGGAACTGCGCGCGATGCGTGAGCGCACGGAGGCGGACCTCGCCGCCCAGGCGAAGGAGCACGCCGAGCGGGCCGAGGAGGCCGACCGGGAGGCGGCCGAGCAGGTGGCCGCGTCCGAGGCGTGGGAGGCGGGCGCCGTCGCCGAGGCGGAGGAACGCCTTTCCGGGGCGAAGCGGGCGCTCGGCGAGACCGAGGAGGAGGCGCGGCACGGCCAGGAGGACGCGGAGGCCGCCGCGGCGGAGCTGCTCGCGCAGGCGCGGGCGCGGGCGGAGCGGATCGAGCGGGAGACGGAGTCGATCCTCGAGGGCCACGAGGAGCAGCGGGAGGAGCTCCGCGCGCACATGGAACACGTCCGGGCGTCGCTGTCCGCCCTGACGGGCAAGACGGCCGACGCGGAGTGAGGCCACCCGTCCTCCGCCCGCGGGGCTCCGCCCCGGACCCCGCGCCTCAATCGCCGGCGGGGCTTGAATGTGGTGACTTCGCACCCTCATGTGCCGGACCGGCGGCGGGAGTCGGTATTTCAAGCCCCTGCGGCGTTTGAGCAGCGGGGTCCGGGGCGGAGCCCCGTGGCGTGGGGGCGGGCGGGCGCCCCGTTAAGGTGGGCGGTCGTCAAGTGGTGGGCGGATGCGAGAGGTTGAATCGGCATGGGTGATGGCCAGCTGACACCGGAGGTCGCGCGTGGAACGGTCCGGCGCATCACCATCGTGGGCGAGGACGTACTGCGCCGCCGCTGCGCCCCCGTCACCGACGCCCTCTTCGGCACGCCGGAGCTCGACCGTCTGATCGACGACATGTTCGCGACGAACCACGTGGCGCACGGCGCCGCCATCGCCGCCAACCAGGTCGACGTCGACCTCCAGCTGTTCGTCTACGACATGGAGGACGACTGGGGCGTGCGGCACACCGGCCACATCTGCAACCCCGTGCTCGACGAGCAGCCCCCGGCGGAGCGCCGGCTCGTCGACGACATGGAGGGCTGCCTCTCCGTGCCGGGCCCCTACAAGTCCGTGGCGCGCGCCGAGCACGCCGTCGTGCGCGGCCAGGACAAGGACGGCAACCCGATCTCCGTCGAGGGCCGCGGCTACTTCGCCCGCTGCCTCCAGCACGAGACGGACCATCTGTACGGCCGCCTCTACATCGACCGCCTCGCCAAGCGTGAACGCCGGGACGCGCTGCGGGAGATGGAGGAGCTGAAGGGCGGCGTCCTCGCGCGCCGCGCCGAGCTGGCGGAGCGGCTCGGGAAGTAGCGCGCCCTCAGCTCCGTGTGCTGCCGCCGCCCGGCGCCGTCGGTGAGCCCGCCAGGATCCACGCCTCCACGGCCTCGTACTGCTGCCGCTGTGTGTCGGCCCTGCGCCGGTCCGTGAGGACCGTGCCGAGCCAGCCGAAGAGGAAGCCCAGCGGGATGGACACGACGCCCGTCGTCGTGAACGGGAACCAGTTGAAGTCCATGCCGGGGAACGCCGAAGTGGGCGAGCCGGACACCAGGTTGGTCCCGGTCATCAGGACGGCGCAGGCGCCCGAGCCGCCGAGCAGTGTCCACAGCAGGCCCGCGCGCGTGTAGCGGCGCCAGAAGAGGCTGTAGACGAGGGCCGGGGCGATGGCGGAGGCGCCCAGGCAGATCGAGAGCATGACCAGCGGCTGCAGGTTGCGGTGCTGGAACACGCAGGCCAGGGCGATCGCGAAGGCGCCGACGCCGAGCGCCGACATCCGGGCGATCGACAGTTCCTTACGGTCCGTCAGGCCCCGTTTGCCGTAGGCCAGCACATCGTGTGCGAGGGAGTTCGCGCAGGCCAGGATCATGCCCGCGACGGACGCCAGGAGCGTCAGGAACAGCGCCGTGGTGACGGCGGTGAACAGCAGGGACTCGCCGGTGTTCGTCGTCGCGCCGAAGACGGCCCGCGCGCCGAGCAGGTACGCCGTGTTGCCCTGCCGGTCGGCCGCCGCGATCGCCGGGGCGCCCAGCATCGCCGTCGCGCCGAAGGCGACCACGGAGATGACCAGGGCGAAGAGGCCGACCGCGGACACCGCCCAGGTCATCGAGCGGCGCACCTCGCGCGCGTGGCGGGCCGTGTACATGCGCATCGTGACGTGCGGCAGCGCGGCCCCGCCGACGACCACGGTCAGCTCCGAAGTGATCATGTCGAGGCGCGGGGCGGGGCTGTTCGCGAACTGGAGGCCCGAGGTCAGATAGGCGTTGCCCGCGCCGCTGCGGCGCGCGGCGGCCGTGAGCAGGGCCCCGGGGTCCCAGTCGAAGCGGCTCAGGACGAGCACGGCGATCACCGCGCCCGAGCCGAGCAGCATCACGATCTTGAAGATCTGGATGACGGCGGTGCCCTTCATGCCGCCGATCGCCGCGTAGCTGATCATGAGCCCGCCCAGTGCGATCACGCAGACCGTCTTGAAGGTCTCGTTGGTGAAGCCGAGCAGGAACGCCAACAGGTCGCCCGCGCCCGCCAGTTGGACCAGCATGATGGGCATCAGGGCGGCGATCGTCGCCGCGCAGGCCGCCATCCGTACGGAGCGGCCCGGCATCCGCCGCGCCAGGGTGTCGCCCATCGTGAACCGGCCCGCGTTGCGCAGCGGTTCGGCGAGCAGGAACATCAGCAGCATCAGGGAGAGCGCGGTGCTCAGGGCGAGCGCCACGCCGTCGTAGCCGAGCAGCGCGATGACGCCGCCGGTGCCGAGGACGGTGGCCGCGGAGATGTAGTCGCCCGCGATGGCCAGGCCGTTGCGGACCGGCCCTAGGTGGCCGAAGCCTGTGTAGAACTCCTCCAGGCCGTCGCGGTCG
The DNA here is from genome assembly GCF_042730865.1 of Streptomyces sp. NPDC059897. NCBI lineage: Bacteria > Bacillati > Actinomycetota > Actinomycetes > Kitasatosporales > Streptomycetaceae > Streptomyces > Streptomyces sp. NPDC059897. The sequence continues at coordinate 10,611 of NZ_JBHWKQ010000012.1, read as the reverse complement.
GGGCCGGTCATGATGCACAGCAGGAGCGTGATCGTGGCCACCGCCGTGAAAGCGACCAGGGACATGGCGTCGGTGGACGCGGCGGCAACGGTGTGACCTGGGGTCATCGCGCGTAGCCCCCGCCCGTGCGGCGCTGTCGGCGGATGCGGTGGACGAGCGGGTCCACGCGGCGCCGGGCCGTGTACTCGTACAGGAACAACGCCAGGCAGGTGACCGGGAGTTGGCACAGGCCGATGAGCAGCCCCGTGGAGAGGCCGCCGGTGGCGGAGCGGTTCATCAGGCCCGGCGCGAACGCGGAGAGCAGCAGGAAGAGCGTGAAGTATCCGAGCGCGGTGAGGGTGGCGACGCGGCGCTGCCAGCGGTAGGCGGTGCGCAGCAGGCGCAGTTCGCCGCTGGGGGCGTCGGGGTGGCGGGGGAGGCGGTGCGAGCGGGGTGGCGTGTGGGGGTGGGGGTACGGCTGGAACGGATAGGGCTGCGACGGGTGCGGCTGGTACGACATCCCTGTTCTCCTTGCATGGCTCGGGTCCGCCGGGGACTGGGCGGACCGCAGGGAGTGTGTGGGGAGCCGGAACGTTACTCGTAGGTAGACGAGTTGGGGAGCGTTTGGCCGAACGATCAGTCCGTGCCGGGCGACTTTTCTTGTACCTGAGGTGAGTGTTGCTGGTGGGGGAGTTGTGCGGCGGATGACTTTTCCTGCTCGCTCCCGTCCGATACGGGGTCCGAGGAGTCCGAATCCAGGACGGGGAAGCGCCGCGGGGCCAGCGTCAGGAGGACGAGCAGGGCGACCGCGGCTGCGCAGGCCGCGCCGACGTACACCGAGTCGACGGCGGCGTCGATCGCCCGGCGCACCCCGTCGGAGCCCTGGTCGCGGGCCACCGAGTCGAGGTCGGTGCCGGAGCCGAGGCGGGCCGAGATCACCGCGTTGGCGACCGCGCCGAAGACGGCGGCGCCGACCGTCTGCCCGATCTGCCGGTAGAAGAGGACCGACGCGGTGGCGGTGCCGCGCTCGGCCCAGCCGACCGTGGACTGCACGCCGACGATGAGCGGGAGCTGGAAGAGGCCGAGGGCCGCGCCGAGCAGCAGGCTGAGGAGCGTGGGCTGCCAGACCGAGCCCGGGTAGGGCAGCAGCAGCGGGAACGCGGCGAGCAGCACGAGCGCGCCCGCCATGCCGAGCGCGGCCGTGTCACGGAAGCCGATCCTGCGGTAGACGTGCTGGCTCAGGGCCGCGGAGACCGGCCAGCTCAGCGTCATCACGGAGAGCACGAAACCGGCGGCCGTGGGGGACAGGCCGAGGACGGACTGCGCGTACGTCGGCAGGAACGCGGTCGGCGCCACCATCAGCAGGCCCATCGCGCCGAGCGCCAGGTTGACCGCCGCGATGGTGCGCCGCCGCCACACCCAGCCCGGCAGGATCGGCTCGGCCACCTTGCGTTCGATCACGAACACGGCGCCGATGAGGGCAACTCCCGTACAGAGCAGGGCGATCGACGGCACGGACCCCCACGACCAGGCGACGCCGCCCTGCACCAGCCACGTCAGCAGTGCCCCGCCGGCCGCGAACACCGCGAGCGCGCCCGCCCAGTCGATCCGCGGCCGCGCCGTGCGCTCCCGGTCCGCCCGGGGTTCGTGCAGATGCCGTACGAGGAGGAAGAGGGCGACGGCGCCGATCGGCAGGTTGATCAGGAAGATCCAGCGCCAGCCCGCGTACGAGGCGAGCAGTCCGCCGAGGGCCGGGCCGAGGACCGAGGAAGTGGCCCACACGGTCGACAGCTTGGCCTGGATCCTGGGGCGTTCCTTGAGGGGGTAGAGGTCGGCGGCGAGGGTCTGCACCGTGCCCTGGATCGCGCCGCCGCCGAGGCCCTGCACCACCCGGAAGGCGATCAGGGCGCCCATGTTCCACGCGGACGCGCACAGCAGCGAGCCGACCAGGAACAGCACGCTGCCCGCGATCAGCACCGGCTTGCGGCCGAAGGTGTCCGACAGCTTCCCGTAGACGGGGAGGGTGACGGTGACCGCGAGCAGATAGCCCGAGAACAGCCAGGAGAAGACGGAGAACCCGCCGAGGTCGCCGACGATCTGCGGCACGGCGGTCGAGACGATCGTCGTGTCGAGCGCGGCGAGCGCCATGCTCAGCATCAGCGCGGCGACGACGGCTCCGCGCCGCCGGTCGGTGCTTCCCTGCATGTGTTCCCCCTGCACGTATCTACGTCGGGAGCTTAGGCCGGTGGAGGTGTCCCTGAGTAGGGGTCCTCCGAGGGGTGGACCTCCCCTAAGGGGACCTCCGTAGAAGGGGGCAGGGTCGGGTCGTCCCGTTGGAGGACGAGGCGGCGCGGGGACCTTCGTAGCGTTTCGGTGGTGGGGTTTTCCCCCGGAAAAGACGGGGCTTTTCCACAACGCGCCGGGGCACCCCGCTCCACCAGACTTGGCCGCACAAGGCGTTGTTCCACGCATCCGACGCGTGACCGACTTAGGAGACTTACCGTGACTACGGCTGCAACCATCCCCAGGCACGGGGGCACTGGACAGAGTTCGGCCGTCGCCGCGCGAGCGCGGCAACTGGTGAAGGCGTACGGGTCGGGGGAGACCCGGGTCGTCGCGCTCGACCAGGTCGACGTGGACATCGCGCGCGGCCGGTTCACCGCGATCATGGGCCCCTCGGGCTCCGGAAAATCGACGCTGATGCACTGCCTGGCGGGCCTGGACACCGTCACGTCCGGGCAGATCTTCCTCGACGAGACCGAGATCACCGGCCTGAAGGACAAGAAGCTCACGAAGCTCCGCCGGGACCGCATCGGCTTCATCTTCCAGGCGTTCAACCTGCTGCCGACGCTGAACGCGATCGAGAACATCACGCTCCCGATGGACATAGCAGGACGCAAGCCGGACGCCGCGTGGCTGCGCCAGGTCGTCGAGACCGTGGGGCTCGCCGAGCGCCTGAAGCACCGGCCCACCCAGCTCTCCGGCGGTCAGCAGCAGCGCGTCGCCGTGGCGCGCGCCCTGGCCTCCCGGCCGTCGATCATCTTCGGTGACGAGCCGACCGGAAACCTCGACTCGCGCGCCGGCGCCGAGGTCCTCGGCTTCCTGCGCCGCTCCGTCGACGAGCTGGGCCAGACCATCGTGATGGTCACGCACGACCCGGTCGCCGCCTCCTACGCGGACCGCGTCCTGTACCTCGCGGACGGCCGCATCGTCGACGAGATGGCGCGGCCGACCGCCGAGGCCGTCCTCGACCGCATGAAGGACTTCGACGCGCGGGGCCGCACGTCATGAGTGCCAACACGGTCATGAAGACCTCGCTGCGCAACTTCTTCGCGCACAAGGGCCGGATGGCCCTCTCGGCGGTCGCCGTCCTGCTGTCGGTGGCCTTCGTCTGCGGCACCCTCGTGTTCACCGACACGATGGACAAGACCTTCGACAAGCTGTTCACCGCCACGGCGTCGGACGTCACCGTCAGCCCCAAGGAAGCCGAGGCCGAGGGCAGCGCCACCGGGCGCCCCGAGGCGCTTCCCGCGTCCGCGCTCGCCACCGTCCGCGAGGCCGAGGGCGTCAAGTCCGCCGAGGGCGCGGTCAGTTCGATGAACGTGACGGTGGTGAACTCCGACAACAAGAACATGGGGTCCTCCACCGGCGCCCCCACCATCGCGGGCAACTGGACGCGCAACGACCTGCGTTCCATGGAGATCACCTCCGGGCACTCGCCGCGCGGCCCCACCGAGGTGATGGTCGACGCCGACACCGCGAAGAAGCACCACCTCGCGATGGGCGACGAGCTGCGCACCATCACCGCCTCGGGTGACATCAAGGCGAAGATCACCGGTATCGCCTCCTTCAAGGTGACCAACCCCGGCGCGGCCGTCGTCTACTTCGACACCGCGACCGCGCAGCGCGAACTCCTGGGCAAGACGGGTCAGTTCACCCAGGTCAACGTCGCCGCCGCGGACGGTGTCAGCGACGCGCAGCTCAAGAAGGACGTCGCCGCGGCCCTCGGAGCCGGCGGCACGTACAAGATCCAGACCCAGCAGGAGACCGCGGACGCCAACGCGGCGGACGTCGGCTCCTTCATGGACGTCATCAAGTACGCCCTGCTCGGCTTCGCCGGCATCGCCTTCCTCGTCGGCATCTTCCTGATCATCAACACGTTCTCGATGCTGGTCGCCCAGCGCACCCGCGAGATCGGCCTGATGCGCGCCATCGGCTCCTCGCGCAAGCAGGTCAACCGGTCGGTGCTCGTCGAGGCGCTGCTGCTCGGCGTCGTCGGCTCGGTGCTCGGCGTCGGCGCGGGCGTGGGTCTGGCCGTCGGCCTGATGAAGCTCATGTCGTCCATGGGCATGGACCTGTCCACCGACGACCTCACCGTGAAGTGGACGACCCCGGCGATCGGCCTGCTGCTCGGCATCGTCGTCACCGTCCTCGCCGCGTATCTGCCGGCCCGCCGCGCGGGCAAGGTCTCCCCGATGGCCGCGCTGCGCGACGCGGGCACCCCGGCCGACGTCAAGGCGGGCGTCGTACGCGGCGTCATCGGTGTCGTCCTCACGGCAGGCGGCGGATTCGCCCTCTATCTGGCGACGCAGGCCGACAAGGCGAGCCAGGGCGCGCTGTGGCTCGGCGTCGGCATCGTCGCCTCGCTGATCGGCTTCGTGGTCGTGGGCCCGCTGCTCGCCGGCGTCGTGGTCCGCGTCATCAGCGCGGTCCTGCTGCGGATCTTCGGCCCCGTCGGGCGGATGGCCGAGCGCAACGCACTGCGCAACCCGCGCCGTACCGGCGCGACCGGCGCGGCCCTGATGATCGGCCTCGCGCTCGTCGCATGCCTCTCCGTCGTCGGCTCCTCGATGGTGGCCTCGGCGACCAGCGAGCTCGACAAGTCGGTCGGCGCCGACTACATCGTCGAGGGCCAGGGCGGCATCAAGCCGCAGGCGGCCCGCGACCTGAAGCAGGTCGAGCAGGACGGGTACGTCTCCCACGTCACGGAGGTCAAGTACGTCAAGGCCGACCTGACCGCTCCGAACGGCGCGAAGGAGTCGGAGGAACTGGTCGCGGCCTCCCCGACCTACGCCCAGGACCTGCGCCGCGAGACGACCTCCGGCGAGCTGTCCGCGGCCTACGGGAAGAACGCGATGTCGGTCGGCTCCGCCTTCGCCGAGAAGCACGGGGTGAAGGTCGGCGACACCATGACCGTCGCCTTCGACCACGGGCGCACCGCCAAGCTGAAGATCGCGGCCGTCACGTCGGACGACACCACGTTCGACAAGGGCGCCATGTACACGAACCTGACGACGGCGGCGAGCCACCTGCCGGCGGACCGGATGCCGCTGAACGGGATGATGTTCGCGAAGGCGGAGCCCGGCAAGGCCGACCAGGCGTACAAGGCGCTCAAGGCCTCGGTCGCCGCCGACCCGACGGTCCACGTCAAGGACCAGACCGACTACAAGGAGACGCTGAAGGACCAGATAGGCCAGCTCCTGAACATGATCTACGGGCTGCTCGCGCTCGCGATCATCGTGGCGGTGCTCGGCGTCGTGAACACGCTGGCCCTCTCGGTGGTCGAGCGGACCCGCGAGATCGGCCTGATGCGGGCCATCGGCCTCTCCCGCCGCCAGCTGCGCCGCATGATCCGCCTGGAGTCGGTGGTCATCGCCGTCTTCGGCGCCCTCCTCGGCCTCGGCCTCGGAATGGGCTGGGGCGCGACGGCCCAGAAGCTCCTGGCCCTGGAGGGCCTCGGCGTCCTGGAAATCCCCTGGCCGACCATCACGGCGGTCTTCATCGCCTCGGCCTTCGTGGGCCTCTTCGCAGCCCTGATCCCAGCGTTCCGGGCAGGCCGCATGAACGTCCTGAACGCGATCGCAACGGAGTAGTTCTTTAAAGCCCCTGCGGCGATTGAGCAGCGGGGTCCGGGGCAGCGCCCCGCGACCGCAACGCCGTGGGGGCTGCCACGTCCGGGCGGGGCGCAACGGATCAAACGGGTGAGCCTCCGGAGGAAGACGTACGCTGGGAACCCCCGGCCCGTACCACGTGTCGGGCCCTTCGCGTTGCCCTCCGACCCGGGACGGACCTTTCTCCATGAGCCTGCACGGACTGCTCGACGCCGTCGTCAAGGACGCGGCCCTCGTTGAAGCGGTGAAGGCCGCCGGGGACGGCAACCGGATGCACGTCGACCTGGTGGGGCCGCCCGCGTCCCGCCCCTTCGCCATCGCCGCGCTCGCCCGGGAGGCGAAGCGCCCGGTCCTCGCGGTGACCGCCACGGGCCGGGAGGCCGAGGACCTGGCGGCGGCGCTGCGCTCGCTGCTGCCGCCCGACGGCGTCGTCGAGTACCCGTCGTGGGAGACGCTGCCGCACGAGCGGCTCAGCCCGCGCTCGGACACGGTCGGCCGCCGCCTCGCCGTGCTGCGCCGCCTCGCCCACCCGAGCACCGACGACCCGGAGACCGGCCCGGTCTCGGTCGTCGTCGCGCCCATCCGCTCCGTGCTCCAGCCGCAGGTCAAGGGGCTCGGCGACCTGGAGCCCGTGGCGCTGCGCACCGGGCAGAGCGCCGACCTGGAGGAGACCGTCCAGGCGCTGGCCGCGGCGGCGTACGCCCGGGTCGAGCTCGTCGAGAAGCGCGGCGAGTTCGCCGTGCGCGGCGGCATCCTCGACGTCTTCCCGCCGACGGAGGAGCACCCGCTCCGCGTCGAGTTCTGGGGCGACGACATCGAGGAGATCCGCTACTTCAAGGTCGCCGACCAGCGTTCCCTGGAGATCGCCGAGCACGGTCTGTGGGCACCGCCCTGCCGCGAGCTGCTGCTGACCGACGATGTCCGCGCCCGCGCGGCCGAGCTCGCCGAACAGCACCCTGAGCTCGGCGAACTGCTCGGCAAGATCGCCGAGGGGATCGCCGTCGAGGGTATGGAGTCCCTCGCCCCCGTCCTCGTAGACGACATGGAGCTGCTGCTGGACGTGCTGCCCGCCGGGTCGATGGCGATGGTCTGCGACCCGGAGCGGGTGCGCACGCGCGCCACCGACCTGGTGGCGACCTCGCAGGAGTTCCTCCAGGCGTCGTGGGCGGCCTCGGCCACCGGCGGTAAGGCCCCCATCGACGTGGGGGCGGCGTCCCTGTGGGCCATCGCGGACGTCCGGGACCGGGCGCGCGAGCTCGGGATGATGTGGTGGTCGGTGTCCCCGTTCGCGGCGGACGCCGTCGACTCGGACACGGACACCCTCCAGCTCGGCATGCACGCCCCGGAGACGTACCGCGGTGACACCGCCCGCGCGCTCGCCGACACCAAGGGCTGGCTCGCCGACGGCTGGCGCGCCGTGTACGTCACCGAGGGGCACGGCCCGGCGACCCGTACCGTCGAGGTGCTCGGCGGCGAGGGCATCGCGGCCCGCCTGGAGAAGGACCTCGGCGAACTCGCCCCGTCCGTCGTCCAGGTGTCCTGCGGCAGCCTCGAATTCGGTTTCGTGGACCAGGCGTTGAAGCTCGCCGTCCTCACCGAGACCGACCTCACCGGGCAGCGGGCCGCCGGCAAGGAGGGCGCCCGCATGCCCGCGCGGCGCCGCAAGACCATCGACCCGCTCACCCTCGAATCCGGCGACTACATCGTGCACGAGCAGCACGGTGTCGGCCGCTACATCGAGATGGTGCAGCGCACGGTGCAGGGCGCGACCCGCGAGTACCTCGTCGTCGAGTACGCGCCCGCCAAGCGCGGCCAGCCCGGCGACCGCCTCTACATCCCGACCGACCAGCTGGAGCAGATCACCAAGTACGTCGGCGGCGAGGCCCCGACGATGCACCGGCTCGGCGGCGCCGACTGGACGAAGACGAAGGCGAAGGCCAAGAAGGCCGTCAAGGAGATCGCGGCCGACCTGATCAAGCTGTACTCGGCGCGGATGGCGGCGCCCGGCCACGCCTTCGGCTCGGACACCCCCTGGCAGCGGGAGCTGGAGGACGCGTTCCCGTACGTGGAGACGCCCGACCAGCTGACGACGATCGCCGAGGTCAAGGAGGACATGGAGAAGACGGTCCCGATGGACCGGCTGATCTGCGGCGACGTCGGCTACGGCAAGACGGAGATCGCGGTGCGCGCCGCCTTCAAGGCGGTCCAGGACGGCAAGCAGGTCGCGGTCCTCGTGCCCACGACGCTCCTCGTGCAGCAGCACTTCGGCACGTTCACCGAGCGGTACGGCCAGTTCCCGGTGAGCGTCAAGGCACTCAGCCGCTTCCAGACGGAGACCGAGTCGAAGGCGACGCTCGAAGGCCTGCGCGATGGCGCCGTGGACATCGTCATCGGCACGCACCGCCTGTTCTCCTCCGAGACCAGGTTCAAGGACCTGGGCCTGGTCATCGTCGACGAGGAGCAGCGGTTCGGCGTCGAGCACAAGGAGCAGCTGAAGAAGCTCCGCGCCAACGTCGACGTGCTCACCATGTCCGCGACCCCCATCCCTCGTACGCTCGAAATGGCGGTCACCGGCATCCGCGAGATGTCGACGATCACGACGCCGCCGGAGGAGCGCCACCCGGTGCTCACCTTCGTCGGCCCGTACGAGGAGAAGCAGATCGGCGCGGCGATCCGCCGCGAACTGCTGCGCGAGGGCCAGGTCTTCTACATCCACAACCGCGTCGAGTCCATCGACAAGGCGGCGGCGCGGCTCCGGGCGATCGTGCCGGAGGCGCGGATCGCGACGGCGCACGGCCAGATGTCCGAACAGGCCCTGGAGCAGGTCGTCGTGGACTTCTGGGAGAAGAAGTTCGACGTCCTCGTCTCGACGACGATCGTCGAGTCCGGCATCGACATCTCCAACGCCAACACCCTCATCGTCGAGCGCGGCGACAACTTCGGCCTCTCCCAGCTCCACCAGCTGCGCGGCCGCGTCGGCCGAGGCCGCGAGCGCGGCTACGCCTACTTCCTGTACCCGCCGGAGAAGCCCCTCACCGAGACCGCACACGAACGCCTCGCCACGATCGCCCAGCACACGGAGATGGGCGCGGGCATGTACGTCGCGATGAAGGACCTGGAGATCCGCGGCGCGGGCAACCTCCTCGGCGGCGAACAGTCCGGTCACATCGCGGGCGTCGGCTTCGACCTGTACGTACGCATGGTGGGCGAGGCCGTCGCGGACTACCGGGCCTCGCTCGAGGGCGGCGTCGAGGAGGAGCCGCCGCTGGAGGTCAAGATCGAGCTCCCGGTCGACGCGCACGTCCCGCACGACTACGCGCCGGGGGAGCGGCTGCGCCTCCAGGCCTACCGCGCCATCGCCTCCGCGAACACGGAGGAGGACGTCCGCCACGTCCGCGAGGAACTCGTCGACCGCTACGGCAAGTTGCCAGAACCGGTGGAGAACCTGCTGCTCGTGGCGGGTCTGCGGATGCTCGCGCGGGCCTGCGGGGTCGGCGAGATCGTCCTCCAGGGCAACAACATCCGCTTCGCGTCGGTGGAACTGCGCGAGTCCCAGGAACTCCGCCTCAAGCGCCTCTACCCCGGCACGGTCATCAAGTCGGCCACGGGGCAGCTCCTCGTCCCGCGCCCAAAGCCCAAGAAGATGGGCGGCAAGCCGGTGGTGGGCCGGGAGCTGCTGGCGTGGGTCGGCGAGTTCCTGACCTCGATCCTGGGGGCGTAGGCCTCGGGCGGTCGACGGGTGGGGGCGGGCGCCCCCACCCGCGAGGGAAAACCGGCTGCGGGCCAGTGCCGGCCGCTGGACGATGTGCGCATGAATTCCGAGCCGGGCACCGATCTGACGGTCACCACCCTCGCCGAGCGTCCCGAACTCGCTCTCCCCATGTGGGAGATGCCGGACACCTGGCCCGCGTTCATCGGGCACGATCCGTGTGCCGAGGCCTTCCTGCGGCGTATCTGGCGGGAGCTGCCCGAGTACGCGTTCGTGGGGACGGACGCCGAAGGGGACGTGGTCGCCAAGGCGTACAGCGTGCCGTTCGCGCTGCACGGTGAGGGGCGCGGGGAGCTGCCGGACGGGGGCTGGGACCAGGTGTTGCGGTGGGCGTTCGCCGACCTGGCCGCCGGGGTCGCGCCCGACACCGTGAGCGCCATCGAGATCGCCGTCGCGCCGGGGCTCCAGGGTCGCGGCCTGTCGGGGCGGATGCTGGCGGTGATGCGGGAGAACGCGCGGGCCCGTGGCTTCGCCGAGGTCGTCGCGCCGGTGCGGCCGAGCGCCAAGCACCTCGAACCCGAGGCGCTCATCGGCGAGTACGCGTTCCGGGTGCGGGAGCCGGACGGGCTGCCGCACGACCCGTGGCTGCGGGTGCACGTACGGGCGGGCGGCGTCATCGAGAAGGCCGCGCCCGCCTCGATGGTCGTGGCGGGCTCGCTGGAGGAGTGGCGGAGCTGGACCGGTCTGCCCTTCGACAAGGAGGGCCCGGTCGAGGTCCCCGCCGCGCTGGTGCCGGTGCGCTGCGAGCCCGAACACGGCTACGCCGTGTACGTCGAGCCGAACGTGTGGGTGCGGCACGCGCTGTGAACACGCGGACGCGGCACGCGCGGGGGGGGGGGGGCGCGGGGGCGCGGCCAGGGGTTGGGGGTGGGCTGCTGGCGCTTTTCGCGGGGGGGGGGGTGGGGGGGGGGGGGGGGGGGGTGCGTGGGGGGGGGGGTGGGGGGGGGGGGGTACGGCTGGAACGGATAGGGC
>NZ_JBHWKQ010000011.1:0-225727 GCF_042730865.1 Streptomyces sp. NPDC059897 | reverse complement strand
CCCGGGCGGGCCGGGTCGCCCCCCCCCGCCGGCCCGTGGGGCCTTAGCCAAATGTGGGGGGCCCCCCCGGACGATTCCGGGCGGCCCCACTCACGTACGGGTCGAGCGGCGGCTAGCCGAGCGCCTTGCCAGGCAGCTCGACCTTCGCGCCCAGCTCGACGAGCTTCTCCATGAAGTTCTCGTAGCCGCGGTTGATCAGGTCGATGCCGTGGACCCGGGACGTCCCCTGGGCCGCCAGCGCCGCGATCAGGTACGAGAAGCCGCCACGCAGGTCGGGGATGACCAGGTCGGCGCCCTCGAGCTTCGTCGGGCCCGACACGACCGCCGAGTGCAGGAAGTTGCGCTGCCCGAAGCGGCAGTCGGAACCGCCGAGGCACTCGCGGTAGAGCTGGATGTGCGCGCCCATCTGGTTCAGCGCGGACGTGAAGCCGAGGCGGGACTCGTAGACCGTCTCGTGGACGATCGAGAGGCCCGTGGCCTGCGTCAGGGCCACGACGAGCGGCTGCTGCCAGTCCGTCTGGAAACCGGGGTGGACGTCCGTCTCCAGCGCGATCGACTTCAGCTGGCCGCCGGGGTGCCAGAAGCGGATGCCGTCGTCGTCGATCTCGAAGGCGCCGCCGACCTTCCGGTACGTGTTGAGGAACGTCATCATCGAGCGCTGCTGCGCGCCGCGGACGTAGATGTCGCCGTGCGTGGCGAGCGCCGCGGACGCCCAGGAGGCCGCCTCCAGGCGGTCCGAGAGGGCGCGGTGCGTGTAGCCGCCGAGCTTGTCGACGCCGGTGACGCGGATGGTGCGGTCGGTGTCCATCGCGATGATCGCGCCCATTTTCTGCAGGACGCAGATCAGGTCCTCGATCTCCGGCTCCACCGCCGCGTTCGAGAGCTCCGTGACGCCCTCGGCGAGGACGGCCGTGAGCAGTACCTGCTCGGTGGCGCCCACGGAGGGGTAGGGGAGGCGGATCTTCGTGCCGCGCAGGCGCTGCGGGGCCTCCAGGTACTGGCCGTCCGCGCGCTTCTCGATGGTCGCGCCGAACTGGCGGAGCACCTCGAAGTGGAAGTCGACGGGCCGGCCGCCGATGTCGCAGCCGCCGAGACCGGGGATGAAGGCGTGGCCGATGCGGTGCAGCAGCGGGCCGCACAGCAGGATCGGGATGCGGGAGGAGCCCGCGTGCGCGTCGATGTCGGCCACGTTCGCCGACTCCACGTGCGAGGGGTCCATCACCAGCTCGCCCGGCTCCTCGCCGGGGCCGACGGTCACGCCGTGCAGCTGCAGCAGGCCGCGTACGACGCGCACGTCGCGGATGTCGGGGACATTGCGCAGCCGGCTCGGCGCACTGCCGAGGATCGCGGCGACCATGGCCTTGGGCACGAGGTTCTTCGCGCCGCGGACACGGATCTCGCCCTCGAGCGGGGTTCCGCCGTGGACAAGGAGGACATCGTCGGTGACGGTCATGAATCTCGCGTTCCGAAGAGAAGGGCAGGGCCAGGCTCAAGGGTAAGGGGGGTACGGCCCTTATTCGTATGCCTGTGGGTGCCGGAGAGCGTCATGAGTTCGCTACAACACGAAGCGCGCCGGGTGGAGCACAAAGCGTGACGGTTTTGTGAAGCGCGCATCTTCCGCTTCCCCGCGTCCTGAGCTGCGTTCACGCGGTTGTTGCGCTTGGCGCCCCCGAGGGCGGCCGGATGCGGGATCATGTCATGCATGACCGAGGTGTCCTCGCTCACAGGGCGGTTGCTCGTGGCCACACCCGCCCTCGCGGACCCGAATTTCGACCGGGCGGTCGTGCTGCTCCTCGACCACGACGAGGAGGGCTCGCTCGGCGTCGTGCTGAACCGGCCGACGCCGGTGGACGTCGGGGACATCCTGGAGGGCTGGGCCGATCTGGCCGGCGAGCCCGGGGTCGTCTTCCAGGGCGGCCCGGTCTCTCTCGACTCGGCGCTCGGCGTCGCGGTCATCCCGGGGGACGACGAGCGGGAGACGCCCCTCGGCTGGCGCCGGGTGCACGGGGCGATCGGGCTCGTCGACCTGGAGGCCCCGCCTGAGCTGCTCGCGGCGGCGCTCGGCTCCCTGCGGATCTTCGCGGGCTACTCGGGCTGGGGCCCGGGCCAGCTGGAGGACGAACTGACCGACGGCGCCTGGTACGTCGTCGAGTCGGAGCCCGGCGACGTCTCCGCCACCCGCCCCGAGGGCCTGTGGCGCGCGGTCCTGCGGCGCCAGCGCGGCGAACTGGCGATGGTGGCCACATATCCGGACGACCCGTCGCTCAACTGACCTCGTTCCGGGACCGGGCGGGCTTAAGTACCCTTGGCGGTTATGAGCACTCTTGAGCCCGAGCGCGGGACAGGTACGGGGACCCTCGTAGAGCCGACGCCACAGACGTCGAGTGGCGACGGCGATCACGAGCGCTACGCCCACTATGTCCAGAAGGACAAGATCATGGCGAGCGCCCTCGACGGGACGCCCGTCGTCGCGCTCTGCGGCAAGGTGTGGGTGCCCGGCCGTGACCCGAAGAAGTACCCCGTGTGTCCCATGTGCAAGGAGATCTACGAGTCCATGGGCGCCGGCGGCGACAAGGACAAGGGCGGCAAGGACGGCGGCGGCAAGGGCAAGTAACCGGCCCCTGCCCGCCCTTCCCGGCGGCCCTTCCCGGTGAACCCCGGGTGTGCGGTGACGCATGCCCGGGGTTTCGCGTGTCCGGGGCGTCGCACCATTGCGGGAATTGGTCCAGTCCTCTTAGCCTCCCGTCATGGATCTCATCCCCGCACCCCGTCGGCAGGCGCACGCGGGCGACGGCCGCTGCGTGTTCGGCGACCGCACCGGCATCGCGGCGGGGGAGGGGACCCAGGGCACCGCGCGCTGGCTGCGCGCGACGCTCGGCGCGGCGACCGGTTGTGCCCTGCCGCCCAAGGGCGTGGACGAGGGGGATGCCGTCGTCCTGCGCATCGACCCCGCCCTCGAAACGGAGGGCTACCGGCTGCGCGCGACGGACGCGGGCGTCACGATCGAGGGCGGATCGGCGGCGGGCGTCTTCTGGGGCGCCCAGACGCTGCGTCAGCTCCTCGGCCCCGACGCGTACCGCAGGGCCCCGCTCCCCGGGCGCACCTGGAGCGTCCCGCACGTCACCGTCGACGACGCGCCCCGCTTCCGCTGGCGCGGCATGATGCTCGACGTCGCCCGGCACTTCACGCCGAAGTCCGGGGTGCTGCGCCAACTCGACCTGATGGCCGCCCACAAGCTCAACGTCCTGCACTTCCACCTCACCGACGACCAGGGCTGGCGCGTCGAGATCAAGCGGCATCCGAAGCTGACGGAGGCCGCCTCCTGGCGGTCACGGACGAAATTCGGCCACCGCGACTCGGAGTTGTGGGAGGACAGGCCGCACGGCGGCTTCTACACCCAGGACGACATCCGCGAAATCGTCGCGTACGCCGACGCGCTGCACATCGCGGTCGTCCCCGAGATCGACATCCCGGGCCACTCGCAGGCGGCCATCCACGCGTATCCGGAACTCGGCAACCGCGACGTCGTCGACACGTCCTCCCTCCCCGTCTGGGACACCTGGGGCGTCAATCCGAACGTACTCGCCCCCACTGACACCACCCTCCGCTTCTACGAGGGCGTCTTCGAGGAACTCCTCGACCTGTTCCCGTCCACCTTCATCCACGTGGGCGGCGACGAGTGCCCCAAGGACCAGTGGCGGCAGTCGCCCACGGCCCAGGCGCGCATCAAGGAACTGGGGTTGGCCGACGAGGACGAGCTCCAGTCCTGGTTCATCCGGCACTTCGACACCTGGCTCGGCGCGCGCGGCCGGCGCCTCATCGGCTGGGACGAGATCCTCGAGGGCGGCCTCGCGCCCGGCGCCACGGTCTCCTCCTGGCGGGGCTACGAGGGCGGCATCATCGCGGCGCGGGCGGGCCACGACGTCGTCATGTGCCCCGAGCAGCAGGTCTACTTGAACTACCGCCAGGCCCCCGGCGAAGAGGAGCCGGTTCCCATCGGCTACGTGCGCACCCTAGAGGACGTCTACCGCTTCGAGCCGGTCCCCCCGCAGCTGAGCGAGGAGGAGGCGCGGCACGTCCTCGGCACGCAGGCCAACATGTGGACCGAGGTGACGGAGAACGAACAGCGCCTCGACTACCAGCTGTACCCGCGGCTCTCCGCCTTCAGCGAGGTCGCGTGGAGCGAACTGCCCGCACCCGGCGCCCGCGACTTCGCGGACTTCGAGCGCCGAATGACCGCGCACTACGGGCGACTTGACGCGCTGGGGGTCGGTTACCGGCCGCCCGGCGGCCCGTTGCCCTGGCAGCGGCGCCCAGGTGTGCTCGGACGCCCCTTCGAAGGGGAACCCCCGAACGTGTGAGCTTGCGCGCGACGAGGATCACGCCTCGTCGCACACCTCACCTCATACAGAGGCGCGGAGTGCCAATTCGTGCCCACAGGTGATCTGGTGCGATATCGGTCATCTGTGAGGCGGAAGGGGCGAATGCCTCCTACCGGACCCCCTCTCCGGGCCGGACGGAAGATGTGCCAGAGTTGCCACGTCCGGCCTGTCAGCACGTACCGTACGGCGGAACAGGCGTAACGGCGGGAACGGCGGTCACGCGCGGACCACGCGGGGACCGGCGCCGTCGCCAGGCACGCGGCCGGACATCGGGAAGGGGCAGCCGGTTTGACCACGCACGCACCGCAGGCGACGACACAGGCCGCGGTACTTCCGGGTTCGCTGGACGAGGCAGTCGCGGCGCTCGCCGCCATGCCCGCCGCCGTACCGGTGGCCGGGGGCACGGACCTGATGGCCCAGGTCAACGCGGGTGGACTGCGCCCGGCCGCCCTCGTCGGGCTCGGCCGGATCAGCGAGATCCGCGGCTGGCAGTACCAGGACGGGAACGCGCTGCTCGGCGCGGGCCTCACGCACGCGCGCATCGGCCGCCCCGACTTCGCCGCGCTCATCCCCGGCCTCGCCGCCGCCGCGCGGGCCGCGGGCCCGCCCCAGATCCGCAACGCGGCGACGCTCGGCGGCAACATCGCCTCCGGCGCCCCCGCCAACGACACGCTGCCCGTACTCGCCGCGCTGGAAGCCACGTTGATCATCGCGGGGCAGGGCGGCGCGAGACGCGAAGTGCCGGTCTCGCACCTGCTGGCCGGCATGGAGATGCTCGCTCCGGGCGAGTTGATCGGGTTCGTACGGGTTCCGCTGCTGCACGCGCCGCAGGTCTTCCTGAAGGCGACCGGGCGTACGGGCCCCGGGCGCGCGATGGCGTCCGTCGCGCTCGTCCTCGACCCGGCGCGGCGCGGGGTGCGCTGCGCCGTCGGGGCCATCGCGCCGATGCCGCTGCGGCCCCTTGAGGCCGAGCAGTGGGTGGCCTCGCTCATCGACTGGGACGGCGAGCGCGGCGCGCTCGTGCCGGAAGCCGTGCACGCCTTCGGCGAATACGTCGCCGCGGCCTGCGTCCCCGACCCGGAACCGGCGCCGGACGGCACGCAGCAGCAGTTGCCGCCCGCCGTACTGCATCTGCGGCGCACCGTCGCCGTGCTGGCCCGACGTGCACTTGGGAGGGCGCTGTCGTGACGAACGAGTACCCCGGACCCGACGGCTGGGAGCCGGTGCCCCAGGGCGAGTACGACTCCGACGCCACGGCCTTCGTGCAGCTGCCCCCCGAGGGCTTCCCGGACGCGGCGCCGCTGGAGGCGCCGGGCCACGGCTATGTGCCGCCGCAGATAACGGTGAGCCCGGCCACGGGTGCGGCCGCGACGGATCCCGCGGCGACCGGGGTGTGGGTGCTGCCGGAGAACCTGGTCGGTCCCGCCGACGTGCCCGCTGCCGCGGAGCCGCCTGCCCCCGTGGAGCCCGCGCCCCACCAGGGGCAGACGGGGCAGTGGTCGATTCCGCTGGCCGAGGGGGAACTGCCGGACGAGTCCGGTGAGTTCACGGCGTCCGTGAGGGCGGCTCCGCCGTGGGGCGGGCAGGAGCCTCCGGCGACGTTGCCGGGGGGTGCGCCTGCGCCGTGGGCCCCGCAGCCGGCCCCGGAGCGGTCGGACGATCCTGCGTCACGGGGCTCTGCCCCGGACCCCGCGCCTCAATCGCCGGCGGGGCTTGATGTGCCGACCTCTGCGCCGGAGGCCCCTGAGCAGCCGACCGAGCCTGGGTTGCGGGGCTCTGCCCCGGACCCCGCGCCTCAAACGCCGGCGGGGCTTGAAATGGCCGATGTGCCCGAGGCCGTCGACGTAGCGGCTCCCGAAGCCGAGGTTGAAGCCGAAGCCGAAGCCGATGTCGAGGACGAAGCTCCCGCCCGGCCCCCGCTCCACGACGATCACCCCCTGGCCAGCTACGTTCTGCGGGTCAATGGTGCGGATCGGCCCGTTACGGACGCCTGGATCGGGGAGTCGCTGCTGTACGTGCTGCGCGAGCGCCTCGGTCTCGCGGGGGCCAAGGACGGCTGTTCGCAGGGCGAGTGCGGTGCGTGCAACGTGCAGGTGGACGGCCGCCTCGTGGCCTCCTGCCTGGTGCCCGCGGCGACCACCGCCGGCAGCGAGGTCCGTACGGTCGAGGGCCTCGCCGCCGACGGCCGGCCCTCCGACGTGCAGCGGGCGCTGGCCGCGTGCGGTTCGGTGCAGTGCGGTTTCTGCGTTCCCGGTATGGCGATGACGGCGCACGACCTCCTTGAGGGCAACCCGAACCCGACCGCTCTGGAGACCCGCCAGGCGCTGTGCGGCAACCTGTGCCGCTGCTCCGGCTACCGGGGTGTCGTGGACGCCGTGCGCCAGGTTGCCGAGGAGCGGCGGGCCGCGGCGGACGCCGCGAACGAGGAGCCGGCGGCCGAGGACGCCGCGGAAGAGCCGATGATCCCGCGCCAGGCGGGCCCGTTGGCGACCGAGGACCTCCAGGGCGACGCGCACCCGCAGGACTTCCCGAACCCGCAGCACCCGCAGGACTTCCAGGACTTCCCGGACGGAGGCCAGGCATGACGAACGAGACGGCCACGCCCTCCGCGGCCCCCACGACCCCGGAGGCGGAGAGCTTCCCGCACGGCCTCGGCACGTCGCTCCCCTCGCAGGAGGCCCCCGCCAAGGCGGACGGCACGTTCCCGTACGCCGCCGATCTGTGGGCCGAGGGCCTGCTCTGGGCGTCGATCCTGCGCTCCCCGCACGCGCACGCGCGCGTGGTGAGCATCGACACCAGCCACGCGCGCGAGATGCCCGGCGTCCTCGCGGTCGTCACGCACGAGGACGTCCCCGGCGGCTCGTTGCCCGGACACCGCGCGTCGGACCGCCCGATGTTCGCCTCCGAAATCGTGCGCCACCACGGAGAGGCGCTCGCCGCCGTGGCGGCCGACCACCCGGACACGGCGCGGATGGCCGCGGCCGCGATCATCGTCGAGTACGAGGTCCTGGACCCGGTCACGGACCCCGAGCAGTCGTTCGCGGCGGAGCCCCTGCACCCCGACGGCAACCTGATCCGCCACATCCCGCTCCAGCACGGCGACGCCGGGGCGACGGGCGAGGTCGTCGTCGAGGGCCTCTACCGCATCGGCCGCCAGGACCCGGCGCCGGTCGGCGCGGAGGCGGGCCTCGCGGTGCCGCGCCCCGACGGCGGCGTCGAGCTGTACATCGCCTCCACCGACCCGCACGGCGACCGCGACCTGGCGGCGGCCCGCTACGGCCTGGAGCGCGAGCGCGTGAAGGTCGTCGTCACCGGCGTGCCCGGCGCGACGGCCGACCGGGAGGACCCGAGCTTCCACCTCCCGCTCGGCCTGCTCGCCCTGCACACCGGCTGCCCGGTCAAGCTCGCCGCGTCCCGCGAGGAGTCCTTCCTCGGCCACCCGCACCGCCATCCGACCCTCCTGCGCTACCGCCACCACGCGGACGCGGACGGCCGGCTGGTCAAGGTGGAGGCCCAGATCCTGCTGGACGCGGGCGCGTACGCGGACACGTCGTCCGACGCGCTCGCCGCCGCGGTCTCCTTCGCCTGCGGCCCCTACGTCGTGCCGCACGCCTCCATCGAGGGCTGGGCGGTCCGCACGAACAACCCGCCGTCCGGGCACGTACGGGGCGAGGGCGCGCTCCAGGTCTGTGCCGCGTACGAGGCACAGATGGACAAGCTCGCGAAGAAGCTGGGCGTCGACCCGGCCGAAATCCGCCTGCGCAACGTCCTGGCGACCGGCGACGTCCTCCCGACGGGGCAGACGGTGACGTGCCCGGCGCCCGTGGCCGAACTGCTCACCTCCGTGCGGGACTTCCCGCTGCCGCCGCTGCCCAAGGACACCCCGGAGGAGGACTGGCTGCTCCCCGGCGGGCCCGAGGGCGTCGGGGAACCGGCCGCGATCCGCCGCGGCGTCGGCTACGGCGTCGGCATGGTGCACATGCTGGGCGCGGAGGGCGCGGACGAGGTCTCCACGGCCACGGTGAAGGTCCAGGGCGGCGTCGCGACGGTCATCTGCGCCGCCGTGGAGACCGGCCAGGGCTTCGCCACGCTCGCCCGCCAGATCGTCCAGGAGACGCTCGGCATCGAAGAGGTGCACGTCGCGCCGGTCGACACCGACCAGCCGCCGGCCGGTCCCGGCTGCCGCGGCCGCCACACGTGGGTGTCCGGCGGGGCGGTCGAGCGGGCGGCCAAGATGGTCCGCACCCAGCTCCTCCAGCCGCTGGCCCACAAGTTCGGCATGTCCACGGAGCTGCTGCAGATCGCGGACGGCAAGATCACGTCGTACGACGGCGTGCTGTCGACGACCGTCGAAGAGGCCATGGACGGCAAGGAGCTGTGGGCCACGGCGCAGTGCCGCCCGCACCCCACGGAGCCGCTCGACGCCTCGGGCCAGGGCGACGCGTTCGTCGGCATGGCCTTCTGCGCGATCCGCGCGGTGGTGGACGTCGACGTGGAGCTCGGCTCGGTGCGCGTGGTCGAACTCGCGGTCGCCCAGGACGTCGGCCGCATCCTCAACCCCGCCCAGCTCGCGGCCCGTATCGAAGCGGGCGTCACCCAGGGCGTCGGCGCGGCCCTCACGGAGAACCTCCGCACCCCGAAGGGCATCGTCCGCCGCCCCGACCTGACCGGCTACGCCCTGCCCACCTCGCTCGACGCCCCCGACATCCACATCGTCAACCTCGTCGAGGAGCGCGACGTGGTCGCCCCCTTCGGCGCGAAGTCGGCGAGCGCGGCCCCGGTGGTCGCGTCCCCTGCGGCCGTCGCCTCGGCGGTCCGCGCGGCGACGGGCCGCCCGGTCAACCGCCTGCCGATCAGGCCGCAGGCGGCGGTGGTCACGGAGACCGCGGCGCCGGGAGCGGCCGTGGCGGAGACGGCCGGCTGAGGACCGCATCCCGAGCGCGCACGACGAAGGGGCGCCCCCGCTTCTCGCGGGGGCGCCCCTTCGTGTGTGGAGGCCGTGACCGGAATCGAACCGGCGTGCTTCGCTTTGCAGGCGAATCCCTCAGCCACTCGGGCACACGGCCAAGCGCTGCCCAAGCTACGGGCCTGATCAGCCGCCCCTCAAGGGCCCCGGGCACCCCGCAACACGACTGCCATGCGCCGTTCATGAAGCGCCGGGGCCTACGACCAAGGGACCAGCTCCCGACCGCCTCAAGACAGGGGTCAGAGAGCCGTACGACCCTTACTCTGAACCGCATGGCCGCCCTCGAAGACGTCACCGACGACGCCCCAGTCCGCCCCGTCCTCACCGAGACCGAAGGTGTCCTCGGCCGCACCTATCGCGCGCTCAGCGGCGGCATCGTCACGGTCGTGCTGCTCATCGCCTTCGAGGCGACCGCCGTGGGCACCGCGATGCCGGTCGCCGCGCGGGAGTTGGACGGGGTGTCGCTGTACGCGTTCGCGTTCTCCGGCTTCTTCACGACCAGCCTGTTCGGGATGGTGCTCGCCGGGCAGTGGGCCGACCGGAGCGGTCCGCTCGGACCCGTCACGGCCGGGATCGGCTCCTTCGCCGCGGGGCTGCTGCTCGCCGGGACCGCGGGCACCATGTGGATGTTCATCGCCGGGCGTGCCGTGCAGGGGCTCGGCGGCGGCCTGGTGATCGTCGGGCTCTACGTCGTGGTCAGCCGGGCCTACCCGGAGCGGCTGCGGCCCGCGATCATGGCGGCGTTCGCGGCGAGCTGGGTCGTGCCGTCGATCGTGGGGCCGCTCGCGGCGGGCGCCGTGACGGAGCACATCGGCTGGCGGTGGGTCTTCCTCGGCATCCCGATCCTGGTCGTCCTGCCGCTCGCGCTCGCGCTTCCCGAGGTCCGGCGGCGAGCCTCCGGCGCACCCGAGGGCGCCGCCCCCGCCGCCTTCGACCGGCGCCGCATCCGCCTCGCCCTGGGCATCTCGCTCGGCGCGGGACTCATCCAGTACGCCGCCCAGGACCTGCGCCCGCTGTCCCTGCTGCCCGCCGCCGTCGGCACCGCCCTCCTCGTGCCGTCCGTGCTCGGGCTGCTGCCCCGCGGCACCTACCGGGCCGCGCGGGGGCTGCCGTCCGTGGTGCTGCTGCGCGGCATCGCGGCCGGGTCGTTCATCGCGGCCGAGTCCTTCGTGCCGCTGATGCTGGTGACGCAGCGCGGGCTCAGCCCCACGCTCGCCGGGTTCTCGCTCGCCGCGGGCGGCGGCACCTGGGCGCTCGGCTCGTGGCTCCAGTCCCGGCCGCGCGTCGAGCCGTACCGGGAGCGGCTCGTCGCCGCCGGGATGGTGCTGGTCGCGCTCGCCATCGTCGCTGCGCCGAGCGTGCTGATCCCGGCCGTGCCCGTGTGGACCGTGGCCGTCGCCTGGGCCTTCGGCTGCCTGGGCATGGGGCTCGTGATCTCCTCCACGTCGGTGCTGCTGCTCCAGCTGTCCGCGCCCGAGGAGGCCGGGTCGAACTCCGCCGCCCTGCAGATCTCCGACGGGCTCTCCAACGCGCTGCTGCTCGCCGCGGGCGGCGCCGCCTTCGCCGCGCTCGGCGGGGGAGCGGTGGGTGCGGCCGGGCACGCGGCCGCACAGGGAGCAGGGGGCTCGCACCCGGCCGCGTTCGCCGCCGTGTTCCTGCCGATGGCGGCCGTCGCGCTGGTCGGAGTGTGGGTGGCGGCGCGGCTGCGCGCTCCGGTGACCTCGCCCTGACTGCCCGTACAGGTCGGCCAGTTGATCTGTGACGCGCGTCCCAACCGGGCCCCGTCCGGCCTCGCCGGGCGCGCCCGTCAACCGCGTCACCGGTAGGGTGGCCCGGTTGTCATACGTAGCCGTGCCGTCCAGCTTTGAGTAACCGGAGACCGTGACTACTACATCCGCCACTCCTTCCGCCTCGTCCGCCCACCTGTCACCCGCCTTCCCCGGCCGCGCCCCCTGGGGCACCGCCAACAAGCTGCGTGCGTGGCAGCAGGGTGCGATGGACAGGTACATCCAGGAGCAGCCCCGCGACTTCCTCGCGGTCGCCACCCCGGGCGCCGGAAAGACCACGTTCGCGCTCACCCTCGCGTCGTGGATGCTGCACCACCACGTCGTGCAGCAGGTGACCGTGGTCGCCCCGACCGAGCACCTGAAGAAGCAGTGGGCCGAGGCCGCCGCCCGGATAGGCATCAAGCTGGACCCCGAGTACAGCGCAGGGCCGCTCAGCAAGGAGTACCAGGGCGTCGCCGTCACGTACGCGGGTGTGGGCGTGCGGCCGATGCTGCACCGCAACCGCAGCGAGCAGCGCAAGACCCTCGTGATCCTCGACGAGATCCACCACGCCGGTGACTCGAAGTCGTGGGGCGAGGCCTGCCTGGAGGCCTTCGAGCCGGCCACCCGCCGCCTCGCGCTGACCGGTACGCCGTTCCGCTCCGACACCAACCCGATCCCCTTCGTCCAGTACGAGGAGGGCCGGGACGGCATCCGGCGCTCGGCCGCCGACTACACGTACGGCTACGGCAACGCGCTCGCCGACAACGTCGTGCGCCCGGTGATCTTCCTCAGCTACAGCGGCAACATGCGCTGGCGCACGAAGGCCGGAGACGAGATCGCGGCCCGGCTCGGCGAGCCGATGACCAAGGACGCCATCAGCCAGGCCTGGCGCACCGCCCTCGACCCGCGCGGCGAGTGGATGCCGAGCGTGCTGCGCGCCGCCGACGCCCGCCTCACCGAGGTCAGGAAGGGCATCCCGGACGCGGGCGGCCTCGTCATCGCCACCGACCAGGACTCGGCCCGCGCGTACGCGAAGCTGATCCGCGAGATCACCGGTACCAAGGCCACCGTCGTGCTCTCCGACGACACCGGCGCCTCGAAGCGGATCGACGACTTCGCGGCGAGCGAGGACCGCTGGATGGTCGCGGTCCGCATGGTGTCGGAGGGCGTCGACGTCCCGCGCCTCGCGGTCGGCGTCTACGCCACGACGATCTCCACCCCGCTCTTCTTCGCGCAGGCCGTCGGCCGCTTCGTGCGTTCGCGGCGCCGCGGCGAGACGGCCTCCGTCTTCCTGCCCACCGTCCCCGACCTGCTCGGCTTCGCCAACGAGATGGAGGTCGAGCGCGACCACGTCCTCGACAAGCCGAAGAAGGACCAGGAGGAGGACCCCTACGCCGAGTCCGAGAAGGAGATGGACGAGGCGAACAAGGAGCAGGACGAGGACACCGGCGAGCAGGAGCAGTTCTCCTTCGAGGCCCTGGAGTCCGAGGCCACCTTCGACCGCGTCATGTACAACGGCGCCGAGTTCGGCATGCAGGCGCACCCCGGCAGCGAGGAGGAGCAGGACTACCTCGGCATCCCGGGCCTGCTCGAACCCGACCAGGTGCAGATGCTGCTCCAGAAGCGGCAGGCGCGGCAGATCTCGCACAGCAAGAAGAAGCCGGACAGCGAGGCCGACCTCCTGGAGCTGCCGGCCGACCGCCGCCCCGTCGTCTCCCACAAGGAGCTGATGGAGCTGCGCAAGAAGCTGAACACGATCGTCGGCGCGTACGTGCATCAGAGCGGCAAGCCGCACGGTGTCATCCACACCGAACTGCGCCGGGTGTGCGGCGGCCCGCCGAGCGCGGAGGCGACCGGCGGACAGCTGCGCCAGCGCATCGCCAAGGTGCAGGAATGGGCCACCCGCATGAAGTGACATGGGGATCAAGTGCGGGCATTCGCGCACATCTGGGGCCGTTGGCTGACCGGATTCTGGACGGAGTCTTCCGCTCAGCGGGACGACCTCGCTACATTCCGGGCAACGCACACGCCCCGTGGCAGAGCCGCCGCGGAGCGCAGCCGGTGCGTCAACTGACAGCCGTAAGCAGCCCAGCGCCTGATCACCGACCGGCGGCCTCTCACGCGCGTCGCCCACGGGACAGGTGACGCGACCCCCGCGCAGGAGGCCGTCGTCCCTCACCACTAAGGAGTGGGCGTCGTGACCGCGGAGACCTCCCAGACGCTCGACAGGGGACTGCGCGTCCTCAAACTGCTCGCCGACACCGACCACGGCCTGACCGTCACCGAGCTCTCCAACAAGCTCGGCGTCAATCGGACCGTCGTCTACCGTCTGCTCGCCACCCTGGAGCAGCACGCCCTGGTCCGCCGCGACCTGGGCGGCCGCGCCCGCGTCGGGCTCGGCGTGCTCCGGCTCGGCCGGCAGGTCCACCCCCTGGTGCGCGAGGCCGCGCTCCCGGCCCTGCGCGCACTCGCCGAGGACATCGGGGCGACGGCGCACCTGACGCTGGTGGACGGCACGGAGGCCCTCGCCGTGGCCGTCGTCGAGCCGACCTGGACCGACTACCACGTGGCGTACCGCACGGGCTTCCGCCACCCGCTCGACCGGGGCGCCGCGGGCCGCGCCATCCTCGGCGCCCGCCAGGGCGTGCTCCCCGAGACGGGCTACACCCTCACGCACGGCGAACTGGAGGCCGGGGCGAGCGGGGCGGCGGCGCCGCTGCTCGGGGTGACCGGTCTGGAGGGCAGCGTGGGAGTGGTCATGCTCTCGGACTCCGTCCCGGAACGGGTGGGCACGAGGGTCCTCGACGCGGCACGAGAGGTGGCGGACGCGCTCAGGTAGCGACCGCACCCCCGTTGCCGCCACACCCGTCACGTTAGAGTCAACCCGTGCTCAATCGCCTCAGCCGTCCCGCCGCCCTGGCCCTCTGCGCCGTCCCGGTCGTCGCCCTCCTGGCGATCGCGGGCTTCGCCCCGCTGCCGTTCTCCGTGGCCCAGCCGGGTCCCACGACGAACGTCCTCGGGAAGTCGGACGGCAAACCCGTCATCGACATCAGCGGCGCCCCCACCCGCCCCACGGAGGGCAAGCTGCGCGCGGTGACCATCGTGGCGACGGGCCCCGACGCCTCCGTGCACCTCGGTGACGTGCTCGACGGCTGGTTCGCCGAGAACCGGGCGGTCATGCCGCGCGACGCGGTGTACCCGTCGGGCGACTCGACGAAGGAGGTCGAGCAGCACAACAAGAAGGAGATGAAGGGTTCGCAGGACGCCGCCACCGAGGCCGCCCTCTCCTACCTCGGCAAGTCCTCGAAGGACATCGAGGTCGACCTCCAGCTCGGCGACGTCGGCGGACCGAGCGCGGGCCTGCTCTTCTCCCTCGGCATCGTCGACATGCTGGACGGCGACGGCAGCGGCGGCGACGTCACCGGCGGGAAGTCCATCGCGGGCACCGGCACCATCGACGCCGAGGGCAAGGTCGGCCCGGTCGGCGGTGTGTCGCTGAAGGTGCAGGCCGCGGACCGCGACGGCGCCACGGTCTTCCTCGTACCGAAGGCGGAGTGCTCGGACGCGAAGGCCTCCGCGCCGGACTCGATGAAGCTGATCTCGGTGAGCACGCTCAAGGGCACGATGACCGCGCTGACGAACCTGGAGAAGGGCTCGGGCGCGGTCCCGGAGTGCTGACCGGGGGAGTCCGGGCCCTCACTCCTTGACGAAGCCCTCCTTCACCAGCCACTCCTTCGCCACGTCGTGCGGGTCCTGCCCGTCGACGTCCACCTTCGCGTTGAGGTCCTGGGCGACCTTGTTGTTGAGCTTCTTCGTGATCGGCTCCAGGATGTCCGCCATCGCCGGGTACTTCTTGAGCGCCTTGCTGTTGATCGACGGCGCCGCGTTGTAGTTGGGGAAGAACTTCTTGTCGTCCTCCATGACGTTCAGGTTCATCGCCTTGATCCGGCCGTCGGTCGTGTAGACCTCGCCGAAGGTGCAACTGCCCTTGGACGCCTGGGTGTAGATGATGCCGCTGTCCATCTGCGTGATGTTGGCGGGCGGCACCTTCATCCCGTACGCCTTCTGCATGCCGGGCAGGCCGTCGGCCCGGTTGGCGAACTCGCTCTCCACGCAGAGCGTGACGGCCTTCGGGTCCTTCTTGGCGAGCGCGGCGACGTCGGAGAGCGTCTTGGTGCCGTACTTCTTGAAGTTGGCGTTGTTCATGGCGAGCGCGTAGGTGTTGTTGAGCTCGGCCTGCGGCAGCCATGTGATGCCGTTCTTCTTGTCGGCCTTGGCCACGGCCTCGTACTGCTTCTGCGGGTCGGTGATCGGGTCCGAGTTGCCGAGGTACGTGATCCAGGCCGTGCCCGTGTACTCGTACATGGCGTCGGCGTCACCGGACTTGATGGCCTCGCGGGCGCCGATGGAGCCCTGGATGCCGGTCCGGTCGAGGACGTCCGCGCCGGACGCCTTGAACGCGATGCCCATGATCGCGCCGAGCAGCAGCTGCTCGGTGAACTCCTTGGACGTCACGGTGATGTCCGCGCCTTCGAGCGGCTTGTCCTTGCCGATGGATCCCGGCTGTACGTCGTCGACCAGCGGGCTGCCACTGGTCAGTCCGCAGCCGCTCGCGAGGAGCGCGATCCCGCAGCTCGCCGCGACGGCCACCCGCACGCGGTGCCTGCGGCGCATGGGGTACTTCATGAGCGCACCTCCAACCCGCGCGGGCGCAGCAGCAGTTCGGCCAGCGAGGCCAGCCAGTCGACGAGCAGGGCGAGCGCGATGGTGAGGATCGAGCCGAGCATCAGGACCGGCATGCGCTGGTTGGTGATGCCGGTGGTGATGAGGACGCCGAGGCCGCCGCCACCGCCGAAGGTGGCGAGGGTCGCCGTGCCGACGTTGAGGACGAGCGCCGTGCGCACGCCCGCGAGGATCAGCGGGACGGCGAGCGGCAGTTCGACCTTGCGCAGCACCCCCATCGGCGACATCCCGATGCCCTTCGCCGCTTCGAGGAGCGTCGGATCGTTGGCCTTCAGGCCCGCGATGGTGTTGGAGAGCACCGGCAGGATCGCGTAGATGATGATGCCGATCAGGGCCGACTTCTCGCCGATGCCCAGCCAGATGACGAGCAGGGCGAGCAGGCCGATGGCCGGGGTGGCCTGGCCCATGTTGGCGATCGCCAGGGCGAACGGGGTCGCCTTGCGGAACATCTTGCGGGTCAGCACGATGCCCAGCGGGATCGCGATGATCAGCACGAAGAAGGTGGAGATCACCGTCAGGCTGATGTGCTGGCGCAGCGCCTTGCCGACCTTGCCGCCCGAGATGGCGTTCTCGGAGATCGTGTCGAGGTCGGCGTTGCGGAACCAGAGCCAGGTGATCAGCAGGACGAGGATCAGGAACACCGGAAGGAACGTCAGTTTCTTCCAGGTGATCCGGGACGGTTCCTTCTGGACCGGCGAGCGGGACTCCTGCTCGGCCTCGCCCTCGTCGCGGAACGCGAGGCCCTTGACCTCGTGCTCGCCCTCGGGGCGCGCGCCCTTCGGGGGCGCTTTGCGGGACGGTGTGCTCACGCCTTCGCCTCCCCGCCGGCGCCCTGGGAGCCCTCCTGCTCCAGGTGCGTCTGCTCGGCGCGCTTCTCCTCCAGCTCGTGCTGGTGCTCGACCGCTTCGAGCCGGTCGGCCTCCAGGAGTTCGTGCACGGAGTTCATCAGCGTCTCCATGTCGACGACGCCCTCGTACTGGCCGCGCCGCCCGGTGACCGCGACCCGGCCCGCGTTGTCGGTGAGGACCGCTTCGAGGGCGTCGCGCAGGGTGGCGTCCCAGGTGACGGTGTCGTGGACGAGGGTGCCCGCGCGGGCGAGGGAGCCCTTGGCGCGCATCATGTCGCCGCGGCGCAGCCACTTGTAGGGACGGCGGCGCTTGTCGAGGAGCAGCAGCTCGTTCGTGCCGGCCGCCCGCAGCTTGTTGAAGATGTCCTGCAGCGGGTCGTCGACGCCCACCGTCGGATAGTCGGTGACCTCCACGTCGCGTACGCGGGTGAGGTTGAGGCGCTTGAGCGCCGCGCCCGCGCCGACGAAACCGGAGACGAAGTCGTCCGCCGGGTTGGTGAGGATCGCCTCCGGGGTGTCGAACTGGGCGATGTGCGACTTCTCGCGCAGCACCGCGATCCGGTCGCCGAGCTTGATGGCCTCGTCGAAGTCGTGGGTGACGAAGACGATCGTCTTGTGCAGCTCGTGCTGGAGCCGGATCAGCTCGTCCTGGAGGTGGTCGCGGGTGATCGGGTCGACGGCGCCGAACGGCTCGTCCATCAGCAGGACGGGCGGGTCGGCCGCGAGCGCGCGGGCCACGCCGACGCGTTGCTGCTGGCCGCCGGAGAGCTGGCGCGGATAGCGGCCGTGGTACTCGCCGGGGTCGAGGCCGACGAGGTCGAGCATCTCCTCGACCCGCGACTTGATCCTGGACTTGGACCAGCCGATCATCTTCGGCACCAGCGCGATGTTCTGGGCGACCGTCATGTGCGGGAAGAGCCCGGAGGACTGGATCGCGTAGCCGACCTTGCGGCGCAGCTTCACCGGGTCCATGTCGGTGACGTCCTCGCCGCCGATCCGGATGCGCCCGGCGGTCGGCTCGATGAGGCGGTTGATCATCTTCAGCGTCGTGGACTTCCCGCAGCCGGACGGGCCGACGAAGATGATCAGCTCGCCCGCCTTGATCTCCATGTTGACGCTGTCCACGGCGGGGTCGCTGGAGCCCGGATAGCGCTTGGTGAGGTTCTCCAGCTCGATGCTGGCCCCGGACGCCTCGGGGGTCCCGGACGGCTCGGCCGGCCCGGTCGTCGCGGTCGTCGTGGTCTCAGGCACGGATCCCCCTCGGGATGGTCAGCCGTCCGATGAGGACGTACGCGGCGTCGAAGAGCAGGGCGAGGATGATGATGCCGAGCGTGCCCGCGAGCACCTGGTTGAGCGCGTTGGCGCTGCCCAGGGAGGCGATGCCGCGGAAGATCTCGTTGCCGAGCCCGGGGCCCGAGGCGAACGCGGCGATGGCGGCGATGCCCATCAGCATCTGCGTGGAGACCCGGATGCCGGTGAGGATGGGCGGCCAGGCGAGCGGCAGCTCCACCTTGAACAGGCGGGCGGCCCGGGACATCCCGATGCCCTTCGCCGCGTCGATCAGCGCGGGGTCGACGCCGCGCAGGCCCACGATCGCGTTCCGCACGATCGGCAGCAGCCCGTACAGGGTGAGCGCGATGACGGTCGGCGCGACGCCGAGGCCCACGATCGGGATCAGCAGACCGATCATGGCGAGCGAGGGGATGGTCAGAATCGTCGAGGTGGCGGTCGTCGCCAGGTTCCCGGCCCATTCGCTGCGGTACGAGACGATGCCGATGACGATGCCGATCAAGGTCGCGAGGACCATGCACTGGAAGACGGCGCTCGCGTGCTGATAGGCGTCGGCGAGCAGTTGCTGATGCCGGGTGCCCAGGTAGTCCCAGAAGTTCATCGCACCTCACTCCCGGGCGGTGCTCGGATAGCCGTCAGGAATCTCCTGACGCCTGCTCCACGAGCGGGATGATCCGCAGCGGAACAGGATTTTCCATGACGATCGCCGTGGAAGCCCGGACGATGCCATCAAAACCGACAACCCGGTCGATCACACGTTGAAGGTCCGCGTTCGAGCGGGCCACGAGGCGGCACAGCATGTCGCCGCTGCCGGTCGTCGTGTGCAGCTCCAGGACCTCGGGGACGCCGTCCAAATGGGTCCTGACGTCGGCTCCTTGACCCTGTCTGATCTGCAGCGTCGCGAACGCGGTGACCGGGTAGCCGAGCGCCGCCGGGTCCACCTGGGGGCCGAAGCCGCGGATGACTCCGTTCGAGGTAAGCCGGTCGAGGCGGGCCTGCACGGTGCCGCGCGCGACGCCGAGCCGCCGCGACATCTCGAGCACCCCGATCCGCGGTTCGCGCGCGAGCAGCACGATGAGCCGCCCGTCCAGATCGTCGATCGCCATGTACGCCTCCGTAGCCGTCCCGCCGCCGTCCCGGCCCCGGGTGGTCACCCTGTACAAGCAGCCCGCAGAAACGGGCCCCGCACTGGTCAGATTGCCCAGCAAAAACGCAAGCTATTGCGCACCTTGCGGAGCGGCGGGAACCTCACCGTATGACGCAGACCACACAGCACACCCCCGACACCGCACGGCAGGCCGACCCCTTCCCGGTCAAGGGGATGGACGCGGTCGTCTTCGCCGTGGGCAACGCCAAGCAGGCCGCGCACTACTACTCGACCGCCTTCGGCATGAAGCTCGTCGCCTACTCCGGACCGGAGAACGGCAGCCGCGAGACGGCGTCCTACGTCCTCACGAACGGCTCGGCCCGCTTCGTCTTCACCTCCGTCATCAAGGCCTCCACCGAGTGGGGCACCTTCCTCCAGGACCACGTCGCGGCGCACGGCGACGGCGTCGTCGACCTCGCCATCGAGGTCCCGGACGCCCGCGCCGCCTACGCGTACGCCGTCGAGCACGGCGCCCGCGGCCTCCAGGAGCCGTACGAGACGAAGGACGAGCACGGCACCGTCGTGCGCGCCGCCATCGCCACGTACGGCAGGACCCGCCACACGCTGGTCGAGCGCACCGGCTACGACGGCCCCTACCTGCCCGGCTTCGCCGCCGCAGAGCCGATCGTCGAGCCCCCGGCCAAGCGCACCTTCCAGGCCATCGACCACTGCGTCGGCAACGTCGAACTCGGCAAGATGAACGAGTGGGTGGCGTTCTACAACAAGGTCATGGGCTTCACGAACATGAAGGAGTTCGTGGGCGACGACATCGCGACCGAGTACAGCGCGCTGATGTCGAAGGTCGTCGCGGACGGCACCCTCAAGGTGAAGTTCCCGATCAACGAGCCGGCCGTCGCCAAGAAGAAGTCGCAGATCGACGAGTACCTGGAGTTCTACGGCGGCGCGGGCGTCCAGCACATCGCGCTCGCCACGAACGACATCGTCGCCTCGGTGAAGGCCATGCGCGCGGCGGGAGTTCAGTTCCTCGACACCCCCGACTCGTACTACGACACCCTCGGCGAGTGGGCCGGCGAGACCCGGGTACCGGTCGAGACGCTGCGCGAGCTGAAGATCCTCGTCGACCGCGACGAGGACGGCTACCTGCTGCAGATCTTCACGAAGCCGGTCCAGGACAAGCCGACCGTCTTCTTCGAGATGATCGAGCGGCACGGCTCCATGGGCTTCGGCAAGGGCAACTTCAAGGCCCTCTTCGAGGCGATCGAGCGCGAGCAGGAGAAGCGCGGAAATCTCTGACGCGGGCTCCTAAGCTGGCCGCATGGCCAGGATGAACGACGTAGGCGGAACGACGGGGTTCGGCGCCATCGACACCAGCGATGACGCCGAACCCTTCCACGCGGACTGGGAGGCGCGGGTCTTCGCGCTCCAGCGCGCGCTGCTCGTCCGACACGTCTTCAACCTCGACGAGTTCCGGGACGCCATCGAGACGATGCCGCCCCAGGAGTACCTCGCGGCCTCGTACTACGAGCGCTGGTTCCACGCGATCCGGACGCTCCTCGAACGCAAGGGCGTCATCGAGGAGGGGGCCCTCGACCATGTCTGAGCCAGGCGTCTTCTCGCCCGGCGACCGGGTCCGCACCTACCGCCACGACCCGCCGCACCACACCCGCCTGCCGCGCTACGCCCGTGGCAAGCTCGGCGTCGTCGTCGAGCCGGAGGGCCGGGCGCCGCTCGCCGACGTGCGCGCGCAGGGGCGGGACGACGCGCCCGTCGAGATGATCTACGCGGTGCGGTTCGCGGCGCGCGAGCTGTGGGGCGAGGGCGGGCACGACGTCGTCCTCGACCTGTCCGAGAGCTATCTGGAGCCCTTCGAGGAGGCCGACGCCGATGTCAGGTGACCACGACGACGCGGTGATCTCCCGCCAAGTACGGCTCCTGGAAAGCCTGTTGGAGGAGAAGGGCATCGTCGGCGGCGAGACGGTCGACGAGGTCATCGACGGCTTCCTCGCGGGCGCCTCGCCGGTCAACGGCGCGAAGGTGGCGGCCCGCGCCTGGGCCGACCCGGCGTTCAAGGAGCGGCTGCTCGCGGACGGTTCGGCGGCCGTGGCCGAACTGGGCTTCTCCAGCGG
Organism: Streptomyces sp. NPDC059897; assembly: GCF_042730865.1. Lineage (NCBI taxonomy): Bacteria > Bacillati > Actinomycetota > Actinomycetes > Kitasatosporales > Streptomycetaceae > Streptomyces > Streptomyces sp. NPDC059897. The sequence continues at coordinate 204,496 of NZ_JBHWKQ010000011.1, read as the reverse complement.
GGGAGTTCAGTTCCAGCGGCTGCGGGTCGCCGAGAACACGGAGGACGTGCACAACATGATCGTGTGCACACTCTGCTCCTGCTACCCGCTGCGGCTCCTCGGCCCCTCGCCCGGCTGGTACAAGAGCGAGGCGTACCGCTCCCGCGTGGTGCGCGAACCGCGGTCCGTACTGGGCGAGTTCGGGGTCACGCTGCCGCCCGACGTAAAGATCACCGTCTGGGACTCCAGCGCGGAGACCCGCTACATGGTCCTGCCGCGGCGCCCCGCGGGTACGGAGGGCCTCGACGAGGCGGCTCTGGCGTCCCTGATCACCCGCAACGGCCTGATCGGCACGGCTCTGGTGTAGCCATATCAAGCCCGCCTTTCGTACGAGAGGCAGCGGGGTCCGGGGCAGAGCCCCGGGGTGCAGGCAGGGGGTTCACACGGCCCCAACGGAGTGCAAAGGTGTGATCATGAGCCGCACCCTCATGGAAGAGCTCCGCACGGGCCTGCCCGCGGAAGCGATCATCGTCGACGCCGACATCACCGCCTCCTACGCCCACGACATGGCGAGCTTCTGCGACGCCGGCACCCCCGCCGTCGTCGTCCTGCCGCGCACCGTCGAAGAGGTCCAGCACGTGATGCGCACGGCGACCGCGCTGCGCGTCCCGGTCGTCCCGCAGGGCGCCCGCACGGGCCTGTCGGGCGCGGCCAACGCGAGCGAGGGCTGCATCGTCCTCTCGCTCGTCAAGATGGACCGCGTCCTGGAGATCAACCCGGTCGACCGGATCGCCGTCGTCGAACCGGGCGTCATCAACGCCACGCTCTCCCGCGCGGTCAACGAGCACGGGCTCTACTACCCGCCGGACCCTTCCAGCTGGGAGATGTGCACCATCGGCGGCAACATCGGCACGGCCTCGGGCGGCCTGTGCTGTGTGAAGTACGGAGTGACGGCGGAGTACGTGCTCGGGCTCGACGTCGTCCTCGCCGACGGCCGGCTGCTGCAGACCGGCAGGCGCACCGCGAAGGGCGTCGCGGGCTACGACCTGACGCGGCTCTTCGTCGGCTCCGAGGGCAGCCTCGGGATCGTCGTGAAGGCGACGCTCGCGCTGAAGCCGCAGCCGCCCCAACAACTGGTGCTGGCAGCCGAGTTCGCGTCGGCGGAGGCCGCCTGCGACGCGGTCTGCCGGATCATGGAGGGCGGGCACGTCCCGTCCCTGCTCGAACTCATGGACCGTACGACGGTGAAGGCCGTCAACGCCATGGCGAACATGGGCCTGCCGGAGACCACGGAGGCGCTGCTCCTCGCCGCCTTCGACACCCCGGACCCCACCGCGGACCTCGCGGCCGTCGGCGCGCTGTGCGAGGCCGCGGGCGCCACCCAGGTCGTGCCCGCCGAGGACGCCGCCGAGTCCGAGATGCTGCTCCAGGCGCGGCGCCTGTCCCTCACCGCCCTCGAAGCGGTCAAGGGCACCACGATGATCGACGACGTGTGCGTGCCCCGCTCCAAGCTGGGCGAGCTGCTCGAAGGCGTCGAGCGAATCGCGGAGAAGTACGACCTCACCATCGGGGTGTGCGCGCACGCGGGCGACGGCAACACGCACCCCACCGTCTGCTTCGACGCGCAGGACGCCGACGAGGGGCGCCGGGCCCGCGAGTCCTTCGACGAGATCATGGCGCTCGGCCTCGAACTCGGCGGCACCATCACCGGCGAACACGGCGTCGGCGTGCTCAAGAAGGAGTGGCTCGCCCGCGAGCTCGGGCCGGTCGGCGTCGAGATGCAGCAGGCGGTGAAGGCGGCCTTCGACCCGCTGGGCCTGCTCAACCCCGGCAAGCTGTTCTGACCGCGGGCGGCGCCGCCCGGGGCGTCGCAGGGCGTGCCGCCCCGGTTACGTAACGTCCATATAAAGGACGAAAGCCTCATGTGGCCGGGTGTCGTCCGGCGGCACCCTGAAGGGGTCGCACGGCCGGCCGTCAGGGCGCCGGCCGGCACCCCGCAGCCCGAAGAGGTCCCGCCGATGAGCGCCAGCACCGCAGACCGCAACCACGACAAGTCCGCCCGCCGTCGCAGGACGACCGCCGCCGTACTGGTCGGCGCCCTCGCGCTGTCCTCCGTCGGACTCGCGGTCGGCACCGCGGTCGCGGACCCGGGCCCCGCCCCCGCGGGCGCCACGCTCACCGGCACCCTGGACCCGGGCGCGCCCTCCGAGTGATCCGGCCCCCGTGCCGGTCCCCTCACAGGTCCTCGGAGGACGACTCGTCCCCCGGCCACGGGTCGCACAGGTACAGGTCGTCGGCGGCCGGGGTCGGCGTGAGCAGCTCGGCCAGGGCCTCGTCGATGCCGAGCTGATCGGCCTCCGTGCCCGGCGGGACCGCCCGCAGCGTCCGCTCCAGCCAGGCCGAGACCTGCGCGGCCGGCGCCTCCAGGAGCGCGTCCCCGTCCGGCGAGCTCAGCGCCACCAGGACCACGCTGCGCCCGTCCACCTTCGTCGGCCACACCCGCACGTCCCCGTGCCCGCACGGCCGGAACACGCCCTCCACGAGCAGCTCGCGGGCGAACGTCCAATTGACGGGGTGGTGCGAGCCGATGTGGAACGTGATGTGGACGGCGTACGGGTCGGCGGTTCGGTAGGTCAGTCGGGCCGGGACGGGGATGCTCCGCTCCGGCGAGAGCACGAGCTTCAGTTCCAGTTCGCGTTCCACCACGGTGTGCATGTCGTGCGTTTCCTCTCCGTCGTACGGGTCCGGAGCGGGCCCGTTGGAAGGTGAGAGCACGATGTGCCGGGAGCATTACGCGAGTTCGGCGAAGTATTTTTCCGGCGTCCCGGCGAGGGGCCGAGGTTCCCCGGAAAGTGGTCCGTAACGGCGGAGCGGCACGGGCGGGCGCGGCGGTCTGATAGATGTGGACCCCACAACAAGACCCCCGAGCAGATACGGGACGACGGACATGAGTGCCCCAACCCCGGCCCCCGGCGACGACAGGCCCCGCGAAGGCTACTACCCCGATCCGTCCATTCCCGGATATGTCCGGTACTGGAACGGGGCCGCGTGGGTGCCGGGCACCAGTCGCCCCGCGCCCTCCGACGGACAGTCCCTTCCGGCCCCGCCCGGAGCGGGCGCCGCCCCCGCCCCCACGTCGGCCTCCGAACCGCCTCCCGCGGAGGAGACCGGACCCGTCTTCCTCGACGAGGAGCCCTCCGTGCGTACGGAGATGGGTCCCCCGGAGCACGCCGCGCCCGCGGCGCCCGAGCCCGCGTCCGCCTGGGGGGCCAACACCGCCCGGCAGGCGGGCTTCGGCGCCGAGCAGGCCAACCGGGTGTCCTGGGGCGCGGACCCGAACGCGCAGACGCCCGAGCAGTCCGCCCCGGAGGCGTCCGCGCCGCCGGAGCGCACGGACGGCACGGTCAAGCTCCGCGCCATGCAGCAGCCGGGAGCCGGGAAGCCGGCCCCCGCCGACGGCACGATGGCGTTCAGGGCGCTGCCGAAGCAGGACGGTCAGGGCGGGCCCGCGACGCCGGGCCAGGCCCAGGCGCAGTCCCGCGCGGGCCTCAACCCGCAGCCGGCCCCGCAGGCCCAGGCCCCGCAGGCCCCGGCCGCCCCCGCCCAGCGGAACGTCCCGCAACAGCAGCCGCAGCAGCAACAGCCCCAGCAGCCGCAACAGCAGCAGCCGCCCCAGGCGCAGGCGCACCTGCAGAGCCCCATGACGCAGGGGCCCGGCGGCGGCTCCCCGTCCTGGCCGCAGCAGGTGCACCAACTGGCGGGGCAGGGGCCGGGGCAGGCCCAGGCGCCCGCACCCGCGGCGGAGCCGAACGGTCCGGTGACGCCGTTCAAGCCGGTCTCCACCGACCCGTTCCTCGCCGCGGCGCAGGCCGCCGCGGCGGCCCGCCCGGCAAGCCTCGGCAAGCGGTTCGCGGCCCGGCTCATCGACTCGGTCGTCGTCGGCGCGGTCACCGCGACCGTCGCCGTGCCGCTCGGCACGAAGGCCGTCGACCACATCAACGGCAAGATCGACGAGGCGAAGGCCTCGGGGCGCCAGGTCACGGTCTGGCTGCTCGACGGCACGACCGGCACGTACCTGGGCATCATCCTCGCGGTGCTGCTCGTGGTCGGCACGCTCTACGAGGCGCTGCCGACGTCGAAGTGGGGTCACACCCTCGGCAAGAAGCTGTTCGGCCTGACGGTCCGTGACATGGAGGAGCACGACGCCCCGACGTTCGTCTCGGCCCTCAAGCGCTGGATCGCGTACAGCGTGCCCGGCGTCCTCGTGGTGGGCGTCCTCGGCGTCCTGTGGGGCGCCTTCGACCGCCCGTGGCGCCAGTGCCTGCACGACAAGGCGGCGCGCACGTTCGTGGCGGCCGACTGACGGAAGCGTCATCCGGACGGCGGCCCGCCACGTGCAGGGCGGCGGGGTTCGCGTTCCACTCGGGCCATGAGCACCGAACCGCCGCCCGCCGGGTCCGGCCAGCCGCCGGACGACGACCCGTTCCGCAAGCCGCCGCCCAACGACCAGGGCGGCGGCTCCCCGTACGACAACCCCCAGAACCCCTATGGCTCGGCGCCTCCGCCGCCGCCACCGCCCCCGTACGGCGGTGACCCCTACGGGGGCGGCTACGGCGCGGCCGACCCGCTCGCCGGGATGCCGCCGCTGGCCGACAGCGGCAAGCGCGTCCTCGCGCGGATCATCGACATCATCCTCATCACGATCGTCGTGGGCCTGCTGTCGTGGGCCTTCGGGGTCGGCCAGTACGACATCGACACCGACGAGATGAACGCCGGCAAGCGGCTCGCGCAGTCGCTGATCGGAGCCATTCTCTACGTCGGCTACGACACGATCATGACGGCGAAGACCGGGCAGACGCTCGGCAAGAAGTGGCTGAAGCTGCGCGTCGCGAACCTGAGCGACGGCGCGACGCCCGGCATGCAGAGCAACCTGCTGCGAGCGGTCGTCCTGTGGGTGCCCGCCGTGTTCTGCTGCGCCTGCATCTGGACGGCGATCTGCGGCGGCTGGAGCTTCTTCGACAAGCCCTACAAGCAGGGTCTGCACGACAAGGCGGCGAAGACCGTGGTGGTCAGCACCGCCTGAGGAAACCGGTCAGCGAAACACCGGCGGGTCCGTGTCTCACGGGCCCGCCGGTTCGCGTGCGCGCGAGGGCGCGGACGGGGCCGAGGGGGAGGGCAGCGTGGTGCTCAGGCGCTGGGCCGGCACCCGCTCCTGCGCGGTGGCAGTGCCCGCGGCGGGCTCCCGCTTGCGGGCCGGCACCGACATCGCCACGAACAGGCCCAGGATGAGCGCCGAGACGGCGATCACCGGGACGCCGGGACCCGAACTCGTCTGGGACAGCAGAACCATGGCGATGGTGGAGCAGACGACGGTGGCCGATCCGTAGGCGAGCTGAGCGACAGTCGGGCGAGGCATGGTGAGATCCGTCCTCGTGACATCGGGGGACTATTCGGACCTGTGCCCGAGCAGGGCACCCGGTAAGCATGCCCTAAGCAATACCGCCGGAGCATGGGGGGCGCACGGAGTCACCGGGTCCACCAAGTGGACGGAATGACGCGCCCGTTGCTCGTGGGGAAGCGGCCGACGATGCGTCCGCATTCCGAACCGGGCGCTCTGCATAGTGCAATGTGAATGTCTCAGTCAAGGTCTGTTATTTCTCCTCTACTTCCGGTCAAATGACGTCACTTGTGACGCGTGGCGCTCATGCCACGGAGGAGGGGACCACTCAAGTGACCACCAAGAGACGGGCGTTGAGATCCGTCGCCGTCATCGCGACGCTCGCCGCCACCGCGGCCACGGGCTCGCTCGCGGCGACCACCGCCCAGGCCGACACCCCGGCCGCGACGAGCGCCACCGCCGACGGAAAGACGTACGGGGGCAAGGGCCACGTCTTCGACGGCCCGTTCAGCAAGCAGCAGGAGAAGCAGCGGCAGGCCGCGCTTCAGCAGGTCCTCCAGGGCACGTCGAAGGTCCAGGAGAAGCACGGCTCCAAGGTCGTGGAGCTGTCCAAGGGCAAGTACGTCGAGCTGGGCCGCGAGCGCACGGACAAGATCTTCACGATCCTGGCCGAGTTCGGCGACAAGGTCGACAACACCACCCTCGTGGACCGCGCGGACGACGACACGGACGAGCTGAAGCCCAAGTACGGCGGCACGCCCGGACCGCTGCACAACCAGATAGCCGAGCCGGACCGTGCGAAGGACAACAGCACGGCCTGGCAGAAGGACTACAACTCCCAGCACTACAAGGACCTCTACTTCGGCGACGGCAAGACCGCCTCGGGCAAGGGCTCCGAATCCCTCAAGACCTATTACGAGAAGACCTCCTCGGGCCGCTACTCGGTCGAGGGCGAGGTCTCCGACTGGGTCAAGGTCGAGTGGAACGAGGCCCGTTACGGCTCCAACTACTGCGGCGCCGACAACTGCCCGAACGTCGAGGACCTGGTCCGCGACGGCGTCAACGCCTGGGTCGCGCAGCAGAAGGCGGCCGGCAAGTCGGACGCCGACATCAAGGCCGACATGGCCCAGTACGACCAGTGGGACCGCACGGACCACGACAACGACGGCGACTTCAACGAGCCGGACGGCTACATCGACCACTTCCAGATCGTGCACGCGGGCGAGGACGGCTCGGCGGGCGGCGGCGCGCAGGGCGGCGACTCCCTGTGGGCGCACCGCGGTTACGCCTTCTCCCGCGACGACGGCGACACGGGCCCGTCCGGCTTCAAGGCGGGCGGCACCCCGATCGGCGACACCGGCATCTGGGTCGGCGACTACACGATGCAGCCGGAGAACGGCGGCCTCGGCGTCTTCGCCCACGAGTACGGCCACGACCTGGGCCTGCCGGACCTGTACGACACGACGTACAGCGGCGAGAACTCGGTCGGCTTCTGGTCGCTGATGTCGGCGGGCTCCTGGCTCGGCACCGGCAAGGAGTCCATCGGCGACATGCCGGGCGACATGACGGCCTGGGACAAGCTCCAGCTCGGCTGGCTGAACTACGACACGGCGAAGGCCGCCACCAAGTCGACGCACAAGCTGGGTGTCGCGGAGTACAACACCAAGCTCAAGCAGGCGCTCGTCGTCGAACTGCCGAAGAAGAACGTCACCACGGACATCGTGAAGCCCGCCGAGGGCACGAAGCAGTGGTGGTCGGACTACGGCGACGACCTCGAAAACACGCTCAGCCGGACCGTGGACCTGACCGGCAAGACGTCGGCCGCCCTCGAACTCGACGGCTGGTACGACATCGAGAAGGACTACGACTACCTGTACACGCAGGTGTCCACCGACGGCGGCGCGAGCTGGAAGACCGTCGACGGCACCGCCGACGGTCAGCCGATCCCGCGCGACGGCGGCGACAAACCGGCGCTCACCGGCACCAACGGCACGTTCCAGAAGCTGAGTTACCCGCTGAACGACTACGCCGGACAGAAGATCGACGTCCGTTTCCGCTACAAGACCGACGGCGGCGTCGCCCAAATGGGCTTCGCCTTCGACAACTTCACGGTCAAGGCGGACGGCGCGGCGCTCTTCACCGACAACGCCGAGACGGAGCAGGCCGGTTGGACCACGCGCGGCTTCTCCCGCATCGGCGCGTCCATCTCCGGTGACTTCCCGCAGTTCTACATCGCGGAGAACCGCCAGTACGTGTCGTACGACAAGACCCTCGAGGTCGGCCCGTACAACTTCGGCTGGCGCGACGGCGGGGCCAAGCAGAACTGGGTCGAGCACTACGCGTACCGCCCCGGCCTCATGATCTGGCAGTGGGACACCTCGCAGCGCAACAACAACGTCGGCCAGCACCCCGGCAAGGGCCTGATCCTCCCGGTCGACGCGCACGCGAAGCCGCTGAAGTGGTCCGACGGCAAGCTGATCACCAACAAGATCACGCCGTACGACGCCGCCTTCGGTCACTACCGGGTCCCCGGCATGACGCTCCACAAGCTGGGCGTCGAAACCAAGATCCCGGCCCAGGCCGGCGTGCCCGTCTTCGACGATCACAAGGGCACGTACTGGTACGCCGAGAACCCCACGGGAAGCGTGCGCACAACTGACACCAACACCAAGATCAGCATCGTGAAGCAGCCGCGCGACGGCTCCTCGATGACGATCAAGGTCGGCCCCTCGGCCAAGAAGTAAGGCAAAACCGCAGGTCAGAAGCGGATCGGCCGCGACCCTCTAGCGGGGTCGCGGCCGGTCGTGCTTAGGTGCGTCCTGTGAGTTCCTTATTGACACTACGTCTCACGGGGGTGTGACAGTCATGTCCGCAGGAGGGTTCTGCAAGCTGCCGGGAGGCACCGTGGTCGTCGCCCTGACCCTGCCCGCGCCCGGCTCCGCCGACGGCGCCGTACGGGTCCTGGTGCACGCCGCGAACCGCCCGCGCGCCCTGACCCGCCTGCGCAACCTGGGCCTGCGCGCGGTCTACCTCCGGGGCAACGCCCAGCCGCCGACCCCGGACGAGATAACCGCGGTCCTCCACCACCCGGACGGCCTCATCTGGCGCACGGCCCCGGACGCGAGGTCGGGCGAACTGTGGCACCCGATACGGGCACTCCTGCCGGGCAGCGTGAGCGCGGCCGGCGCCTGACATCCACAAGCGCGGGCGGGCAAATCAAGCCCGTGCGGCGGATGAGCAAATCAAGCCCCGCCGGCGATTGAGGCGCGGGGCCCGGGGCAGAGCCCCGCGACGTCAAGCCACGACGGGCTTCCCGCTGAGTTCCACCCCAGCCGAGCGCAGCTCGTCCAGCGCCGCCTCCGTGGAGGCAGCCGCAACCCCGGCCGTCAGGTCAAGCAGCACCTTGGTCCGGAACCCGTTCCGCACCGCATCCAACCCGGTGGCGCGAACGCAGTGATCCGTGGCGATCCCGACCACATCCACCTCGGACACCTCCCGCGCCCGCAGCCACTCCGCCAGCGGCACCCCGTTCTCGTCCGTCCCCTCGAACCCGCTGTAGGCGGCCGAGTACGCCCCCTTGTCGAACACCGCGTCGATCGCGCCGGAGGCGACCGCGGGGGCGAAGTTCGGATGGAACCCCACCCCCTCGGTCCCCGCGACACAGTGCCGCGGCCAGCTGCGCACGAAGTCCGGCGCCTCCGAGAAGTGCTCACCGGGGTCGACGTGATGGTCACGCGTGGCGACGACGTGCTGGTAGCACCCACCGCCGGCCTGCCCGACGAGATCGGTGATCGCGGCAGCGACATCGGCACCCCCCGCCACCGCGAGGCTGCCGCCCTCGCAGAAGTCGTTCTGCACATCCACGACGATCAGGGCGCGACGCATGATTGCTGTCCTTCTGCTTGGAGACTACGAGCGTAGAAGCTTCAAGTGCGTTGCGGGAGAGGGCATGGGGCGCAACGGAGGGATGACGGACCTCAGACGTACTCGGTCGGGATGACCGGCTCGCCCCTGGACAGCTGGGTGGCCGACAGCGGCAGCCCGTCGCGGGCCGCGATGTGCCGCTCGCGCACCGCGTCGAGCGGCTCACGGGCCACCACCTCGCCGCCCTTGACCAGCTCGACGAGGAGCTGCCGGTCGGCGAGGTCCGCCGGGACGTCGCCCGTGCCGACGACCTCGGCCTCCGCGACCCCGTCCGCGTCCGGCCGGCGCGCGGCCCACTTGCGGCCGCCGATGGAGGTCTTCCCGCCCGCCGACTTCTTCGCCACGGGCACCAGCGGCGCCTTCGGGTCGGCGGACTCGGCGCGCGCGACCAGCTTGTAGACCATGGAGCAGGTGGGGTGCCCGGACCCGGTCACCAGCTGCGTACCCACCCCGTACGCGTCCACGGGAGAGGCGGCGAGCGAGGCGATGGCGTACTCGTCGAGGTCGGAGGTGACGACGATCTTGGTGTTCGTGGCGCCCAGCTCGTCCAGCTGCTGCCGCACCCGGTGCGCGACGAGCAGCAGGTCGCCGGAGTCGATCCGGACGGCGCCCAGCTCGGGCCCCGCGATCTCGACGGCCGTCGCGACCGCCTCCTGCACGTCGTACGTGTCGACCAGCAGCGTCGTCCCCTTGCCCAGGGAGTCGACCTGGGCCCGGAAGGCGTCCCGCTCGGTGTCGTGGATCAGCGTGAAGGCGTGCGCGCTGGTGCCGACGGTCGGAATCCCGTACCGGAATCCGGCCGCGAGGTCCGAGGTCGTCGCGAACCCGCCCACGTACGCGGCGCGCGAGGCGGCGACGGCGGCCAGCTCGTGCGTGCGGCGCGCGCCCATCTCGATCAGCGGCCGGTCCCCGGCGGCCGAGGACATCCGGGACGCGGCGGCGGCGATCGCCGAGTCGTGGTTGAGGATCGAGAGGATCACCGTCTCCAGGAGCACGCACTCGGCGAAGGAGCCCTCGACGCGCAGCACGGGGGAGCCGGGGAAGTAGACCTCGCCCTCGGGGTAGCCCCAGATGTCGCCGGAGAACCGGTAGTCCGCGAGCCACTGGAGGGTCGGCTCGTCGACGACATCGCGCTCGCGCAGGAAGTCGAGCACCTGTGCGTCGAAGCGGAAGTTCTCGACGGCGTCCAGGACGCGCCCGGTGCCCGCGACGACGCCGTAGCGGCGGCCCTCGGGCAGCCGGCGGGTGAAGACCTCGAAGACCGAGTGCCGGTCGGCGGTGCCCCCGCGCAGGGCGGCCTGCAGCATCGTCAGCTCATAGTGGTCGGTGAAGAGCGCTGTCGACGGAACGTCCACCGGCAGGCCAAGGTCCGCTGTGTTCATACGAAGGATGCTACCCCCGATTAACGTCAGGGTGACGATTTCTGCGTCCGTTTGTGCGTGGGGCGGGTGGTGGTGGCAGCATGGGCCCTGTGACGGCTCCAGCACCCATTGAGATCGAAAGGCCCGAGACGACGGAGGACGCGTCCGTCGTCCCCGAGCCGGACGTCCCCTGGATCACGCTCGTCCACAATGATCCGGTGAACCTCATGAGTTACGTGACGTACGTCTTCCAGTCGTACTTCGGGTACTCCAAGGACAAGGCCACCAAACTCATGATGGACGTGCACCACAAGGGCCGGGCCGTCGTCTCCACCGGCTCCCGCGAGGAGATGGAACGCGACGTGCAGGCGATGCACGGGTACGGCCTGTGGGCCACGCTTCAACAGGATCGGAAGTAGCAGCATCCCGATGCCAGGACATTTCGAACCGATCCCCGGCGGCGGTGCGGCCGTCGCCCTCGACGACGTCGAGATCTCCATCATCCGCTCGCTGGCGGTCCAGCTCCTGGAGCTGATCGGGCCGGGCCCGGGCGGCGAGGAGAGCGACGACCCGCTGGCGGAGCTGTTCGCCGAGGGGCCGAGCGAACCGCCCTCCGACGCGGTGCTGCGCCGCCTCTTCCCCGACGCGTACGGCGGTCCGGGCGGGGAGGGCGAGAGCGTCGAGGACACCGACGAGCTGCGCGCCCACTCCTCGGAGTTCCGCCGCTTCACCGAGAACGACCTGCGGGCCGGCAAGCGCGAGGACGCCCTCGCGGTGATCCGCTCGCTCGACACGCTCAGCCCGGCGGGCGACGGCGGCGCGGTCCTCAAGCTGCAGCAGGGCGAATCGGTCCAGTGGATGCGCGCGCTCAACGACCTGCGCCTCGCGATCGGCACCCGCCTCGACATCACCGACGAGGAGGACACGGACCTCCTGTACCGGCTCCCGGACGACGACGCGCGCAAGCCGATGGTGATGGCGTATCTGTGGCTCGGCGGGCTCCAGGAGACCCTCGTGGAGACTCTGACGGCCTGACCTCCGGTCAGGTTGGCCTGTTCGCTCAGCGGGTCCTCAAATCCGTATAACGATCCCGTCACCGCGTCCACCCACCTTGTGGCGCGGTGATTGTTTTGTCCTGTTTTTCTGGTGGCATGCGCCACACGCGCCTCGGCCAACCCCGATGAACGCCGTGATAAATCTTCACGACCACCCGAGGGACGCCACCCCTGTCCTGTCGGGGGGCGCCCCGACCGGCCGACCGCCGGTAGGCACCAGCTCCATCCATCCAGGGGCCCAGACCCCAAAGGATCGTCACAGTCGATCCGAGCCGCGCACGGCACGGATCGGCATGGAGAAAGGCGCACACCATGACCTCAGTGCAGGTCGACGAGCAGCACGACGGCAATGAGGCCGCGCAGGCCGAGACCGACGAGGGTTACCAGCGGGGACTCGGGGCCCGGCAGATCCAGATGATCGCCATCGGCGGCGCCATCGGGACCGGCCTCTTTCTCGGCGCGGGCAAGGGCATCTCCAAGGCGGGGCCCAGCCTGATCCTGGCGTACGCGGTCGCCGGCGTGGTCATCTTCTGCATCATGCGGGCGCTCGGCGAGCTCCTCATGTACCGACCCGTGTCCGGCTCCTTCTCGGAGTACGCGCGCGAGTTCATCGGCCCCTTCGCGGGCTTCGCGACCGGCTGGACGTACTGGCTGTTCTGGGTCATCACCGGAATGACCGAGGTCACCGCGGCGGCCACCTATATGACCTTCTGGTGGGACATCCCGCAATGGGTGTCCGCACTCGTCTTCACCGTCATCCTCTACGGCGCCAACCTGATCTCCGTGAAGCTCTTCGGTGAGCTGGAGTTCTGGTTCTCCACCGTCAAGGTCACCGCCATCATCGGCATGATCCTGATCTGCGCCGGCATCCTCACCATCGGCTTCTCCGACGCCGGTGACACGGCCTCCCTCACGCACCTGTGGGACGTCGGCGGCTTCTTCGCCGGCGAGAACGGCATCGGCTCGACGCTGATGACCCTCCAGATGGTGATGTTCGCGTTCCTCGCGGTCGAGCTCGTCGGCGTCACCGCGGGCGAGGCCAAGGACGCCAAGAAGGTCCTGCCGAAGGCCATCAACACCGTGCCGTGGCGCATCGCCGTCTTCTACGTCGGCGCCCTGATCATGATCCTCTCCGTCGTGCCGTGGACCTCCTTCAAGGCCGGCGAGAGCCCGTTCGTGCACGCCTTCGACAAGATGGGCCTCGGTGTCGGCGCCGCCATCGTCAACTTCGTCGTGCTGACCGCCGCCCTGTCCTCCTGCAACTCGGGCATGTACTCCACCGGCCGCATGCTGCGCGACCTCGCGCAGAACAGCCAGGGCCCGAGCTTCTTCACCAAGCTGAGCAAGAACGGCCTGCCGGTCATCGGCACCACGTTCTCCGCCGCGATGATGCTGGTCGGCGTCTGGATCAACTACCAGTGGCCGGGCGAGGCGTTCAACTACGTCGTCTCCTTCGCCACCATCTCCGGCATGTGGGCCTGGATCATCATCCTGATCTGCCAGATCCGCTACCGCCTCAAGTCCGACCGCGGTGAGCTCCCGAAGTCCGAGTTCCGCGCCCCGTGGGGCGTCTGGGTCAGCGTCCTCGCGCTCGCGTTCATCTTCATGGTCATCGTCCTGATGGGCATCGACCCGGACGCGCGCGTCTCCCTGTACGCCGCCCCCGTCTGGGCCGCGATCCTGGGTGTCTCCTACTTCTTCCTGAAGAAGCGCAACCCGGAGGCCGCCGCCTTCTCGAAGCGCAGCTGAGGCGCCGCATCTCAACAGGTGGGCCCCCTCGTACCGCACTCCGGTACGAGGGGGCCCACTTGCTTATGCTGGCCGCATGTTGAAGATTTCCCAGACCCTGGTCGACCAGATCGTCGAGCACGCCCGCAAGGACCACCCCGACGAGGCCTGCGGCGTCATCGCGGGCCCGGTCGGCGAGGGCCGCCCCGAGCGCTTCATCCCGATGCTGAACGCCGCCCGCTCACCCACGTTCTACGAGTTCGACTCCGGTGACCTGCTGAAGCTCTACCGCGAGATGGACGACCGCGACGAGGAGCCGGTCGTCATCTACCACTCGCACACGGCCACCGAGGCGTACCCCTCGCGCACCGACGTCACGTACGCGAACGAGCCGAACGCCCACTACGTCCTGGTCTCCACCGCCGACGCCGACGACGCGGGCCCCTTCCAGTTCCGCTCGTACCGCATCGTCGAGGGCGAGATCACCGAGGAAGAGGTCGAGGTCACGGCCTGAACGGCACGGCCCCGACCTCATGGTTCTCATACACCGGACGCATTTCGACCGCATGGTGAGATCACATTCCGGGATCCGGACCGGGAATCGATACGATGAGCCCATGGTTTCCCACGACGTGAGCGAAAAGACGCCGGGCATGCTGCTCGTTGCGCGGCTGCACGTCGACCTGTGCCGCCTCGCCAGCGCCATCTGTCCGCGCTGAGCCGGACCGCCGGGCACCCGTCGAGGGCCCGCTGCTCCAGCCACCCACGCACCTGACCGGAAACGCCCGCGCCCAGGCGCGCTCACCCACACGACTTCCGACTCCCGACAGGAGCCCAGCATGGCCATCGAGGTCCGCATCCCGACCATCCTCCGCACCTACACCGACGGCGCGAAGGCCGTCGAAGGCTCCGGTGACAACCTCAGCGAGCTCTTCGCCGACCTGGACACGCGGCACGCGGGCATCGCCGACCGCATCGTGGACAACGGCCAGCTGCGCCGCTTCGTGAACGTCTACCTGAACGACGAGGACGTCCGCTTCCTCGACGGCATCGGCACCAAGCTCTCCGACGGCGACAGCATCACGATCCTGCCGGCCGTGGCCGGCGGAATGCGCTGAGCCGGCTCATGCGCTACGACAGCCCGCTGGCCGCGGTGGGCAACACCCCCCTGGTGCGCCTGCCGCGGCTCTCGCTCTCCGACGACGTGCGGATCTGGGCGAAGCTCGAGGACCGCAACCCGACCGGCTCGATCAAGGACCGCCCCGCGCTCCACATGATCGAACAGGCCGAGAAGGAAGGCCGGATCAAGGCCGGGGACACCATCCTCGAACCCACCTCCGGCAACACCGGCATCTCGCTCGCGATGGCCGCCCGCCTCAAGGGCTACAAGATCGTCTGCGTCATGCCGGAGAACACCTCGCAGGAGCGCCGGGACCTGCTCGCGATGTGGGGCGCGGAGATCATCCCGTCCCCGGCCGCGGGCGGCTCCAACACGGCGGTCCGCATCGCCAAGGAGCTGGCCGAGCAGCACCCGGACTGGGTGATGCTCTACCAGTACGGCAACCCGGACAACGCGGGCGCGCACTACGCCACGACCGGGCCGGAGATCCTCACCGACCTCCCGTCCGTCACGCACTTCGTCGCGGGCCTCGGCACCACCGGCACGCTCATGGGTGTCGGCCGCTACCTGCGCGAGCACAAGCCCGACGTCAAGATCGTCGCGGCCGAGCCGCGCTACGACGACCTGGTCTACGGCCTGCGCAATCTCGACGAGGGCTTCGTCCCCGAGCTCTACGACGCCTCCGTCCTCACCACCCGCTTCTCGGTCGGCTCGGCCGACGCGGTGACCCGCACGCGTGACCTCCTCCAGCAGGAGGGCATCTTCGCGGGCGTCTCCACGGGGGCGGCGCTGCATGCCGCGATCGGGGTCGGCAAGAAGGCGGTCAAGGCGGGGGAGTCCGCTGACATCGTGTTCGTGGTGGCCGACGGTGGGTGGAAGTACCTGTCGACGGGGGTCTACACGGCCGCGACGACGGAAGAAGCGATCGAGGTGCTGCACGGCCAGTTGTGGGCGTGACCTCACTCCGGCCCGGTTGAGCGCCGGTCCGGCAATTCAGCCCCTCCGGCGTTTGAGGAGCGGGGTCTGGGGCGGCGCCCCAGGACCGCGACGCCGGAGGGGCTGAATCGCGCGGGGCCTCAATGCCCCAGATGCCGCACCTGATCCCACAGCCCCGGATCGATCACCCCGGCCCGCCGCCGGAATTCCCCGAGCGGGACCTCCCGCAGCTCGTCCGTCTCCAGGAAGCTCGCCCGCCCCCGCGCATCGCCCACCGACCCCGGCGGCAGCGCGATCACGCCCGGCCGCTCGTCGTGGTACCGGCTGGTGATCTTGGCGACCGTGGCGACGCCCCGCCGCACCGACAGGACCAGGCACGGCCGGTCCTTGCCGCCGGGCCCGTCCTCGTAGGGCACCATCGCCCACCAGATGTCACCCGGCTCGGGCCCACGGGCGTGCCCGCCGCGCGGCACATGCCGGTCCCGGCGGCGATGACGCGTGCCGCGCCCCCATCCGTCGACCAGCGTCGCGACGAGCGCGAGCAGTACGACGGCAGCGAGCGCGAGCCACCAGGACGTGTCCATAGGCATGACGGTACCGGTGGGACGCGCGGGGTGCTTCCGCGGCCCGAACCCCTCCGAACCGGTGACAGCGCAGGTGAGTTCGCCCACAACAGCCCGTGACGGAGGAGCCACCCGCCCTTTTGCGCCTTACGCTCGACTGACCCCCTTGGCACACTCCCCGGCCCAAGGCCCTTGGCTCCACCCCGCATTTTCCGACCGCCAGCGCGGAGGTTGAAAGCTCTTATGAAGCTCACCGTCGTCGGCTGCTCGGGGTCGTTCCCGTCCGCGGATTCGGCCTGCTCGAGCTACCTCGTCGAGGCCGACGGCTACCGGCTGCTCCTCGACATGGGCAATGGTGCCCTGGGCGAGCTGCAGCGCCACAGCGGTCTCTACGACCTCGACGCGATCTTCCTTTCGCATCTGCACGCGGACCACTGCATCGACATGTGCGCGTACTTCGTCGTGCGCTACTACCGCCACGACGGCGGCCGTTGCGACCCCATGCCCGTCTACGGCCCCGAGGGCACCGAGCAGCGCCTGACCACCGCGCACGCCGACACGCCCTCGGCCTCCGCGTTCAGCGAGGTCTTCGACTTCCACACCGTGAAGCCGGGCTCGTACGAGATCGGGCCGTTCTCCGTCCGCATGGAGAAGGTCTGCCACCCGGTGGAGTCGTACGCGATCCGGGTCGAGCACGGCGGGCGTTCCCTGACGTACTCCGGGGACACCGGCCCGTGCGCCGCGCTGGACGAACTGGCCCAGGACAGCGACCTGTTCCTGTGCGAGGCCGCGTTCACGCACGGCAAGGAGAACATCCCGGCGCTGCATCTCAACGGCCGGGAGGCGGGGGAGGCGGCGCAGCGCTCCCGCACCCGCAAGCTCGTCCTCACGCACATCCCGCCGTGGACCGACCCGCAGGTCAACCTCGCGGACGCGCGCGCGGTGTACGACGGCCCGGTGGAGCTGGCCGCGCCGGGAGTGACGTACACGGTCTGAGCCCGCACCCCGTACGCGTACGGGAACGACGAGGGCCCCGGAACCTTCAGCGGTTCCGGGGCCCTCGTGCGTCACGCGGGGGAGGGGCTCACGCCTTCGTGAGGTCCTCGACCTCCTCCTCGGGTTCGCGGCCCGGGGTGGTGAGGTTGAACTTGATGATCGCGAACCGGAAGGTCACGTAGTAGATCGCCGCGAAGACCAGGCCGATCGGGATGATCATCCATGGCTTGGTGGCATGGGTCCAGTTCAGCGCGTAGTCGATGAACCCGGCCGAGAAGTTGAACCCGGCGTGCACCCCGAGGGCCCAGGTGACCGCCATCGACACGGCGGTGAGCACCGCGTGCAGCACGTACAGGACCGGCGCGATGAACATGAACGAGAACTCGATCGGCTCGGTCACACCGGTGACGAACGAGGTCAGCGCCAGCGAGACCATCATGCCCATCACGGCCTTGCGGCGCTCGGGGCGGGCGCAGTGCGCCATGGCGATCGCGGCGGCCGGCAGGCCGAACATCATGATCGGGAAGAAGCCGGACTGGAACATGCCGGCCGAGGGGTCACCGGCCAGGAAGCGCGGGATGTCGCCGTGCACGACGTCACCGGCGGCGTTGGTGAAGTCGCCGAGCTGGAACCAGGCGACGGTGTTCACGAACTGGTGCATGCCGATCGGGATCAGCGCGCGGTTCACGGCGCCGAACAGGCCCGCGCCACCGGCGCCGAGGCCCGTCATCCACTCGCCGAAGCTGGAGATGCCGTTGCCGATGGGCTCCCAGACCAGGCCGAAGAAGACACCGACGACGATGCCGACGAAGGCCATGATGATCGGGACGAGCCGGCGGCCGTTGAAGAAGCCGAGCCAGTCCACCAGCTTGGTGCGGTAGAAGCGCTGCCACAGGACGGCCGCGAGCAGACCCATGATGATGCCGCCGAGGACACCCGGGTCGTTGTACGTCGCCGCGACGTCCTCGCCCTTCTTGACCACCGCCTCGGTGACCGGGAAGGCCTCGAGGACCTTGCTGTAGACGAGGAAGCCGACGACGGCGGCGAGCGCCGTCGAGCCATCGGACTTCTTGGCGAAGCCGATGGCGACGCCTATGCAGAAGAGAAGGGGAAGGCTGCCGGTGAGGGCGCCGCCCGCGTTGTTGAAGACCGCGGCGACCTTGTCCCAGCCGAGGCCGTCCTTGCCGAAGATGTCGTCCTGGCCGAGCCGCACCATGATGCCGGCGGCAGGAAGCACCGCGATCGGCAACTGCAGGCTGCGGCCCACCTTTTGGAGGCCCTGGAAAAGGCCGGAGCCCCGCTTCTTTGCGGGGGCCGCCGTAGCGCTGGCGGTGCTCATCAACTTCCTCCATGAAAAGCAGATGGTCTACACCACTCAGTGGTGTAGACCTGTTGTAGCACGGTCAAGGCGGGATAAGGAACCCTCGATTCCCGCACCAAAGGGCCCCCGGACCGAGTGGTCCGGGGGCCCTTTGCCGCAGGCGCTCGTGGCCGAGCCGAAAGCGTTATGCCTTGGTGATGTCCTCGACCTCTTCCTCGGGCTCGCGCCCCGGAGTCTTGATGTCCCACTTCGTGATCGCGAAGCGGAAGATCACGTAATAGAGGAGAGCGAAGACGAGGCCGATCGGAATGATCATCCATGGCTTGGTGGCCAGATTCCAGTTGATCAAGTAGTCGATCAGGCCCGCGGAGAAGCTGAAGCCGTCCTTGACGCCGAGCGCCCAGGTCACCGCCATCGACACACCGGTCAGAACCGCGTGCACCGCGTACAGCGCCGGAGCGATGAACACGAAGGAGTACTCGATCGGTTCGGTGATGCCGGTGACGAACGAGGTCAGCGCCAGCGACAGCATCATGCCCGCGACCACCTTGCGCCGCTCCGGCCGCGCGCAGTGCACGATCGCCAGACAGGCCGCCGGGAGGGCGAACATCATGATCGGGAAGAAGCCCGACTGGTAGATGCCCGCGCTCGGGTCGCCGCTCAGGAACATGTTGATGTCGCCGTGCACGGTCGTGCCGTCGGGCTTCGTGTAGGAGCCGAACTGGAACCACAGCGGGACGTTGAGGAACTGGTGCAGGCCGATCACCAGCAGCGCGCGGTTGGCGACGCCGAAGATGCCGGAGCCGATGGCGCCCAGACTCTCCAGCCAGTTGGAGAAGCTCTCCAGCGCGTCACCGATCGCGGGCCAGATCCACAGGCACAGCGCCGCGAAGACGATGCCGACGAAGGCCATGATGATCGGGACGAGCCGGCGGCCGTTGAAGAAGCCGAGCCAGGAGACCAGCTTGGTGCGGTGGTAGCGGACCCAGAAGAACGAGGCCAGGAACCCCATGATGATGCCGCCGAACACGCCGGGGTTCTGATACGTCGCGGCGGTCACGGCCCCGTCCGCCAGACAGCCCGTCGCCACCTCCTTCGACCCGGACGGGCAGTCGATCGGGAACTGGTGGAGGACGCCCCGGTAGACGAGGAAGCCCGCCACCGCCGCGAGAGCCGTCGAACCGTCCGCCTTCTTGGCCATGCCGATCGCGACACCGATGCAGAACAGCAGCGGCAGCCCGAGGTCGGCGTCGAGCAGCGCGCCACCCGCGCCCGAGAACACCTTGGCGACATTCGTCCAGCCGAGGCCGTCGTCGCCGAAGACGTCGGGCTGGCCGAGACGGTTGACGATGCCCGCCGCCGGCAGCACGGCGATGGGCAGTTGAAGGCTGCGCCCCATCTTCTGGAGCCCCTGGAAGAAGTTGCTCCAGGGGCTCGGTCGTGGTGCGGCGGCAGCGTTGGAGCTCATGAGCGTCCTCCCGGAACAAGCCACGCTTGGCGGTCGTTGGATACTGGTGTAGACCAGTTGCGGGGACGGGTCGGTCCGTGCTCGTCATCTTTCGTCACGGGTGGGTTCACCGCCCGCGAAGATGGGCCAACCGTGGGTTACCGTGACAAAGCGGCCCACAGGCGGGCCCGGAGAACACAGGGAGAACGAAATGGCCACGAAGGCTGAGAAGATCGTCGCCGGCCTCGGCGGGCTCGACAACATCGAAGAGGTCGAGGGCTGCATCACCCGCCTTCGTACCGAGGTCTCCGACCCGAGCCTGGTCGACGAGGCCGCGCTCAAGGCCGCCGGCGCCCACGGCGTCGTCAAGATGGGCACCGCGATCCAGGTCGTCATCGGCACCGACGCGGACCCCATCGCCGCCGACATCGAAGACATGATGTGAGCCGCTGAGGCCACGCGCGCGAAGGCCCCGCCCTCCTACGCGGAGGGCGGGGCCTTCGGCCATGCGGAAGGTCGGGGCCTTCCGCGCACCCGATACGCTCGTCCCTATGTCTCGCATCGACGGCCGCACCCCCGAACAGCTCCGCCCGATCACCATCGAACGCGGCTGGAGCAAGCACGCCGAAGGCTCCGTCCTCGTCTCCTTCGGAGACACCAAGGTCTTCTGCACCGCCTCCTTCACCGAAGGCGTCCCGCGCTGGCGCAAGGGCAGCGGAGAGGGCTGGGTCACCGCCGAGTACTCGATGCTCCCGCGCTCCACGAACACCCGCGGCGACCGCGAGGCCGTGCGCGGAAAGATCGGCGGCCGCACGCACGAGATCAGCCGCCTGATCGGCCGCTCGCTGCGCGCCGTCATCGACTACAAGGCCCTCGGCGAGAACACCATCGTCCTTGACTGCGACGTCCTCCAGGCCGACGGCGGCACCCGCACGGCCGCCATCACCGGCGCGTACGTGGCGCTCGCGGACGCGGTCGCGTGGGCCCAGGGCAAGAAGATCATCAAGGCCGGCCGCAAGCCGCTGACCGGTTCGGTGAGCGCCGTCTCCGTCGGCATCATCGACGGCGTCCCGATGCTCGACCTCCCCTACGAGGAGGACGTGCGCGCCGACACCGACATGAACGTCGTGTGCACCGGCGACGGCCGCTTCGTCGAGATCCAGGGCACCGCCGAGGCCGAGCCGTTCGCCCGCGACGAGCTCAACTCCCTGCTCGACCTGGCCGTCGCGGGCTGCGACGAGCTCGCCGCGATCCAGCGCAAGGCGCTGGAGGAGACGCTCGGATAGGTCCCTCAACTCCTTGCGGAGGTAAAGAACTCCCCAAGTAGGGTGGCCGGGCACAGCAACCGCACAGCCACCGACTGCGTCACTACGGGTGGGCGGACGGCGCACGACACCAACTGCCGTCCCCCGTCCGTACTTCAGGGGAGGACCCTTCCATGCCCGCGCGCCACCGCCGTCTCGCCGTACTGGCCGCCACCGCGGCACTCGTCGCGATCCCGGCCACCGTCGGCTGCTCGGCCGTCGACAAGGCACTCGACTGTGCCCGCACCGCCGAATCCGTCGCCGACAGCGTCGCCGAGCTCCAGCAGGCCGTGGAGAGCGCGTCCAACGACCCGACGCAGGCCGACGAGTCCCTCGACAAGATCGACAAGAACCTCGACGACATCGGCGGCAAGACCGACAACGCCGATGTCTCCAAGGCCGTCGACGACCTCAACAAGGCCGTGGACAACGTCCGTACGTCGATCAAGAACGGTGACGAGACGCCGGACGTCTCCCCGGTCACCGACTCCGCGGGCGAGCTGACGAAGGTCTGCACGTCGTCGTAGCGGTACGCCTGGAACACTGGGTGGCATGACCCGCCTCATCCTCGCCACCCGTAACAACGGCAAGATCGTCGAACTCCGCTCCATCCTCGCCGACGCCGGCCTGCCCCACGAGCTGGTCGGCGCCGACGCGTATCCCGAGGTCCCGGACGTCCGCGAGACCGGCGTGACGTTCGCCGAGAACGCGCTCCTCAAGGCCCACGCCCTCGCCCGGGCGACCGGGCTGCCCGCCGTCGCCGACGACTCCGGCCTCTGCGTCGACGTCCTCGGCGGCG
This sequence comes from Streptomyces sp. NPDC059897, assembly GCF_042730865.1. Classification (NCBI taxonomy): domain Bacteria; kingdom Bacillati; phylum Actinomycetota; class Actinomycetes; order Kitasatosporales; family Streptomycetaceae; genus Streptomyces; species Streptomyces sp. NPDC059897. The sequence goes on along the minus strand of NZ_JBHWKQ010000011.1, from coordinate 182,565 downwards.
CGCCCGGCATCTTCTCCGCCCGCTGGGCCGGCAAGCACGGCGACGACAAGGCAAACCTCGACCTGCTGCTCGCCCAGCTCGGCGACATCGACGACGACGTCCACCGTGGGGCGCACTTCGCGTGTGCGGCGGCGCTCGCGCTGCCGGACGGGACGGAGCGGGTGGTCGAGGGGCAGTTGCGCGGTGTGCTGCGGCACGCGCCCGCGGGGTCGGGTGGGTTCGGGTACGACCCGATCCTGCAGGTCGAGGGGGACGGTCGTACGGCGGCGGAGCTGTCGGCGGACGAGAAGAACGCGATTTCCCACCGGGGGAAGGCGTTTCGGGCGTTGGTGCCGGTGGTGCGGGAGCTCTTGGGCTGACGGTCCCGGGGGCCTCGGGGCTGATTCTGGGGCACCGGCGTTACGGCCTCGGGGCTCTGCCCCGGACCCCGCGCCTCAATCGCCGGCGGGGCTGGATTTGGCCCGCCCACCCGCAGGTGAGGGCCCTGGCCCCGCCCATCTCCCACCCTCCCGCCCCCTCCGGGGGCTCGGCCCCGTGGGTGACGGGCCGCGCTGAGGCGGTGCGCTTGGTTGCGGCGGCCCGGCGCCAAGGTCCTTCGCCGTGCGGGGCTCGACGCCGCGGGTTCCGTCTGCCGGCGCCAGCCCTGCGGGCCCCGCCCATCTCCCACCCTCCCGCCCCCTCCGGGGGCTACGGCCCCGCGTGGGCAGGGGCCGCGCGGCGGGCGAGCGCTTCATGGGTCGCCGCGAGGGGCGGGCAACGTCAAGCCCCTGCGGGTGGGCGGGCACAATCCAGCCCCGCCGGCGGACGAGAGCCAGCGGAGCCCCGATCTTTTGAAGCCCCGCCGGCGATTGAGGCGCGGGGTCCGGGGCAGCGCCCCGTGGCGTAGGAACGGTCGACCGCAACGGCTGCGGAACCCCGCGGGGCCGAAGCCCCCGGAGGGGGCGGGCGGGTGGGAGATGGGCGGCGCCCGGGAGACGCACACCCCGCCCGCGGCGCGACAGGCGCCGACCCCGCCTCAGCAACCCCGCCCCGCCTCGGCCATGTCTCAGCTCACCCTGCCCCCGGCACACCTAGCCCCACCCCGCCCCCGGCGGACCCCAGCCGCACCGCGTCTCCGCTAGACCTAGACCCACCCCGCCCCAGCTAGACCTAGCCCCACCTCACCCCGGCAGACCTAGCCCACCCCGCCCCAGCTAGACCTAGCCCCACCTCACCCCGGCAGACCTAGCCCACCCCGCCTCCCACACACCCCCGGTCGACTCCACCCCCACCCCCCCGGTCCACCCCACCCTCACCCGTCCCCCCGCTCCAAACGCCCCCGCTTCCGCTCCTCCTTCAGGCGGCGCTTTTCCGCCCGCGTCATCTTGCGTTCCACGCCGACCCCGCCCCAGAACGCGAACCCGGTGATCACCACCCGTGGCGCGCCCGCGTCGCCCGGTACCCCCTCCTCGCTGTGGTCGAAGCCGCCCATGATGCCGATGCCGCGCACCACGACCGCCACGCCCGGCGGCACGATCACGTTCATCCCACCCATGAGCGCCACGCAGTTGATCACGACCTCGCGCGCCTCGAAGTCCGCCTCGCGCAGGTCGATCTCGCCGCCGCCCCAGAACGCGAAACAGTTGAACCGCCGCGGCGCCGTCCACCGCCCCTTGCGCTGGAACCCGGACATGATCCCGACGCCCCACGTCGAAGTCGCCTCGCCCCGGATCCGCGACGGCCAGTCGACCGCCCCCTCGGGCAGCGGCTCCTTCACGAAGCTCACCGGCCCCGGCGCGCCGCCCGCCCCGACCGGCAGGTCCTTCGTCAGCGGCGCCAACTCCCCGTACGTACGCGCCTGATACGCCGCGTCGAGCCGCTCGCCGAACTCCTCCATGTCGAGCCGCCCCTCCGCGAGCGCGTCCCGCAGCCGCTCGGCGACCAGTTCTCGGTCGGCGTCGGACGCGCGCAGTTCGGGCTGGGAGCCGGTGGAGGGCCTCGGGAGGCCGGATTCGTCCGTCATGGGTGTCAGCGTACGAAGGTCGGCGTCAAGGCGCTACGGACGTGTCCCGCGCGTACATCCGCGCGATCACCGCCTCGATGTCCGGCTCGCGCACCGACAGGTCGACCAGCGGATACCGTTCCGCGATCCGTGCCACGAGCGGCGCCGCCGACTGCCCGGCGGGGAACGCCAGCCACTGCCGCGCCCCCTCCACCTTCACCACCCGCGCGAACTCCACGCCCAGCGGCGGCAGTTCGCGCTCCAGGTCCACGACGAGCGTGCGCTCCGCCGCCGCGCCGCCCGTCGCGTGCAGGCCCTCCAGTTCGCCGTCGTACATGAGTTTCCCGTGGTCGATGACCATCACGCGGCGGCACAGCTGCTCGATGTCGGTCAGGTCGTGCGTCGTGAGGAGGACCGTCGTGCCGCGGTCCGCGTTCAAGTCCCGCAGGAATCCCCGCACTTTGACCTTCGATACGACGTCCAGGCCGATCGTCGGCTCGTCGAGGTACAGCACCTCCGGGTCGTGCAGGAGCGCCGCCGCGATGTCCCCGCGCATCCGCTGCCCGAGCGACAGCTGCCGTACCGGCACGTCCAACAGGTCGCCCAGTTCCAGGAGTTCGACGCAGCGGGCCAGGTTCTCCTCGTAGGTCCGGTCCTCGATGCGGTACATGCGGCGCATCAGGCGGTACGAGTCGATCAGCGGCAGGTCCCACCACAGCGTCGTCCGCTGCCCGAAGACCACACCCATGCGCTGAGCCAGGCGCCCCCGCTCGCGCGACGGATCGATCCCGGCGACCCGGACCCGGCCCCCGCTCGGCGTCAGGATCCCCGTCAGCATCTTGATCGTCGTCGACTTGCCCGCACCGTTCGGCCCGATGTAGCCGACCATCTCGCCGCGCCGCACACTGAAGCTCAGCGAGTCCACGGCCCGCACCTCGCGCCGCTCCCGCCGCATGAAGCCCGTCTTGCGCCGTACGTCGAAGACCTTCTCGACCTCGTCGAGCCGAATGAACTCATCACCCGTCGATGCCACGTCAACTCCCCGTGCTGCGATACGTACGAAGCGCCGCCCGCCAGGCGAACAGCGCGAGGGCCAGACATGCGGCCGCCACCAGCGGCGGCGCGAACGCCACCCACCGCGGCAGGTCGAGCGGAAAGGGGCGGCCCAGGATGTAGAGGCCGGGCAGCCAGTTCACGAAGGCGAGCGGGAGGACGAAGGTGACGCCCCGCAGCAGCGAGTCGCCGAACACCGTCGGCGGATAGCTGAGCATCGCGTTGCCGCCGAACGTCGCCGCGTTCTGCACCTCGGAGGCGTCCTGCGCCACGATCTGGAAGGCCGCGCCCGCGATGAACACGGCCGTGAAGATGGCGCCGCCGCTGACCACCAGGGCCGGCACGAGCAGCACCTTCAGCGGCGTCCACGCCACGTCGATCGCCGTGACGCCGTAGCCGAGCACCACCACGCCCTGCGTCACCCGCCCCAGCCTGCGCAGCGCGAACCGGTCCGCCGCGACCTGCGCGAGCACCGGCGCGGGCCGCACCAGGAACGTGTCGAGCGTGCCGTCCCGCACCCGCTGCCCGAGCCGCCCCACCGAACCGAACGCCAGGTCGGCGAGCCCGAACGACGTGCCCGCCGCCCCGTACAGGAACGCGATCTCGTGCAGCCCGTACCCGCCCAGCCGGTCCACCTGCGAGAACATCAGCAGGATCCCGACGAACTCCAGGCCGGTCACCGCGAAGTTCCCGAAGACCGTCATCAGGAACGACGCCCGGTACGTCATCGTCGACCGGATCCACATCCCGCCCACCAGGCGGTACGTCCGCGCCGCCTCGCCCACCACCGTGCCCCGCTCAGCCACCCTGAAGCACCACCCTCCGTGTCGCCGCGGACTGCAGCAGCCGCCCCGCGCCGAGCAGCACCACCGCCCACGCCCCCTGGAACAGCAGCGCACCCGCCACGCCCCGCTCGCCCAGCAGCACATCCGCGGGCACCTGCAGCAGCGCCGACCACGGCAGCGCGCGGGCGAACTCGCCGAAGGCGCCCGGGAACACGTTCAGCGGCAGCAGCATCCCCGAAAGGAACGTCGACACGAGCCCCGACATCTGCACCACCCCGCTGCCGTCGAGCAGCCAGAACGCGGACAGCGCCACCAGATACCGGATCGCGAAGCTCACCGCCGCCCCCGCGAGCAGCGTCAGCAGGAACGCCAGCCATCTCAACGGGTCCGTGGGCAGCGCCAGTCGGAAGATCAGCGACCCCACCGCCATCGGCACGAGCCCGCGCCCCAGGAACTGGAACGCGGCCCGGCCCAGGTCCTGCGCCAGCCACCAGAACTGCAGATCCACCGGCCGGTACAGGTCGACGGCGATGTCCCCGCTGCGGATCCGCTCCATCAGATCGGTCTCGAAACCGCCGCCGATCTGCAGCACCATCACCGCGAACATCGCCTGCCCGACCCACACGAACGTCAGTGCCTGCGACTGGTCGTACCCGCCGAGGTGCGGCCGCTCGTCCCACAGCGCGATATAGGTGCAGGCGATGATCAGGCCGAACACGGTGTTCGTGAAGACCCCGGCGAGCGTCGCCCCGCGATAGGTGGCGTATCTGCGGAAACCTCCGGCCGCGACGGTCGCGTACAGCCGCACTGCTCCCACCAGTCCAGTCCCCCTCGCGAAATGGGCCGAAGCGCAGGAGCCTAGTTGGAGGGCGCGTCGCCTGCCACGGATTTTCCGCGCGATGTAGGAGTCTTAGAGGTCTTATGTGCCATACGAGGCGTACGTGACGTACGAGGCGGATCAGGAGTTCCACAGGACATGAGCAGCGACGAGCCGGAGCAGCCCCAGCAGCCCGACCAGCCTGACCAGCCTGCGCAGCCCGACCAGCCTGAGCAGCCGACGGAGCCCCGGGACCCGGCGACGCACGACGCGGCCGGCGCCACACCCGTCGCCACCGGCAAGGCCAAACGCCCCAAGCGCACCGGCTGGCGACGCCTGATCCCCACCTGGCGGATGGTGCTCGGCGGCATCATCGGCTTCGTCCTGCTGTGCATCGGCCTGTTCGCACTCGGCTACGCCCTCGTGGACATCCCCGCCGCCAACTCCGCGGCGACCGCCCAGAGCAACGTCTACCTGTACGCCGACGGCAGCCAGATCGCCCGCGACGGCGAGGTCAACCGGGAGAACGTGAGCCTCACTCAGATCCCCAAACCGGTGCAGCACGCCGTGCTCGCCGCCGAGGACCGCGACTTCTACTCCGAGTCCGCCGTCGACCCGCAGGCCATGCTGCGCGCCGCCTGGTACACGCTCACCGGCAAGGGCAAACAGTCCGGCTCCACCATCACCCAGCAGTACGTGAAGAACTACTACCTCGGCCAGGAGCAGACCGTCACCCGGAAGGTGAAGGAGTTCTTCATCTCCATCAAGCTGGACCGCGAGAAGTCCAAGGACGACATCCTCGAGGGCTACCTCAACACCAGCTACTTCGGGCGCAACGCGTACGGCATCCAGGCCGCCGCCCAGGCCTACTACGGCGAGGACGTCCAGGACCTGTCGGCCGCCCAGGGCGCCTACCTCGCCGCCCTCGTCAACGCCCCCAGCGCGTACGACGTCGCCGCCCACCCCGAGAACAAGGACGCCGCCACCGCCCGCTGGAACTACGTGCTCGACGGCATGGTCAAGGAGGGCTGGCTCGACGCCTCCGACCGCGAGAACATGAAGTTCCCCGCCCCCGACCAGGCGAAGGCACCCTCCGGCCTCTCCGGACAGCGCGGCTACCTCGTCCAGGCCGTGAAGGACTACATCACCGACAACAAGATCCTCGACGAGGACACCCTCGCCGGCGGCGGCTACCGCATCACCACCACGCTCCAGAAGAAGAAGCAGGACGCCTTCCAGAAGGCCGTAGACGACCAGCTGATGTCGAAGCTCGACAAGGACGCCCGCGACATCGACAAGAACGTCCGCGCGGGCGGCGCCGCCATCGACCCCTCCAACGGCAAGGTCCGCGCCATGTACGGCGGCGTCGACTACACCAAGCAGTACGTCAACAACGCCACCCGCCGCGACTACCAGGTCGGCTCCACGTTCAAGCCGTTCGTGTTCACGTCCGCCGTCGAGAACGCCTCGACCACCCAGGACGGCCGCCGCATCACCCCCAGCACCATCTACGACGGCACCAACAAGCGCCCCGTACAGGGCTGGGACGGCGGCCACTACGCCCCCGCCAACGAGGACGACCGCTCCTACGGCAACATCACCGTCAGCGAGGCCACCGACAAGTCCGTCAACGCGGTGTACGCGCAGATGGCCGTCGACGTCGGCTCCGACAAGGTCAAGCAGACCGCCCTCGACCTCGGCATCCCCTCGGACACCCCGGACCTCACCGCCTCCCCGTCGATCGCCCTCGGCCCGTCCACCGCGTCCGTCCTCGACATGACCGAGGCCTACGCGACGCTCGCCAACCACGGGGAACACGGCAGGTACACGCTGCTCGACTCGATCACCAAGAACGGGGAGGGCATCACGCTCCCCAAGAAGGAGACCCGGCAGGCCGTTCCCCGCCAGGCCGCCGACACCACCACGACGATCCTCAAGTCGGTCGTCGACGGCGGCACCGGCACCGCCGCCAAGGCCGCGGGCCGCCCCGCCGCCGGCAAGACCGGCACCGCGGAGGAGGACAAGGCCGCCTGGTTCGCCGGCTACACCCCCGACCTCGCCACCGTCGTCTCCGTGATGGGCCAGGACCCGGTCTCCGGCGCACAGACCCCGCTGTACGGGGCGACCGGCCTGCCGCGAATCAACGGCGGCGGGTACCCGGCACAGATCTGGGCCCAGTTCACCCAGGCCGCCCTCTCCGGCACCCCGGCGAACGACTTCGACCTGGACCTCCAGAGCGGCGCCGAAGAGGAACCGCTGCCCTCGACCCCGGAATCCACCTCGGAAACGGCGACCGAATCCCCCTCGGACACCGCCTCCGCGACACCCTCGGACGAGGAGACCCCCTCCGACGAACCGTCGAGCGAGACGCCGCCCTCCGAAGAACCGACGGACAGCGAAGAACCCACCGACTCACCCAGCCCCGGCGACACGGCCGTGAACCCCCTGGGCGCCCTGAGATCCCCGTGAGGCCGGACAACTGAAAAAGGCTGGTGACCACGGTCACCAGCCCTTACGTGCACAGACGGTCGGCTACAGGTACAGGCCCGTCGAATCCTCGGAACCCTCGAACCGGTCGGCCGCCACCGCGTGCAGATCCCGCTCGCGCATCAGCACGTACGCGACACCCCGCACCTCGACCTCCGCCCGGTCCTCCGGATCGAACAGCACCCGGTCACCCGGCTCCACCGCCCGCACGTTCTGCCCGACCGCGACAACCTCGGCCCAGGCAAGACGCTTACCGACCGCAGCCGTCGCGGGAATCAGAATGCCGCCGCCACTGCGCCGCTCGCCCTCCGAGGAGTCCTGCCGCACGAGCACACGGTCGTGCAGCATCCGGATGGGCAGTTTGTCGTCATGGCGGGTGCTGTGCTTATCGGGATTGGCGCTCACGCCGACGAACTTACCTGCCCCACGCGCACTTGTACGCCGCCGGGTCGCCCCTTCGTACGCCGCCGGCACACCACCGGGGCCGCCCCACGCTCAGCGCTTGCGGCGCCGCGAACCCACCACGAGGAGCCCGGTCACCCCGACCACGACGAGCGCGATTGGCACGATCCGCTCCAGACGCGGCGCGCCCTCCTCCGAAACCAGCTGCCCCTTCACCTCGGAGACCAGCCGGTTCGCCCCGACGTACGCCCGCCCGAGAGTGTGGTCGACCTGCGAGGCGACCTTGGCCTTCGCATCGCCGACGATCGTCTTCGGGTGCACCCGGATCCCGATCTCGTCGAGCGTCTCGGCCAGGGTGTCGCGGCGGCGCTTGATGTCCGCCTCGATCTGAGCCGGGGTTCGCGTATCCGGGGTATCCGGCGTGCTGGACATGTGCGACACCGCGCTGCCTCCAAGGTCGCTGCTCTCACTGCGTATGAGTAATGGACAGTCTGTCAGCTCGCCGCCCGACCCACCCCCCGGCACCCCCATGCTGCTCTCATCCGGGGGACAACCCCCGTACCCCCAGCCGGACAAACCAGCTCAAGACGAGCACTCGGCGCCCCGGACGGCAAGGTCAGTACGCTCAACCGAGTCCACTTGCCACGACCACTTGTCACGACGCCCCAGGAGGCCCCCATGAGCGAGCGACTGCAGCCCGGCGACACCGCGCCCGCCTTCACCCTGCCCGACGCCGACGGCAACGAGGTCTCCCTCGCCGACCACAAGGGCCGCAAGACGATCGTCTACTTCTACCCCGCCGCCCTTACCCCCGGCTGCACCAAGCAGGCCTGCGACTTCACCGACAACCTCGACGTCCTCGCCGAGGCCGGCTACGACGTCATCGGCGTCTCCCCCGACAAGCCCGAGAAGCTCGCCAAGTTCCGCGAGAAGGAAAGCCTCAAGGTCACCCTGGTGGGCGACCCCGAGAAGAAGGTCCTCGAGGCCTACGGCGCATTCGGCGAGAAGAAGCTCTACGGGAAGGTCGTCACCGGAGTGATCCGCTCAACGGTGGTCGTCGACGAGGAAGGAAAGGTCGAGCGCGCCCTCTACAACGTCAAGGCGACCGGCCACGTAGCGAAGATCATCAAGGATCTCGGCATCTGAGAAATCCCGCACCTTCCGGACCCGCTCCACATGCGGAAGTCCGGTCATTGGCGGAGGTTGGGGACGAAAGGTTGTGACGAAAGTCCCGATCGCTTGGGACTTTCGTTTGCAACCAACGACCGTGAGCAGGTGGAACCTGGAAACGCTTTGCAGTCAGAGAAGGGATCCACCCCATGACCACCGACACCGAGGAAGGGCTGGTGCCCGACCCGGAGGCGGTCAAGCGTCACCGCGCCTTGTTCCGCGCCGTCAAGCGGCGCAAGAACCCGCCGCTGCGCCGCACCGACATCACCGTCACCGACGACACCGCGGTGAAGCGCGCGGTGAAGGCGGCCTCGCTCGGTAATGCCATGGAGTGGTTCGACTTCGGCATCTACTCCTACCTCGCCGTCACCATCGGCCACGTCTTCTTCCCGTCCGGGAACGACACCGTCCAGCTGATCTCGTCGTTCGCGACCTTCGCGGTCTCGTTCCTCGTACGCCCGATCGGCGGCATGGTCTTCGGCCCCATGGGTGACAAGGTCGGCCGCAAGAAGGTCCTCGCACTGACGATGATCCTCATGGCCATCGGCACCTTCGCGATCGGCCTGATCCCGTCCTACGCGACGATCGGCTTCTGGGCCCCGGTCCTGCTGATCTTCTTCCGGCTCGTCCAGGGCTTCTCCACCGGCGGTGAGTACGGCGGCGCCTCCACCTTCATCGCCGAGTACGCCCCCGACAAGAAGCGCGGATTCTTCGGCAGCTTCCTGGAGTTCGGCACGCTCGCCGGCTACGTCGGCGCGGCGGGCCTGGTCACGATCCTGACGGCGTGGCTCGGCAGCGACGGCATGGAGTCCTGGGGCTGGCGCATCCCGTTCCTCGTCGCGGGCCCCATCGGCCTGGTCGGCCTCTACCTGCGGCTCCGCCTCGACGAGACCCCCGCCTTCCAGAAGCTGGAGGACGAGTCCTCGCACCGCGCGACCGACGCCGCATCCTCCGTGGAGGCCACGGCCAAGGGCGACCTGGCCAAGATCTTCCGTGACTACTGGCCGAGCCTGATCCTCTGCATCTGCCTCGTCGGCGCGTACAACATCACCGACTACATGCTCCTCTCGTACATGCCGACCTACCTGTCGGACGAGATGGGCTACTCGGAGACGCACGGCCTGCTGATCCTCATCGTCACGATGATCGTCCTGATGTGCATCATCAACCAGGTCGGCAAGCTCTCCGACCGCTTCGGCCGCAAGCCGCTCCTCATGGCCGGCATGATCGGCTTCTTCGTCCTCTCGGTCCCGTCCTTCCTCCTGGTCAAGAACGGCGCCCTGTGGGCGGTCTCCCTCGGCATGCTCCTCCTGGGCCTCTCCCTGGTCTGCCTCCTCGGCACCATGTCGGCGGCCCTCCCGGCCCTCTTCCCGACCCAGGTCCGCTACGGCTCCCTCTCGGTCGGCTACAACCTCTCGGCCTCGATCTTCGGCGGCACGACCCCCCTGGTCATCACCGCCCTGATCGGCCTCACCGGCTCCGACATGATGCCCGCGTACTACTCGATGGCCGCGGCCCTCGTCGGCATCATCGCGGTCGCCTGCATGAAGGAAACCGCCAAGCAGCCCCTGGCCGGCTCCCCGCCCTCGGTGGCGACGGACGAGGAGGCCGCCGAGATGGTCGAATCCCAGGCACCTACGCCGAAGTTCTGACACCCCTCCCTTGCTCCTTGTGGGGGCGGGCCACACCCCCCCCGTATGTGGCCCGCCCCCACAGTTCGGACCGTTCCGCATTCCGTGCGTGACGGTCCGATTTTCATTTCGTTGCCCTGTACGAGACCGCGAACGCGCGGCCGAAAAGGGGAGGGCACACATGACGGGGCAGCGATACACCCGGAACCTGCTGGAGGCAGCGGCCCGGAACGCGGGGACGTGGGACGAGGCGGTTCGGTACTGCGGGGGTGAGCCGACGAGGTACAGCAAGCGGTACCTCCACCAGAAGATGACCGAGGCCGGCATCGACACCTCGCACTTCCAACACGGGGCGGTACGGCACACGGAGGAGGCGCTGCGGGCGGCGGTCGCGGAGTCGTGCTCCGTCAGGGACGTGGTGCTGCGCCTGGGGATCGCCAACGTCGGCGGTAACTGCACCCACATCAGTCGCCGAATCACGGCTCTGGGGATCGACACCTCACACTTCGCGCCCCCAGAACAGAGGACAAGGCGAGCGGTCGCGGACTCGCTGATCCTGGGCTCTCCAAGCGACGGGCGGATCCACGGCGTCCGTCTCCGCCGGGAACTGGTTCGGCTCGGAGTTCCGGAGCAGTGCTCGATGTGTGGGCGCTCGGAATGGCGAGGACAGGCAATTCCACTTGAGGTGGATCACCTCAACGGCGAATGGTGGGACAACCGCCCGGGGAATCTGCGTCTCGTTTGCCCCAACTGTCATTCGGTGACGGACACCTACCGCGGCCGGAAGCGGAGGTCCGCGTGAGTAAGTACCCGCGAGCGCTCTTGGAGGAGACCGCAGCGGCCTCCTCCAGTCTGGTCGACCTCATGCGCCGAGTTGGATCTCCAATCGGCAGTGGTCCCCGTCACTACTTGAGCAGTCGACTCGTCCACTACGGGATCGACACGTCTCACTTCCGGGACGAACCGTTGCCCGAACGACCGAAGCGGTCGTACTCCAAGGAGGCCCTGGCCGAAGCGGCGGCCTGCTCCATCAGCATCCGCGAGATGTTCGTGCACATGGGCATTCCCCCGGAGGACGGGCCGTACGGACTGGTGAAGAGAAAGCTGGAGAGGTTCGGTATCGACACCAGCCACTTCACCTCGCGCCGCGGGACGGCGGGTCAAAGCCTCTTCCCGGAAGCGGAATTCACACAAGCTGTCGCCGAGGCCAAAGGGTTGGCCGACCTGCTGCGCCACCTGGGGCTGGCGCCCATGAACGGCAAGGCTCGCGCCAAGGCGAAGCGCAGCATCGACGAGTACGGTCTCTCGACCGAGCACTTCACCGGGCAGGCACACCGCGCCGGTGCCTCCTCGCCCACGCGTAGACCTGCGCAGGAAATCCTTGTAAACCATCCCGCCGGCAGTCGACGCACCCGCACCTCCCTGCTGCGCCGGGCGCTTGACGACATCGGTGTACCGCGTGTGTGTGACGGATGCGATCAGGGCGAGCTGTGGCAAGGCAAGAGGTTGGTCCTGGAGATCGACCACATCAATGCCGACCCGTTGGACAACCGTCGGGAGAACCTGCGCTACCTGTGTCCCAACTGCCATGCGCTGACCAGTACTTGGTGCCGAGGTGGCGGGCGCGCTCCCGTGCCGAGCGGCGTCGCCGTACACTGACGGGGCGGAACGCGCCAGCCAGGCGCAATGTCCGGTTTGTTGCGGTTGTGGCGGAATTGGCAGACGCCCGGGCCTTAGGAGCCCGTGGGAGAAATCCCGTGAGGGTTCGAGTCCCTCCAGCCGCACACACGAAAGGGCGCCCCGGCAGTGGGGCGCCCTTCGTCGTACGTCGCCGGTCTCAGCCGGTACCGGTTACAGCTCCGCCCCCGTCGACCCCCGCAGCGACGACAGGTCCACGGTCTCCGCCATCTTGCGGTAGCCCGCGTCGCTGGGGTGGAGGTGGTCGCCGGAGTCGTACTGGTCCAGGAGGCGGCGCGGGTTGTACGGGTCGCGCAGGGCGCGGTCGAAGTCGGCGTAGCTGTCGAAGACCTTGCCGGCGCGGATCTGCGCGTTCACGGACTGGCGGACCGCCTCGAGGTTCGGGCGGTAGCCGGGGTGGCCCTGGAACGGCATGAGCGTCGCGCCGACGACCCGCAGGCCGCGCGCGTGCGACTGGCGGACCATTTCCTTCAGGCCGTCGACGATCTTCGTGGGGTCGGTCTGCTGCGGCGTGCGCAGGATGTCGTTGATGCCGAGGTCGATGACGACGGCGCGGGCGCCGGAGCGGCTGAGCACGTCGCGCTCGAAGCGGGAGAGGCCGCTCGGGTTGTTGGCGGGGCGGCCGAAGCCGTCGGCCAGTATCCGGTTGCCGCTGATGCCCTGGTTGACGACGCCGTAGCGCGGGGCGTCCGACTCGGTGCGCAGTCGCTCGGCGAGTATGTCCGTCCACCGGCGGTTGGCGCCCATGGTGGAGGTGATGCCGTCGGTGAGGGAGTCGCCGATGACGACGACGGTGCCCTGCGCCTCGTTGCTGAGCACGTCGAGGGCGCTGAGGTAGCGCCAGTACGGGCTCTGCTGGTTGTAGAGCGTGCCGCTGGGGTCCTCGGTGCGGTCACCGCGGGCGACGTACGACATCTGGCGGGCCTGCGGGTGGTACGTGACCGGTCCGGACGGCGTCGGCGAGTACGTGGTGACCAGGATGTCGGAGTCGCTGGGCACGGTGATCCGCAGCGCGTCGCTGACGGCCTGTCGGCCGGGCTGGATGACGACCGAGGAGTTCCCGTTGAACGTCAGGCGGCGCATCGTGTCGGACAGGGCCGTCGGGTTGTTGGGTGCCGAGGCCACGGCGATGGAGGCGTGCGTGATGCGCAGGGGCGACTGCCCGTACAGGTTGGAGAGGGTGATGCGTGCGGCGTTGCCGCCGACGCTGGTGTGCACGATGTTGCGGATGGAGTGGCCGTAGTAGCCGTTCGTCTCCGTGCCGGGTTCGCCGCCCGCGGGGGAGGCGGACCAGCTGCCGGTCCAGGTGCCGGTGGAGGCGGGTGCGGCGGAGCTGCGCGGGTGTGCGCCGCCCGCCTCTATGTTGTCGTCGCCGCCGAGGACTCCTGAGAAGCCCACGTAGATGGCGGCAGAGATCATCACGACGATCGCGGCGAGCGCGGTCAACAAGGCATAACCGTGACGCTTGGTCATGCGGTGTGTGTCTCCTCGGGCAGGGGGAGCCCGAGGCTCCGATGTGATGAATCCATGATGCGTCATGGGGCGGGTGGGGGCCGACACTGCCCCCCTCCGGACAGGTAGACGCCGGGAACCTTTGGTTCGTTCCGGGAGTAGGTCAGGAAGGGACAATGTGTGAGGCGGATGACAGTCGAGTCGAAGTCGACGAGTCGGGCCGATGACCGATGCGGAGTGGGCTGAGTGGACGGCGACGTGAAGCGCGGGGCCCAGGGGGCCGAGGGGGCGTCCCGGGGTGTGTCCCGGGGGGAGTCTCCGGGGGCGTACGACACAGCGGGTACAGCGGGCAAAGCGGTTGAAGCGGCCGAAGTGGACACCGGGGAGTCTTCCCGCGCCACATCGGGCCAATCCCGGTCCTCGGGGCCCACCCGCCCCTCCCATCCCGCCCGCCGCTTCGTCGCCGAGTTCACGGCGGCCGACGAGGAGAAGCGGCGCGGCGTGCGCCGGATGAAGCTGATGGCGACCGGGCTGCTGGTCTTCGTGGCGCTGGTCTACGTACTGGCGACGTGGGCGGAGCACCAGGGGGCGGGCACCTGGGCGGGGTATGTCGCGGCGGCCGCGGAGGCCGGCATGGTGGGCGCGCTGGCCGACTGGTTCGCGGTCACGGCGCTGTTCCGGCACCCGCTGGGCATCCCGATCCCGCACACGGCGATCATCCCGAAGAAGAAGGATCAGCTGGGTGTCTCGCTCGGCGAGTTCGTCGGCGAGAACTTCCTGTCGGGCGAGGTCGTACGGGACCGGCTGCGCTCCGTCGGCATCGCGGGCCGTCTCGGTTCCTGGCTCGCGGAGCCGGAGCACGCCGATCGGGTGACGGCGGAGGCGGCGACGGCGCTGCGGGGCGCTCTGACGGTGCTGCGCGACTCCGATGTGCAGGCGATCGTCGGCGAGGCCATCACACGCCGCGCGGACAACGCGGAGATCGCGCCGGGCCTCGGCAAGATGCTGGAGAAGGTGGTGGCGGACGGCGGCCACAAGCGGGTCGTCGACCTGGTGTGCGCCCGCGCCCATGACTGGCTGGTGCTGCACTCCGCCTCGGTGATGGACGCGGTGGAGGGCGGCGCCCCCGGCTGGACGCCACGTTTCGTCGACAAGCGGGTGGGCGAGCGCGTCTACAAGGAACTGCTGCGTTTCGTGACGGAGATGCGCGACATGCCGGACCACCCGGCGCGCGGCGCGCTCGACCGTTTCCTGGGCGACTTCGCGGGTGACCTCCAGTCGGACTCGGACACCCGGGAGCGGGTGGAGCGTCTGAAGTCGGAGATCCTGGGCCGTTCCGAGGTGCAGGACATCATCGCTTCGGCGTGGTCCGCGGTCCGCCAGATGATCGTCGCGGCGGCCGAGGACGAGCGCAGCGAGCTGCGTCTGCGGGCGCGGGCCTCGCTGCTGTCGCTGGGCCGCCGGATGGCGTCGGAGCCGGATGTCCGCTCGAAGGTCGACGGCTGGGTGGAGGGCGCGGCGGTGTACGTCGTGACGACGTACCGGGCGGAGATCACGTCGCTGATCACGGACACGGTCGCGGGCTGGGACGCCGAGCACACGACCCGCAAGATCGAGGCGCACATCGGCCGTGACCTGCAGTTCATCCGGATCAACGGCACGGTGGTGGGTTCGCTGGCGGGCCTGCTGATCTTCACGGTGTCGCGGGCGCTGGGGGCGTAGGGCGATGCGGCGATGAGCGGGGCGTGACCATGAGTGGGGCGCGGCCATGAGCGGAGCGCGGCCATGAGCGGAGCGCGGCGATGAGTGGGGCGCAGCCATGAGCGGAACGCGCGCGAGGCGCCGCCGTCAGCCGGTGGCGGTCCTCGTACGGGACGGGGTCCTGCCCATGGAGCTGGGCCTGGTCCACCAGCTCTTCGGGACGGCCCGCGACCCGGTCACGGGGGAGCGCCTCTACGAGGTGACGACGTGCGCGCCCCGCCCCGGCCGGATCCGTACGGACGCCGACTTCCCGATCTACGCGGAGCACGGCCTGGAGGCGGTGGCGGCGGCGGACACGGTGCTGGTCCCGGCATCGCACGAGTCGGACGAGGAGCTCCGGGCGGGGGATCTGGACGCCGAACTGGCCGAGTCGCTGTCGGCGGTCCGCGGCCGGGTGGCGTCGATCTGCACGGGCTCGTTCGTCCTGGCGGCGGCGGGCCTCCTGGACGGCCGCCGGGCGACGACGCACTGGATGTCCTCGGCCCGCTTCGCCCGCGCGTTCCCGTCGGTGACGGTCGACGCGGACGTCCTCTACGTCGACGAGGGCCGGGTGCTGACGTCGGCGGGGGAGGCCGCGGGCATCGATCTGTGCCTGCACATGATCCGCGAGGACCACGGCGCGGCGGTGGCGACGGAGCTGGCGCGCCGCACGGTGGTGCCGCCGCACCGGGAGGGCGGCCAGGCGCAGTACATCCAGCGGCCGGTGCCGTTGGAGGAGCCGGGCGGCCCTTCGTCGACGTCCCGCTCGCGGGAGTGGGCGCTGGGGCGACTGGCGGACCCCCTGACCCTGGCGCAGCTGGCCGCGCGCGACGCCATGTCGGTCCGCACGTACAACCGCCGCTTCCGCGAGGAGACCGGTCTGACTCCGATGACGTGGCTGAACCGTCAACGGGTGGACCGGGCGCGGGAGTTGCTGGAGCGGACGGATCACACGGTGGACCGAGTGGCGGCGGAGACGGGCTTCGGTTCCGGGACGACGCTGCGGCAGCACTTCC
Organism: Streptomyces sp. NPDC059897; assembly: GCF_042730865.1. Taxonomy (NCBI): domain Bacteria; kingdom Bacillati; phylum Actinomycetota; class Actinomycetes; order Kitasatosporales; family Streptomycetaceae; genus Streptomyces; species Streptomyces sp. NPDC059897. The sequence goes on along the minus strand of NZ_JBHWKQ010000011.1, from coordinate 166,333 downwards.
AGGCGGTGCTCGGGGTGTCGCCGGGGGCGTACAGGGCGACGTTCCGGGGACGATGACGTCCATGGCAACCGACGAGAACGAGACGCACACCCACATCCGCAGGGCAGTCCCGAACGTGTCAGTGCCCGACGAGGCGGCGATGAGGACGAACCGCGACTTCTACGAAACCCTCGGCTTCCGCGAGGCCATGAACATGGGCTGGATCATGACGATGGTCTCCCCGTCCGATCCCACCGCCCAGATCCAGTTCTTCACGCACGAGGCGACGGGCCCGGTGGTGCCGGACATCAGCGTGGAGGTGGACGACGTGGACGGGGTGTACGAGGCGCTGCGCGCGGCGGGCGCCGAGATCGTCCACGACCTGCGGGACGAGGAGTGGGGCGTGCGCCGCTTCTTCGTACGGGACCCGCAGGGCAAGGTGGTGAACGTGCTCACGCACGTCCGCGCCGATTAGGCGGCGCGGCGGTCCACGAGGACGTACGACGCGGCGGCGACGACACCCGCCGCTCCGAACACGGCGGGCCACGCCCCGACCTTCTTGGCCAGCGGGTGCGACCCGGCGAACGCGGCGACGTACGCGCCGGTCAGCGCCCCCGCGACCTTCCCGCCCCGCGTCTTCGTCCACTGCGTCGCGGCGGCGGCCCCGGCCACGGCGAGCACGGCGCCGCCCAGCTGCCGCTTCTTGGTGAACCGGGCGGTGGCGTAGCCCCCGACGAGTCCGGCGGCGGCTATCGGGGCGGTGGGGAGGGCGCGGGCCATGGGGTGAACCTCCTGCGTAGTGGCGTCCGGAAGCGGCTTCCGGTGGGCGGGCCGGGGACCGTGGGTGGTCCGGGGCCTGAAAGTGGTCCGGGTGGTCCGGTCCCGCCCATTTGTGAGGTTACGCCCTGGGTCCGTCAGGCGAACTGGCCGGGCTGGTAGGACCCGGCGGGCATCTGCACCATGACGTTCATGCGGTTGTAGACGTTGATGATCGCGATCAGCGAGACGAGGGCGGTGAGCTGCTCCTCGTCGTAGTGCTTCGCGGCGTTCGCCCACACCTCGTCGGGGACGCCGCCGGCGGCGTCGGCGATCCGGGTGCCCTGCTCGGTGAGTTCGAGGGCGGCGCGCTCGGCGTCGGTGAACACGGTGGCCTCGCGCCAGGCGGCGACGAGGTTGAGCCGCTGCTGGGTCTCGCCGGCGTGCGCGGCGTCCTTGGTGTGCATGTCGGTGCAGAACCCGCACCCGTTGATCTGGCTGGCCCGGATCTTCACGAGTTCCTGGGTGACGGCGGGAAGCGAGGAGTCGGCGACGACCTTCCCGGCGGAGTTGATGTGCTTGATGACCTTCCCGGCGAGGGGGCTGGTGAAGGGGTTGAGGCGGGCTTCCATGGTGGGCTCCTCGGGTACGCCCTGCGCGGGCCTTGTTGATGGCTACGTAGATGTGACGGAGCCGGGAGCGGAAGTGTGACAGCGCGGAATGTGACCTGGGTCTCGCGGTCGCGTGGGACTGTGACGCGAGATCACGGCGGAACGGTGCTGAGCCGTCACAGTCCGGTCCGCGCCCCGCCACAAGCCGGGTACGGGAAGGTGAGCGCGCAGGCGGCGGGCACAAACCGAACGTGAACGCCACATCCATGCGCACCCTGGCCCGCCACCCGCTCGCCCTCACCCAGGACCAACTCCTCACACGCGAACAGCTGATGGAACTCGGCTGCGCGAACTCGACCACGGACCAACGTTGCCGCCGCGGCGGCCCGTGGCAGCGGCTGCTGCCGCGGGTCCACCTCCTCCACTCCGGCACCCCGACCCCACGCCAGCGCATGCGCGCGGCGCTCCTGTACGCGGGTGAGCACTCCCTGCTGACCGGGCACGCGGCACTCGCGACCCACGGTTTCCGCGCGGCGCCGCGCCCGGAGCGGTTGCGGTGGGTGGACGTACTGGTGCCGTACGAGGGGGCGGGCGCGCGCGGAACGTCGTACGTGAAGGTGCACCGCACGCGCCGTATGCCGGAGAACCACCCGATGGCGGGCCTGGGCTGCGCGGCCGTCGCGCGGGCGGTGGCGGACGCGGTGCCGGGGCTGCGCTGCGAGGCGGACGTGACCGCGCTGCTTGCGGAGGCGGTGCAGCGGGGCTTCTGCACGCCGGAGGACCTGCTGGCGGAACTGGCGGCGTCGCGGCGCCGCTACGCCCCGTACGTGGCGAGGTCGACGGCCCACCTGGCGGCGGGCGTCCACTCACCCCTGGAGGCCGACGCCCGCACGCTGATCCACACCTTCGCCCTCCCGGAACCCCTGTGGAACCCGAACCTCCACGACCCGGCGACCGGCGCGTTCCTGGCCCGCCCGGACGCGTACTGGCCGGCGGAGGGCCTGGCCCTGGAGGTCGACTCCCGCGAGTACCACCTGGACCCGTCCTCCTGGCGCCGCACCCTCTCCCACCGCAACCGCCTCGCCGCGGCGGGCCTCCCGGTCCTTGCCGTCACGGCGGAGGATCTGCGGGGGCGGGCGGAGGGGGTGGCGGGGGAGATTCGGGGGGCGTTGGCGCGGTGCCGCGGCCGCCGGGTGCCTGATGTGTGGGTCAACCGGCAGCTTGTGACCGGGAGTTAGCCAGGCGCAGGAAGCCGGTCCAAGCTCGCGGGCCGAAGGTGAGGACGTCGCTGCTCGACCACTTGGAGTCTCGTATGAGGACGGACCCCTTGGGGGCTATGGCGCACTCCAGGCACTCGCCGCCGGCTCCGTTGCTGTACGACGCCTTGAACCAGTCGAGCTGGTCGATGTTCTCCGAACGATCCACGCCACGCTCGTTGTTCACGATCACTGCGCGTACTCCTTGATGGTGTTCTCGATCAGGCGGAGGGATCGATGGGGACTGAGGGCGGCTGCCCTGAGCCCGTCGAACGCTCGCGTGTACTCCCGAACATGATGCTCCCCTTCGAGGTACACGGCATCGGTGATGCCGTCCCGGTACACGACGTCAGGGTCTTCTTGGTCTGGGAAGCCGAGGATGGTGAACGGCCCGGTCAGAGGGCGTGTTCCTGAGTCGAAAGCCAGCACTTGGAGAGTGATCGCGGGGAGTTGAGCGGCCTCCAGTAGGCGCTCGAGCTGGTCCCGCATGACGGCGTGGTCGCCGACGACGTTCCGCAGTGCTGCCTCGCTGATGACGAACCAAGCGTCCGGCGGCGCGGGGTCCTGGCGCGACAGCATCTCCTGGCGTTCGAGCCTGACGCGGATGGCTCGCTCCGCATCCTCCGGCTTCATGTGCGAGCCCGCGACGTGCAGCTCTCGGATGTACGTGGGTGTCTGCATCAAGCCCGGGACGATCTCGCACTGGTATTGGCGAAACGAGTCCGCTTCCTGTTCCAGGCCGATGTAGATGTTGAACCACTCCGGCACGCCCGACCCGTGGACCTGCCACCACCCCTTCGTCTTGGCCTGGCGGGCCAGAGACTTGAGGAAATCCCGCATCTCGGCCGTGGTTTCGTAGAGCCGACACAGGGCTTCCACGTCGGACGGTTGTACGCGCCCGTGGCCGGTCTCCATCCGGTTCACCTTGGAGCCGCTCCAGTCCACAGCGGCGCCAACTTGCGCACAGGTCATTCCGCTTGACTCTCGGAGCTTCTTCAACTCGAACGACAGTCGCCGACGTCGTGCGGTCGGAGATCCAGCCATCTAGACACCCTCCTCGCTAGCGAGGCTCAGTCTCCGCGCCAAGCCCCGTGCTTGCCAATCACTCGAAGGTGGGAATCCCGCCGTGCAAATTGCAAGAAGGGATGCTCTGGCGCCACGCTGGTAGTGCGGTTGGAGCGTGTTGAGGTGGATGTGCAGGCGGATGAACTCGTCTGAACTCGACGCTTACGGCGCCCAGTTGATGCAGGACGGTCCAGCGGTTGTGAACCTCAATGGAGAGGGAGAGCTCGTGATCCAGCAACACTGCATGCTCCGCAAGCCCTGGAGTCTGGCCTTCGCGGCCGAGCCCGAGGAACTGGCGGCCCTGCGGCGCATCGCGCGGCTGCACCTGAGGTTGTGGGGGCTAAGTCACCTGGATGAAGCCGTTGAGCTATGCGTGACCGAGATGGTGGCGAACGTGATCAGGCACGTGGGCCTTGGCACCCCCGTAGAGCTGACGCTCTCGATGAGCGGCACGTATCTACGCATCGAAGTACGAGACCCGGAGCTGAAGGCGCTTCCCACTCTGCTGGTCGGAGCACTCGACTCGGAGTCGGGCCGAGGTATGCGGCTCGTCGACGCGGTGACGGATCGCTGGGGTGTGCTCCTCAAGGCTGACCGGAAGGTGGTCTGGTGCGAACTGACCACGGGTCTCGCACATCCGGAAGGCCATGTGGTGCACGGGGGCGTTGATCGGGCGGAGGCGCTACTCGGAGTATCCGGGCAGACGGCGGTCGAGGTCATCGCCGACATGCTGTGCTGGGCTGACGCGCATGGGCTCGACGTAGACGAGGTGGTGGAGTCCGCCGAACTGCGTTGCGAGAGCGAGATGCGTACCCGTGGATGAGTTGGCGGCACTGGTGCCCTTGCCAACTCATCCACCAGGTGCGGCTGTTATGCGACGGCCGATGCGTACGTCCACACGTCAGCAGGAAGCTCGTGGTGAAGGCGCCAGGTGATGGACATGGGCTTGCTTCCGGTGTGGGAGTCGTACGTGGCCGGGCCGAGCAGCATCCACGGCTGAGCCTTGCCGGTGTCCGTGTCCTTGTAGCGCCTCATGAAGAGAAGGACGTGGCTGCCGCGCTGGGCGTGCTGCTGGTAGCGCTGCCCCGTACGGGATGTGTCTGCGGTCGCGTTCTGCGACTCCCAGTGGAAGAGGCTTGGGCTCAGGGCGTAGTCCTTGTAACGGACGGTGGGCGAGAAGTCCTTCTCGTTCTTCTCCAGGGTGATGAGGAGGGTGTCCGTCTGGTTGGCCTCGTCCCAGAGGACGCCTTGGGCGAATGATCCGGGCATCTGGCCGCCGAACCGGGCCACGCCGAGGGCAGCCAGGATTTCGGAGCGGTTGTATGCGCTGTGGATCTTCAGGGGGAGGTGCGCGTGCGGGCCTTCCAGCGGGATCGGGAAGTGGTCGGCCTCGTCCATGACGTAGTCGAGCACTTGGCGCAACTCGTCGCGGAGCGCTGTCTGTTCGCGCAGTGATGCAAGGCCTGCCTCGTAGGAGCTAAAGCCTCCGGCCTTGTCCCAGAGGTTGAAGAACAGCATGCGGGCGAATGTCTTGTCCGTCGCGTTCAGATCCTCGTAGGCCGGAGCGTCGTCGCTCAGTAGCCGCTTGTAGGCCGCGGCGCGTTCGGGATCGTCGACATGCAGAAAAGCGTGGACGCGCTTCAACAGGTCACTTTCTCCCGGCTGTTCTGGGGTGTCGGCGAGGCCGGCCCGGCGTAGGACGGCGGTCCATGAGTTGCTGGACTTATACAGTTCCTTGATCTCGCGACGACTCTCCCGCAAGTAGTCGGCGAGCCGCGGAGTGCTGTAGGCGCTGACCTCCTTGGCCAAGGTCTGCACTGTTGCCTTGATCTGCGTGCGGATGTTGTCCAGCACCAGGTCCTTGGACTTGCCCTCCAGGATGATTTGGCAGCCAGAGGGCAACTGCGGGAAGTCGTGCTCGGCGTGCTCAAGGAGACGGTTGCGCGACAGGTTCGTCATCGCGCGGAACTGCTCCTCGAAACGGAACTCGGCGCGGTGCTGTCCGATGAAGTCCAAGACGGTCAGAACCGGCTTATGTGGTGTGCGGCGGAGCCCGCGGCCGAGCTGCTGGAGGAACACGGTGGCGCTGCTCGTCGGACGCAAGAGCAGCAGTGTGTCGACGTCAGGAATGTCCAAGCCCTCATTGAAGAGGTCGACAGAGAACAGAACCTGGATCTTCCCCGACTTGAGGTCAGCTAGCGCCTGCTCCCGGACCTCTGGCCTCGATTCGCTGTCCAGCGCCTTGGCTTGGAAGCCGGCCTCTTGGAAGCACTTGGCCATGAAGTGAGCGTGCTTGCGGGACACGCAGAACCCGAGCGCCCGCATGTTCCCGGGGTCGGACACCTTGTCCCGCACTTGCTTGATGACGATGCGGGCGCGGGCGTGGTCAGCCGAGAATAGGTCGCCGAGCTGGCTCTGGTCGTACGTTCCGGAACGCCAGTTGAGGCGGGTCAGGTCGGTTCCATCAGGGACGCCGAAGTAGTGGAACGGGCAGAGTAGGTCGTTATCGAGGGCCTCCCAGAGACGCATCTCTGCGGCGATACGGCCACCGAAGAACTCGCCCTGCACGTTGAGCCCGTCCGCCCGCTCGGGGGTGGCGGTGAGTCCTAGAAGTTGCTTGGGCTTGAAGTGGTTCAGTACGCGGCGATACGTCGTCGCGGTGGCGTGATGGAACTCGTCGACGACGATGATGTCGAAGTGCTCGGGATCGAACTGATCGAGTCGCTGGTCGGTAAGGGACTGGACGCTGGCGAAGACGTGCTTCCAGTCGCGAGGGAGTTCGCCACTGAAGAGCAGCTCGCCGAACGAGGCGTCGTCGAGCACCTCTCGGTACTTGCGTAGCGACTGCTTCAGGATCTCCTTGCGGTGCGCGATAAAGAGGAGCCGCGGGTACTCCTTGCCGCCCCACTGCTGGTGCAGGCTGCGGAAGTCTAGGGCAGCCATGACGGTCTTTCCTGTCCCTGTGGCTGCCACCAGCAAGTTGTGGTCATGGCCTCGCACTTCACGCTCCACACGAAGGCGCTCCAGCATGTCGGCCTGGTGCGGATAGGGCCGCACCTCAAGCCCAGACAGGCTGATCTTGAGGTCATCGGTGGACGTTGAGCTGCCAGCCACTCCCAACGCTTCGTCCAGCTTGGCGGCATCCCGATCAGGGTCGTAGGACTCGAAGGAGATGTCATTCCAGTAGGAGTCGAAACTCGCCTCGAACTTCTTCAAGACGGCAGGTGTGGCGACCGACGACAGCCGAACGTTCCACTCAAGCCCGTCGAGCAAGGCGGCCTTGGAGAGGTTGGAGCTGCCGACGTAGGCGGTGTCGAACCCGCTGTTCCGCCGAAAGAGCCAGGCCTTGGCGTGCAGCCGTGTCGACCGCGTCTCGTAATTGACCTTCACCTCGGCGCCAAAGTCACGAACGAGCCGGTCGAGGGCGTGACGGTCGGTGGCACCCATGTAGGTCGTGGTGACGACGCGAATACGCACACCACGGTCGGCGGCCTCGCGCAGGGCCCCTTCGAGAACTCGGATGCCGTACCACTTCACGAACGCGCAGAGCAGGTCGATGCGGTCGGCCACAGCTATTTCCGCTCGGAGCTCTGCCCCGAGGCTGGGGTCTTCGGGCGAGTTCGTGATGAGAGCCGTTTCAGAGAGCGGTGTCAGCGGGCGGATCGCGTAGACCCCGGGAGCCTCTTGCTCGGCGAGAGCGAGCAGTTGATGAGGGCCGTCTTCAATCTGCTGCGTGCCCGCAGATGAATCGTCCGAGGGGGCTGCCGACTCCAAGGCGGCCATGATCGTGTTGGCTGCTGCGACTTGCTGGTCGTGTGGCAGTTGTTGGAGGCGCCGCCCGATGGCTTCGCCAAGATGATGTGCCAGGACGTGCGGAGTTGACTCTGCGGTCACCTCGCCCTCGATGGCTTTCCAGCCCGCAGCCTCGAGCCGCGTCATGTCGCCTCGAAGGGCTCGGGTGATGAGCCTCTCGTGTACCCCCGGCTCCAGCGGTTCGGGCTGATGTGACGTGGCCATCTGTCCCCCTGTGTGCTCTCGACCTCAGATCCGTGTGGCTCAGTTCTAGCAAGAGCCACTGACAGCCATGGGGTACGTGATGCCAGGGGCTCCCTGGCAGGCAACGACTGGATTCAGCCTGGAGGTGATCGACTGTCGCCAAATCGAGCCCAAAGTAGCTGAACTGCATGCTGCAACTTGTCAGAGTGCCAGCATGACTACGTCTTCGCGCCAGCCCTCCAAAAGCATCTACTTCGGGCCTCCGCCGGGGGTGAGCCCCGGCCAGTGGTTCAAGGGGCACACGGAGCTCCACGCTGCAGGCGTCCATCGCTTCCGCGGGCGAGGCATCTCCGGCACAGCACACGCGGGTGTGGACTCCATCGTCGCAAGCGGCGGGTATGCGGCAGATAGGGATGAAGGAGACGTCGTCATCTACACGGCGATGGGTGGAAATCCAGATAAGGACGGGCACATAACCGAGGACCAGCAACTCGATGGATGTAACGCGGGGTTGGTCCTCAACCAGAACGAAGGGCTCCCCGTGCGCTACGTCCGCGGTCTGGACATTCGTAGCGGTAAGGCTAGGGGTGGGTATAGGTACGCGGGGCTCTATCGCGTAGAGGATCATTGGTGCGCGCGGACCGCGCGGGGGCACCTAATGTGGCAATTTCGCCTTGTTAGGGACATTGGCGAGAGTGTTCCGGGGGACGTGGAAGTCGAGCTGGACCCCGACATGACGGAGCTGGAACGGGCGACCGCTCGCTACGTCACGTCCCAGCGGAGAGTCCGCAACACCAGGGCATCACGCAAGGTCAAGTCGATCTACGCCAATACCTGCCAGGTGTGTCGAATCCCTGTGGTCGTGGGGGTGGATGGAGAGCGATATAGCGAAGGGGCTCATATACAGGCTCTAGGTGAGCCGCATCATGGCCCCGACGTAGTCTCTAACATCCTGTGTCTTTGCCCGAACTGCCACATCAGGTTCGATAACGGTGCGCTACTGATTACCGACGACCTGGACATCGTCGACGGCTTTACCCGGCAAGTGGTGGGGAGGCTTTATGTCGAGAAGCCTCGACACCGCATCGGCGTAGATTTTCTGAAGCAGCACCGATCGCGCTGGGCTGACAGGAGCGAGGGGCTCTAACCCCCATCGCCCAGCGCCGCAGGCTTTACGCCCCGCCCCCGTGGCACTGCCCATACGCCACCCCCGACCCACACCAACACTCCGCCCCCGGAGGCCACGCAACCGCCCGCCCCCGCGCCGCCAGCGTCGTCGCGTACTGCGGCAGCAGCGACACGTCCTCCGGTGAAGACCCCTCCGACGCCGCGAACGCCTCGTAGGACGGGACCGTGCCCGTGACGATGCCGAGGTTGGCTGTGCCGGAGGAGGAGAGTTCGCGGAGGGAGGCCTCCGTGGCGGACAAGTGGGCCTCGTAGGACGGGTATTCCGAGGTCAGGGACGGGTACGCCGACAGGAGTTCCGTGTATTCCTGCGACGGCCAGTGGAGGACTGCCACGGGGAACGGGCGCGACAAGGCCTCCCGGTACGTGCCCAACTCCGCGCGGAGGCGGGAGATTTCGGCCTGGAGTTCTGCCGGGTTCTCCGAGCCGAGGGCCCACGTGCGCTTCGGGTCGTGGAGTTCGTCGAGGGAGACCGGTGTGCGGTTGGCCTGGTCGGCGAGGGCGTCCCACGCGTCGTGCTCCGACCCGAGCATGCGGCGCACGCGGTGGCGGCCGAGGAGCAGGGGGTGTTTCGGCAGCGGGACTCCCGACTCCCGCTCCGAGGCCGGGACCAGGAGTTCCAGGCCCTCCGTGAACGTCTCGTGGGCCTGTTCCAGTTCGTCGTGGGCCTCCAAGGACTCCGCCACGATCACCCAGGGCGCCGGGTCGCGCGGCGCCGACGTGCGGATACCCGTGATGATCGCCCGGGCCTCCGCCTCGTGCCCGTACTCCCACAGGTTCGCCGCCTTGAGCGCGCGGATCAGGGCGGGGGCCTGCGGGGACTCGGCGGCCAGCAGGTTGTCGTAGAGGGTGGTCGCGCGGTCGCGGGCCTCGGCCAGTTCGTAGTGGGCCGCGGCCTGGAGGAGCAGGTGCTCCGCGTCCTCCGGGTACATCGCCGCCGTGCGCTCCAGGCGCTCGGCTTCCGTGACGTGGTTCGCGCGATCGGTCTCGGCGTTCTCGGCGTTCTCTGCGGGCGTGGCAGGGGTGTCGGGGCGCATGGGGGACACCGTACTGCCGGAAGCTTTCGCAGGGACCCGCCCGATCGGGTCGCGGACACCCGGCCACCGCACGCATGTCCGCCACCCCACCGCCCCGCGGCCTCCGCGTCCCGCACACTCCCCGTCGCCCGCCTCTGGCGACTTCGCGCCCCGCGATCTATCTTGCGCGCGTGCTGCTGCAACGTATGCCCCGGATGCGTACCGACCGGCCCGCCGTCGTCACCCAAGGGCGGGGCCGCAGGTCCACCGCCCGGCGCCTGCTGTGGAACAGTGCCGAGGCCGCCGTCACCCTCGGCCTCGTCGTGCTGCTGCTCGTCGTGCACCAGCTGTGGTGGACCAACCGGCAGGCCAGGGCCGGCGCCGACCATCAGGTGCAGGCCCTGGAGCAGGAGTGGGGGGACGGGACCGGAGCCGGTGAACCCGACGTGCCCACCGAACCCGCCGCCGGTACCGCCGAACCCACCAACACCCCTACCAGCGCCCCCGACAGCCCCGCCAAGCCCGACCCCCGGCCCAACTGGGACCAGGCCTACGCCATCCTCGGCATTCCACGGCTCGGCCTGCGCGCCCCCGTCGCCCAGGGGGTCAGCAAGTCCGGCGTTCTCAATCAGGGCTACGTCGGGCACTACCCGGACACCGCGCAGCCCGGCGGCGCCGGGAACTTCGCGGTCGCCGGGCACCGGAACACGCACGGCGAACCGTTCCGGTACATCAACCGGCTGCGGCGCGGCGACACCCTCACCGTCGAGACGAAGTCCGCCTCGTACACGTACGTCGTCGACAAGACGCTCGCGCAGACCTCGGCCGGGGATGGAGGGGTCATCAACCCTGTGCCGCGCAGTCGCGTCGTGCCGGGGGCCGGGTACGAGGACCCCGGGTACTACATCACCCTCACCACCTGTACGCCCGAGTTCACCTCCAAGTACCGGCTCATCGTGTGGGGGAAGCTCAGCGCCATGCGCCCCAGGTAGGCGCCATGCGGCCCAGGTAGTCGCCGTGCGTCCCAGGTAGTCGCCATGCGTCCGCGATGGCCGGGAACACCCCCGATAGGCTGCCGTTTCGTGATCAAACGGCCCCATCTGCTCTGGCTCCTCGTCCCCTTCGTGCTCTACATCGGCGCGCTGCCCTTCGTGAACCGCGTCGAACCCGTCGTGTTCGGGCTGCCGTTCCTGTTCGTGTGGCTGCTGGGGGCCACGCTCGTCACCCCGTTCGCCGCCTGGCTCACCTGGCGCGGCGACCAGCGGCTCAAGGGGGCCCGCAAGTGAGCGACGCCGCTGTCGCCACCAGCCTCTTCGGCGTCTTCATGGTCGCCACCGTCGCCCTCGGGCTGCTCGCCGTGCGCGGCAGGGGCAGTGGCGGCGGGCTCGCCGAGTGGTCCGTGGGCGGGCGCTCGCTGGGGGCCGTGTTCGTGTGGGTGCTGATGGCGGGGGAGGGGTACACCAGCTTCAGTTACCTGGGCGCTGCCGGGTGGGGGTACAACTACGGCGCCCCTGTTCTGTACGTCGTCGCTTACATGTCCTGCGGGTACGCCATCGGGTACGTCGTCGGGCCGTTGTTGTGGTCGTACGCGCGGCAGCACGGGCTCGTCAGCATCACCGACATGGTCGCCCACCGGTACCGCCGGCCCTGGCTGGGTGCCGCCATCGCCGTCCTCGTCACCGTGTTCCTGCTTCCGTACATCCAGTTGCAGATCACGGGGATGGGCGTCGTCGTCTCGACGATCTCGTACGGCGCCGTCAGCCTCAACTGGGCCTATTTCATCGGCTTCGCCGTCACCACGTTGTTCGTGGTGGTCAGCGGGTTGCGCGGGAGCGCGTGGGTGTCGGTGATGAAGGACCTGCTCGTCATCGTCACGCTCGCCTTTCTCGCCTTCTATGTGCCGCTGCACTACTTCGACGGCTACGGGGCGTTCCTCGACCGGCTCGTCGAGGAGAAGAGTGCCTGGCTCACCCTGCCCGGGAGCGGTGGATCGCCTTATGGGGAGGGGTGGTTCGCCACCACCACCTTCCTGAACGCCCTCACCGTCGTCATCTTCCCGACCACCGTCGCCGGGTATCTGGGCGCGCGCAGCGCCGACGCGCTGCGGCGCAATGCCATGTGGCTGCCCGCGTACAACGTGCTGCTGTTCGTGCCCATGCTGCTCGGGATGGCGGCGCTGTTCGTCGTGCCCGGGCTCACCGGGGCCGACTCGAACCTCGCGCTGTTCAAGCTCGTCGTCGATTCGCTGCCCGCGTGGGTCGTGGGGATCGTCGGGGTCGCGGCCGCGCTGTCGTCGATCGTGCCGATGGCCGTGTTCATGCTGGTCATCGGGACGATGTGGGGGAGCAGCGTCTTCTCGCTCGTGCCGCGGTGGCGGGGCGTCTCCCGGGCGCAGAAGACCGGGGCGCAGGTCGTCGTCGTGGTGGCCGGGACGCTCGCGCTGGTCCTCACGTATGCCGCGCCCAACACCCTCGTACGGCTTTCCCTCATCTCGTACGAGGGGATGGCGCAGCTCGTGCCGATGCTGTTGGTGGGGCTGGTGTGGCGGCGGCTGAGTTTCGTGGGCGCGCTGAGCGGGCTCGTCGTCGGGGTCGGTGTCGTGTGCGGGCTCGTGTTCAGCGGGCGCGATCCCGTGTTCGGGGTGAACGCCGGGATCGTCGCGCTCGCCGTCAATCTCGTGGTGACGCTGGTCGTGACGTACGCGCGTCCGGCGGACCGGGACGAGCGGGCGGACGAGGACGTGCTGGCCCGGGATCCGGTCGGGGCGGCGGGGTAGCCGCTCCCGCTCCGGAAACGGTTGCTCCAACTCCTGCGCCCCCCGCCTGCTCCTACTCCTGCGCCCCCGCCGCCTCCACCGGCCGGGTGCGCAGCGCCGACCAGGCCGGCAGCAGCGTCGAGGCCAGCGACAGCGTGACGGCGCCGGTCACGATCGCCCCGTAGATCCACCAGGGCCCGGACGGCATCCAGGTGTTCGCCGCCGCGTGGGCGAACGGGATCAGCGAGGTGCTCGCGGCCGCCGTGCCGAGCAGCAGTCCGATCGCGGCGACCATCAGGGACTCGATGGTCAGCGCCTTCATGACCTGGCCCTTCGTGGCACCGACCAGCCGCTGGAGCGCGAACTCCCGGCGGCGGCTGCCGACGGAGAGCACCAGCGTGTTCACCACCGCGAGCACCGTGTAGGCCACGATCATCGCGATCAGCAGGTAGTTGATCCAGGCCTGGGTCTGCGCGCCCTCGGCATGGGCCTCGATCAGCGTCTCGCGGTCGGTGACCTCAAGACCCGGCGCGAGGGCCGCGAGACCGGCCGCGGCCGAGGGCGAGGCCCGGACCAGGATCTGCGAGGGCCTGCCCGCATCCGTGTGGGCCGCGAGCAGCTCGGCGGGCAGGAAGGCCGTCTCGTAGCCGGGGCGGCCCTTGAACAGCGCGACGACGCGGACGTCGACCTCGGCGCGGTCGCCGAGGCGGAGCGTGAAGCTGTCGCCGACCGTCTTGTCCAGCGCGCGGGCCCGCTCGGTGGTCAGCGCCACGGTGTTCCCGTCGAGTTCGCCGAGGCTGCCCGCGACCGGTCGTACGGCCGTGGTGAGGGAGGCCTGCCGCGCGCTGACGCCCTGGAGCGGGATGCCGTCCTCGTCGGTCACGCCGTCGATGAAGCCCGTGCTCGTGGCGTAGGCGCTCGCCGCCTCGACGCCCTCGGTGCGCCGGACCTCGGCCAGGAGCGTGTCGGAGACCCCGCCCGCCGCCGGTGAGAGCACCGCGTCCGCCCGGAGGTTGGCCGCGTACGCCGAGTTCGTGGCGTCGATCTGCGTGGTCTGGAGGTAGAGGTTGCCGGTCGCCATGCCCGTCGCCAGCATCAGCGGTGTCACCGCGGCGGCCATGCGGACGGCGCGGACCCGGGCGTGCGAGACGGCCAGCTTTCCGCCGGCTCCGGTGAGCCGGCGCACGGGACCGCCGATCAGCCACGCCATCAGCTTGGTGAGACCCGGTCCGAGCAGCGCCAACCCGATGACGGCGCACAGCACGGTCGGTCCCGCGGTGCTGCCCGCGATCGGGCCGTCGAAGAGCAGGACGGTGAGGATCGCCAGCGCGGCGGCCCCGGCCAGGAACAGGACCGCCAAGGCGATGCGCAGCGGGTGCGCCCAGCGCAGCTGCACCTCGGCCTCCCGCAGGGCCTCCACCGGCCTGACGTTCACCCCGCGCCGGGCGCCGATCCAGCCGCCGAGGAGCGCGGTGAGCAGCAGCGCGCCGCCCGCGGCCACGGCCGGGATCCAGCCCTGCGCGTACGTCACGGAGTCGGAGACGAAGCCCGTGTCCTGGAACTCGCCGAACAGCCATCGGCCCACCGGCGGTCCCGCGAACCAGCCCGCGCCCGCCGCGGCCACGGCGACCATCAGCGTCTCGGTCAGCAGCATCCGCCGCAGCTGCCGCTGCGTTGAGCCGATGGACCGCAGCAGCCCGAACTCCCGGCGCCGCTGGCCCACCGACAGCGCGACCGTCCCGGACACCACCATGATCGCGACGACGGTGGTCATGCCGCCGAACGCCCCTGCCAGCGCGACCAGATCGCTGCCGCCGCTCATCACCTCGGGGAACTCCACGGTGCCCCTGCCGTCACCGGACACGACCTCGAGCGGCTGCCCGTCGAGCGCCGCGGCGACCCGCTCGCGCACGTCACCGAGGTCCGTGCCGGAGTCCGTCGTCACGGCGATGTCCGCGACCGCCGGGGCGAGCGCCCGCGCCGCGTCGTCGGAGAGGAACAGCGCCGCCCGGTCCAGCTGCCGGGCGGTGCCCACCACCGCGCTCACGGTGTACTTCCGCGTACCTTCCCCGGCCGCGATCCGGACCTCGTCACCGACGCCGGTGCCCGCGGCCCGAGCCGTCCCGGCGTCCAGCGCCACCTCGCCGTCCCGCGCCGGAGCCCGGCCCTCGACGATGTCGTACGGCGCGAAGGCGGCCGAGGCCCAGCCGTGCGCCTGCGCCTTCACCGGACCCGCCCCGCCCCGGCCGTCTTCTCCGTCCCGTACGAGCGCCGCGTCGAAGGTGCGCTCGGCGACGGCCTCGCGGACGCCCTCGACGCCCCGCACCCGGTCGAGCGCCGAGGCGGGCACGGGGACCCGCTCGGGCATGACCGCCGGGTCCTCGGTGTCGTCACCCTTGGCGGGCGGGGTCACCGAGCGGTCGCCCGTCACCACGAGGTCGGCCTGCGCGAGCCGCTGCGCGGGCGCGTTGTTGCGTACGCCGGTCTCCAGCAGTCCACCGCAGGTCATCACGGTGACCGTGCCGAGGAAGAGCGCGAGGAAGGTCGCCGTGAGGCTCTTCCCCCGGTACCGGATGGTGCGCCTGGCCAGCTTCCACATGTCCCCTCGTCCCCTCCGCCTGATCCCACCGATCACGCTAGGGACGCAGGTCGTGCACGCCCATGGGAGTGGCGCCCGTGTGCGGGGTGGGGAGAACCCCCGTACGGGAGCGGGCCGGTCGAACCGGAGGGCGCCGAGATGCTTCCGGGCACTGCTCGAACCGCGACGCCTCCTTCAGCCGGTCGTGACCGAGCCTGTATAACTGGCAGGACGCCCCAAGGCGGACACGCCTCAAGGCGGACACGCCTCAAGGCGGACACGTACGTACCCGAGCGGCGGGAGGAGGCAGGCGCATGGCACGCACGACCAGCGGCAGCACCGTGCTCCGGCCCGTCGCCCTGCTGCTCTTCGTCCTCCTCGGTTCCGCGCTCGTCGACACCGGAAGCTTCGTCGGTGCCGTCGCGCTCGCCGCGACCGCCGCCGCGGGCTCCGCGCTCGCCGCCTGCGCCGTCCTGGCCGCGCGCTCCGCGCCCACCGTGGCGCGCACCCGCGTCCGCACCGCCATCCGGGACCGCGAGCGGCGCACCGCGTTCCTGCCGCAGCGCGATCCCGACGCCTCCGGCCGGCCCAGGCCCCGAGCACCCGGACGCCTCGTCCCGACGGGCTGCTGAACCCCAGAACCCTTGAACCCCTGAACCCTCTGGGCTCACCGGTCCGTCACGCCGACTCAGTCGACTCATTTCTCGATCTTTGATGTCCGGCACGACGAGACCCCCGGAGGGCTCACCCATGTCGTCGTTCATGTCCGTTTTCGCCAGTCTGGTCGAGCAGCTCGCCGACCTGCTCCAGCCGCTGCTGCACGCCTCCGCCACCGCCGCGGCGATCGTCCTGTTCACCGCGTTCGTACGGCTCCTCGTCCACCCTCTGTCGCGCTCCGCGGCCCGTGGGCAGCGCGAGCGGGCCAGGCTCCAGCCGCGTATCGCCGAACTGCGCAAGAAGCACAAGAACAGCCCCGAGGCGATGCAGAAGGCGATCATGGAGCTGCACCGCGAGGAGAAGGTCTCCCCGCTGACCGGCTGCCTGCCGATGCTCTTCCAGATGCCGGCGTTCTTCCTGCTCTACCACCTGTTCTCCAACCAGAGCATCGGCGGCGAGCCCAACGCCCTGCTCGGCCACACCCTCGGCGCCGCCCCGCTCGGCGGCCGCTTCCACGACGCGCTCGCACACGGCGGGCTCTTCGGGGCGCAGGGGCTCGTCTACGTGGCGCTGTTCGCGCTCGTCGCCGCCGTCGCGACCTTCAATTACCGGCGCACGAAGCGACAGCTGGCGCAGGCGCCGCAGCCGCAGGGCGACCAGCCGGTGCCGGGCATGGCGGTGATGGGCAAATTCATGCCGCTGATGTCCTTCTTCACCCTGTTCACGGTGGCCTTCGTGCCGCTCGCCGCCGCGCTGTACGTCGTCACGTCGACGACGTGGAGCTCGATCGAGCGGGCCGTGCTCTACCGGGACATGCCGTACGCGGGCGGGGCGGCGGCCGCGCCCGCACTCTGACCGCTCCCGCCGGTGATCCGGGTCCAGTCCGTGAACGGGGTATTGCGGACTGGACGTTCTCCTTGGAGGATCGACCAGTCCTCCGATGGCTGCACGCCGCACCGGGCCGTGGAGGCTCCTCCTACTGCAGAGGGAGTTACACCATGAAGCTGCTGCGAGTCGGTCCCGCCGGAGCCGAGCGCCCCGCGCTGCTCGACACCGAGGGAACGCTGCGCGACCTGTCCGGACTCGTCACGGATGTCGACGGGGCACTGCTCGCCGACGACGCCGCGATCGAGCGCGTACGGGCCGCGGCCGCGGCCGGGGAACTGCCCGTCCTCGACGCGTCGGGGCTGCGGATCGGCCCGCCGGTGGCCCGTATCGGCAAGGTCGTGTGCATCGGGCTGAACTACCACGACCACGCGGCGGAGACCGGCGCCCAGCCGCCCGCCGAGCCCGTCGTGTTCTTCAAGGCGGCCGACACGGTCGTCGGGCCCGACGACACGGTCCTCGTGCCGCGCGGCTCCGTGAAGACCGACTGGGAGGTGGAGCTCGCCATCGTCATCGGGCACACGGCCCGCTACGTCGAGTCCCACGAGGCGGCGCTCGCGTGCGTCGCCGGGTACGCGGTCGCGCACGACGTGTCCGAGCGCGAGTTCCAGATCGAGCGCGGCGGCACCTGGGACAAGGGCAAGAACTGCGAGACGTTCAACCCGCTCGGCCCGTGGCTCGTGACCGCCGACGAGGTCCCCGACCCGCAGGCGCTCGGCCTGCGGCTGTGGGTGAACGGCGAGCTGAAGCAGGACGGCACGACGGCCGACCAGATCTTCCCGGTCGCCGAAGTGGTGCGCTACGTCAGCCAGTTCATGACCCTGTACCCCGGCGACGTCATCAACACCGGTACGCCGGCGGGTGTCGCCATGGGGCAGCCCGAGCCGAAGCCGTACCTGCGGGCGGGTGACGTGGTGGAGCTGGAGATCGACGGGCTCGGCCGCCAGCGGCAGGAGCTGAAGCCGGCGTAGCCGCGCCGCCGGGTTCCACGGGCCGAGGGCACCCCCGTTCGGGGTGCCCTTGCCCCGCCTGGGCGCGTGTCCGCGAGGCGGGAGGGCGGGCCGTTCCGTGGTTTCGCCGCTCCTGGCGTCCGCCCTGCTCGTCGTGGGAACCGTCACGGGGCGCTGCCCCGGACCCCGCGCCTCAAGCGCCGGCGGGGCTTGATGTGCCCACCCGCCGCCTGGGGGCGCATCGGGTGGCCGCCACCGCCTTGGGCAATCTGCCGCCTCATGGGGTCTCCCCTGCTCGGAGCTTGTCGGAGAGCTTGGGGAAGGCAGGGTGGGCAAGGCGGCCCCCGGTGCCGCGCACCGCTACGGGAGGCGTTGCCCCGGCACCCGCCGACCCGCCACGCGGGCGTCGGCTCGCGCGTGCCGCCGGACGACGGGACCGACTACCTCACCACCGGCGGCGACCTGTCCGTCGCGGCGGGGGAGCGGGTCGCCGTCGAGGACGCCTCGGCGCACGGCGTCGCGCGCCACGGGGGCGCGCTCGACGGCACCGTCGAGTCGAAGTCCGTGGACGACCCCGACGCCGCCGCCCCGTACGAGGACCTGCGGCAGCGGCTCACCGACGCCAGCCATTGCTACGCGTACGAGAACGGCGCGCGCCGCACCCCGACCGGCACCGCCGTCAACGACGGCTACACCACCGTCTTCACCGGCGACGGCAGCTCCGAGCTGCAAGTCTTCGACATCGACTTCGACGTGGCCGCCGCGAGCGGCGGCATGGGCGGCTTCCGGTTCGACAACATCCCGTCCGGGGCCACCGTCCTCGTCAACGCCTACGGCGACGCGCGGAAGATCAACACGTACGAGGGGCTGCTCCCGGCCGAGCTCCGGGACCGGCTGCTGTGGAACTTCCCCGACGCGAGCGGCGTGGAGCTCGCGGGCGGCACCCAGTTCTCCGGCAGCGCGCTGGTCGGCAACCTGTCGAGCACGACGACGATGACCATGTCCGGGTTCAACGGCCGCTTCTACAGCGCGGGTTCGCTGACCCACACCTCGGCCGCGGGCGGCGGCGGGGGCCAGGAGATCCACGCCTACCCGTTCAAGGGCGACCTGCCCTCCTGCGACGACGACAACGTCATCCCGACGCCGACGCCGACGCCGACGCCGACGCCGACGCCGACGCCGACGCCGACCCCGACCGACGTCACTCCCACTCCGACGCCCACCGAGACCACGCCCACTCCCACGCCCACCGAGACCACCGCGACCCCCACCCCCACCGACTCCACCCCCGCACCCACGCCTGACGGCGGTGACACCGGCGGCACGGACGGCGGCGGAACCACCGGCGGTACGGACGGCGGCTACGGCGGCGGGGACCACCTCGCCGACACCGGGACGCCGTCCCTGGGCGCCGCCGTGCTCGGCTCGATCGCGGCGGTCACCGCGGCGACGGGCGCGGCGCTCGTCTTCCTGAGCCGCAGGCGGCGGGCCGGCGGACGCGGCTGAGCCGCACACCGCTAGCCGACGAACCGCTCCAGCGCCGCCACGACCAGCTTGTGGTCCTCGATCTGAGGGAGGCCCGAGACCACCACGGCGCCGACGACTCCCGCTCCCCGTACGGAGATCGGGAAGGCGCCGCCGTGCGCCGCGTACGTGTCCGGGTCGAGGCGCGAGGCGTCCTCGAACGTCGTGCCCTTGGCCCGGAAGCGGCTGCCGACCAGGTAGGACGAGGCGTGGTAGCGCTCGACGACGCGGCGCTTGCGGGCGATCCACGCGTCGTTGTCCGGGGCCGAGCCCGGCAGCGCCGCGTGGAACAGCTGCTGGCCGCCGCGCGTGATGTCGATCGCCACCGGGGCCTCGCGCTCGCGGGCCAGGTCCACGAGGAGATTGCCGAGGGTCCAGGCGTCGTCGTACGTGAAGGAGTCCAGGACGAGGCGGCGCTCCTGCTCCTCCAACTCGGGGATCTGCGGGGCGCCTTCGGGGTTCGTCACAGGGTCACCGTCACACCGTCGCGGGCGGAGACGCGCGCCGCCTCCAGGACGTCGAGCGCGTCGGCGGCCTGCGTGGCGGGCACCGGGTTCGGGGTGCCGTCGCGCAGGGCCGCGGCGACGGCGGCGTAGTACGCGGGGTAGTCGCCGTCGACCGTCGCCAGCGGCCGGCCGCCGCCCGTCTGCGGGGACTCGCCGGAGCCGACCCGGCCCCACATCGACTCGCCCTCGACGCCCCACGGCTCACCGGCCGCCGGGCGCTTGCCGTCGCGCAGCGCCGCCTCCTGCGGGTCGAGGCCGTACTTCACGTAGCCCGCCTGCGAGCCGAGGACGCGGAAGCGCGGGCCGAGCTGGGCGGTGGTGGCGGAGACGTAGAGGTGCGAGCGCACGCCGTTCGCGTGGGTGATCGCGATGAACGTGTCGTCGTCGGCCTCGGCTCCGGGGCGGCGCACGTCCGACTCGGCGTAGACGGAGACGGCCGGGCCGAACAGGACGAGGGCCTGGTCGACGACGTGGCTGCCGAGGTCGTACAGCAGGCCGCCGATCTCCTCCGGGTCGCCGGACTCGCGCCAGCCGCCCTTGGGGTGCGGACGCCAGCGCTCGAAGCGGGACTCGAAGCGCCAGACGTCGCCCAGCTCGCCGTCCGCGAGGAGCTTTTGGAGGGTCAGGAAGTCGTTGTCCCAGCGGCGGTTCTGGAAGACCGAGAGCAGGACGCCCTGCTTCTCGGCCAGTTCGGCGAGCTCGCGAGCCTCGGCGGCGGTGCCCGCGACCGGCTTGTCGACGACGACCGGGAGGCCCGCGGCGATGGCGGCCTTCGCGAGCGGCACGTGCGTCTTGTTGGGCGACGCGATGACGATCAGGTCAAGGTCGTCCGCGTGCTCCCACAGGTCGTCGGGGGAGGCGGCGAAGCGCAGGTCGTCGCCGTGCTCGGCGCGGGCCTGGGCCTGGCGCTCGGGGTTCGAGGTGACGACCGTGTCCAGGGTCAGGCCCTCGGTCGCGGCGATCAGCGGGGCGTGGAAGACGGAGCCCGCCAGGCCGTAGCCGACCAGGCCCACGCGGAGGGCAGCACTCGTACCAGTCATGCCTCCACTTAAGCAACGGTGTTGCCAAAGTGCAAGCGCGGGGGACAATGGGCTGGTGACCGCACATGTGAGGAGCACCGTGAGGAGGACCATGGCCGCGACGGTGGGCGCCAACCTGAGCGCCCTGCGCGGGCACAACGCGGCGCTCGTGCTCGACCTGCTGCGCACGGCGGGGGAGGCGGGGATAAGCCGTCTTGAGCTCGCCGAGCGCACCGGGCTCACTCCGCAGGCCGTCAGCAAGATCACGGCGCGGCTGCGGGCGGACGGGCTGGCGGTGGAGGCGGGACGCCGGGCCTCCACCGGGGGCAAGCCGCGCACCGTGCTGCGGCTGCTCGCGGGCGCGGCGCACGCGGTCGGCCTGCACCTGGACCGCGACGAGCTGCACACCGTGCTCACCGACCTGTCCGGCGCCGTCGTCGCGGCCCGGCGTGCGCCGCTCGACCTCGGCGCGGGCTCCGACGCGGTGCTGGCGGCCGCAGCCTGCGAGGTGGACGCGCTGCTCGACGCGGACGGGGGCCGGACGGTCCTCGGCGTCGGCGTCGCGGTGCCGGGGCCGCTCGACCACACGGACGGGGTGCTGCACCGGGTCACCGGGTTCCCGCAGTGGGACGGCTTCCCGCTGCGCGACGCGCTCGCCGAGCGGCTGGGCCTGCCGGTCGTCGTGGACAAGGACACGAACGCGGCGGCGCTCGGCCTTGCCCTGGAGGGGGAGGGCGAGCGCTCCTTCGCCTACCTCCACCTCGGTACGGGGCTCGGCGCGGGCCTCGTCCTCGACGGTTCGCTCTACCGGGGCGCGCGCACGGGGGCGGGCGAGTTCGGCCATCAGGTGATCCAGCTCGACGGTCCTGTGTGCAGCTGCGGCAACCGGGGCTGCATCGAGGCGATCTGCCTCGCGGCGGTCGCTTCCGGTACGGAGCGGGGGCTCGATGAGGCGGCGCGGGTGCTGGGGGAGGGGGCGGCGAATCTGGTGAGTTTGCTGGACATCGACGCGGTGCTGCTGGGTGGGCGGACGGTGGCGGCGTACGAGGAGCGGTTCGTACGCGGGGCGGAACGGGTCGTCGCGGCCCGGGCGCGCCGGGAGGGCGGCGGCTCGTCGATACCCGTCCGGGCGGCCCCCGGCGGCGACACCCAAGCGGTGGAGGGCGCGGCCCACATGATCCTGGCCCCGTTGTTCGGGCGAGCGGCTTCGTCGTAAGGGTCCCGTGGCGGGGGCCGCCGTCCTGGGCGCGCGGCACCGGGGGCCGCCTTGCCCACCCTGCCTTCCCCAAGCTCTCCGACAAGCTCCGAGCAGGGGAGACCCCATTAGGCGGCAGATTGCCCAAGGCTCGGTCGGCATGATCAAGCCCCGCCGGCGTTTGAGGCGCGGGGTCCGGGGCGGAGCCCCGAGGCCGTAACCACGGTGCCGGTGTGCGTTCGGCTGGGCCGATCGAGGGAACCGCCGCGCGCGTCGCGGCGCGCAAACCCCACCCGGTCGCCCCGCGATGGAAACGTTCTGGCCCACGACTGTCGTCAACTCCGCGACCAGTGAAGGGCCTTCATGCGACTGCGCCGACCGCTCGCCCTCGCCGTCACCGCCCTCGCCACCTCCGCCCTCACCGCCCTCGCCCCCACGCACGGGGCCACCGCCGACACCGGCACCCAGGCCTGCGCGGCAGCGAAACGCGGCGGCGACTTCCCGGTCGACACCCGTATCGACGAGGGCCCCGCCACCTACCACCCCGGCGACGCCCCCCGGCACTTCTCGCTCGACCTGACCAACACCACCACCGCCCGCTGCGCCGACCTCCACCCCGTCCTCGTACTCGTCGACCGGACCCGGAAGCTGACGCCGAAGCGGATCAGGATGGAGTTCCGGGACGCGGGCCGCTGGCGCCCGGTGACCGTCGAGCGGGCCGACCGGGGCGAGAACATCGGCGTCTTCGACGGCTTCCCCGGGTTCTCGGTCGGCGCGGGCGACACGGTCACCGTCGACGTCCGCCTCGCGTTCGCCGACGGCACCCCGCCCGACCGGGTCGTCGCCAACGCCGCGCTCGTCCGGCGCAAGGACGACGACGGCGAATGGGTCGGCGAGTCCGACGACTACCCGTTCACCATCGAAGAGGCCGCGGGCCCGGGTCCGACCCTCGCCGAGGAACTCGCCCGCACGGGCCCGCGCGCCCTGCTCGGCCTCGGGGTCGCGGCCGGCACCCTCCTCCTCGCCGGCACGGCCCTCGTGGTGGGAGCCCGGCGGCTCCGCGTCGGCGGCAGCTGACCGCCCGCCGTTCACCCGCGTCTGCGACCATCCCCGCGTGGACTACCCGAACGACCAGGCCCCCGGCGCCCCCGTGCGCGACGGCATCCCCGAGCACGGGCGCATTCCGAAGTACTACGCCGTGAAGGCCCAAATCGCCGCGCTCGTCGACGAGTTGAGCGAGGGCGAGACCCTGCCCGCCGAGCGCGAGCTCGCCCTGCGCTACGAGGTGGCGCGCGAGACCGTGCGGCAGGCGCTGCGCGAGCTGCTGCTCGAAGGAAGGCTGCGGCGGCACGGCAGGGGCACCGTCGTCGCGGGCCCGAAGCTGGCGCAGCCGCTGTCCCTCGCCTCGTACACGGAGGGCGTGCGCCGCCAGGGCCGGCGCCCGGGCCGTACCCTCATCGGCCTCGAACGCTTCCCGTGCCCGCCCGCGCTCGCCGCCGAGATCGGCCTGGAGCGCGGCGAACCCGTCTGGCACATGGAGCGCGTGCTGCTCGCCGACGACGAGCGCGTCGGCCTGGAGTCGACCTACGTCCCGGTGTCCCGGGTGCCGAACCTCGACGCCGAGTTCGACCCCGACTCCTCGTTCTACTCCTACGTCCACGACCGTCTCGGCATCGAGTTCGGCTCGGCCGACGAGCGCATCGAGACGGTGCTCGCGACCCCGCGCGAGGCCCTGCTCATCGGCACGCCGCCCGCGCTGCCGATGCTGCTCATCCACCGGATCTCGTACGACACGGGGCGCCGCGCCACGGAGCGGGTGCGGACGCTTTACCGGGGGGACCGGTTCTCGTTCACCGCGCGTTTGGGCTCGGACGGCTGGTAACACCCGCCGTCCCGGCGGGAGTTGATCCGAGCCACTCGCTTGAGGTAACAGAACGATAACGGGTCTGGTCCAAGCTTGGGTGCCCGTTCACCGTCCCGTTGCCGGGCCGCTCCGCGCGGGACACCCGCCGCCAGGAGCGTGGCCGCCGTGAGAGACAACGACCAGAAGCTGAGCGGCATCCGGTTCGACCGGGTGTCGGTCGCGTACGGCGGCACCACCGTTCTCGACTCCCTCGACCTGACCGTCGAGCCCGGCGAGGTGATGGCCCTCCTCGGCCCATCGGGCTCGGGGAAGACCACCGCGCTGCGCGCCGTCGCCGGGTTCGTGCGGCCCGCGTCCGGGCGGGTGCTGCTCGGCGGACGCGACGTCACCGACCTGCCGCCGCACCGGCGCGGCATCGGCATGGTCGTGCAGAGCTACGCGCTCTTCCCGCACCTGCGCGTCGAGGACAACGTCGCCTTCGGGATGCGGGCGCAGAAGGTGCCGAAGGCCGAGATACCCGCGCGGGTCGCCGAGGCCCTCGAACTGACCGGCATGGCCGCCTACGCCAAACGCCACCCGCGCGAGCTCTCCGGCGGCCAGCAGCAGCGCGTCGCCATCGCCCGCGCCCTCGCCGTCCGCCCCGGAGTGCTGCTGCTCGACGAGCCGCTGTCCGCGCTCGACGCGACGCTGCGCTCCGGCATGCTCGCCGAACTGGCCCGGCTGCACCGCGAGCTGCCCGACGTCTCGATCCTGTACGTCACCCACGACCAGGTCGAGGCGCTCACCCTCGCCGACCGCATCGCCGTCATGGACCAGGCCCGCCTCCAGGACGTCGGCACACCCCAGGACCTGTACCGGCGGCCCCGCACCGAGTTCACCGCCTCCTTCGTCGGCAACGCCAACCTGCTCCCCGTACAGGTCGGCACGGACACCGTCTCGTTCGGTGCCGCCGAGCTGAAGGTCCCGACCCAGGACGTGGCCGCCGGGGCGACCGCCACCCTCTGCGTCCGCCCGCACCTCGTCGGCCTCGGCGAAGGCCCCAACTCCCTCACGGGAAAGGTCGCCGAGGTCCAGTGGCGCGGCGCGACCCACCGCCTCTACGTCGACGTGGACGGCCACCGCGTCAAGGCCGACCTGCGCGAACTGCGCGACCCGCCGTCGCTGGGGGAGCGGATCACCGTGCACTTCGCCCCCGAGGACGCGGTGCTGCTCGGCGCCGGGGTCTCGCCGGAGGTGGGCGGCAATGGCTAGCGCCACGCTCGCCGCGCCCCGCCAGGGCGCCGCCACGTCCCGGAAGCGGAACAGCGGCTGGATATGGGCGCTGCCGCCCGTCGCCGCGCTCGCGGTCGTCTTCCTCTACCCGCTCTACCTCGTCGTCCAGCAGTCGCTCACCCCCGACACCGGCGGCACCTCGCTCAAGCCGTACGCCGACGTCTTCGCGTCCTCCGCGTTCCGCGAGGCGCTCGGCACGACAGTGTGGCTCGCCGTCGGGTCCACGGCCGGCTGCCTCGTCCTCGGCTTCGCGCTCGCGCTGATCGTCGCGTTCGTGCCGTTCCCCGGCGCCAAGGCCGTCGCCCGCTTCATCGACGTGTTCCTGTCCTTCCCGTCCTTCCTGATCACGCTCGCGCTGCTGTTCGTGTACGGGCAGGTGGGCATGGCCAACGGGCTGTGGACGGACGTCACCGGGGCCGCCACCGGCCCCTTCCAGTTCCTGGCCACACCGTGGGGCGTGCTGCTCGCCGAGATCACCTACTTCACGCCGTTCGTGATGCGCCCGCTGCTCGCCGCGTTCTCGCAGGTGGAGACGGCGCAGCTGGAGGTCGCCGCCTCGCTCGGGGCGCGGCCCGCCCGGATCGTGCGGCAGGTGATCCTGCCGGAGGCGCTGCCCGCGCTCGCGGCCGGCGGTTCGCTGGTCCTCGTCCTGTGCCTGAACGAGTTCGGCATCGTCCTGTTCACCGGCGCCAAGGGCGTCACGACGCTCCCGACCCTCGTCTACAGCAAGGCGATCCTGGAGTCCGACTACCCGGGCGCCTGCGTGGTCGCCGTCGTCAACGTCCTTGTCTCCGTGGGCCTCTACGGCCTGTACCGGGTGGTGAGCCGTCGTGTTGGTTCATAGCAAGTCCGGCCGGTGGGCCGCCTGGGCGCTCTTCTTCGTCCTCTTCCTGCCGCTGTTCGCCCTGCCGCTGCTCGTCGTGCTCGCGGCGTCCTTCGCCACGAACTGGTCCGGCGCCCTGCCCTCGGGCTTCACCGGCGGGCACTACGACGCGGCCACCCGCGGCGAATCCCTCGCCGCTTTGACCACCAGCCTGGTCACGGCCGTCACCGCGAGCGTGCTCGCGCTGGTCGTCGGCGGCTGGGCCGCGCTCGCCGCCGCCGCGCTGAGGAAGCGCGGACGGCGCGTCATGGACGCCCTGTTCATGCTGCCGGTCGCCGTGCCGTCCGTGGTCGTCGGCCTCGCGGTCCTCGTCGCGTTCAGCCAGCCGCCGATGCTGCTCAACGGCACCCGCTGGATCGTGATCATCGCCCACACGATCCTGGTCACGGCCTTCGCCTACCAGTCCGTGTCGGCCGCGCTCCAGCGCCTCGACCCGGCGTACGAACAGGCCGCGGCCTCCCTCGGCGCCCGGCCCGCGTACGTCCTGTGGAAGGTGAAGCTGCCGCTGCTCCTGCCGTCCCTGAACGCCGCCGCGGGCCTCTGCTTCGCCCTGTCCATGGGTGAGTTGAGCGCCACGATGATGCTCTACCCGCCCGACTGGATGCCGCTCCCGGTGCAGATCTACGCGACCACCGACCGCGGCTCCCTGTTCACCGGCTCCGCGATCGCGGTGGTCCTGATGGCCGCCACGCTGTTCGTCCTGCTGGCCTTCTCGCGGATCCGCACCAAGGCCTCGTACCGCTAACCAGCCCACGCCATACGGGAGTTCACCACGCCATGCGCAAGAACACGCTCACCACCGTCGCCGCGGCCACCGGCTGTCTCGCCCTCGCCGCGACCCTGACCGGCTGCGGCGGCAGCTCCGCCGCCTCCGACGAGAAGACCGTCACCGTCTACAGCGCCGACGGCCTCAAGGGCGAGAACGGCGACGGCTGGTACGACAAGGTCTTCAAGGACTTCACCAAGGAGACCGGTATCAAGGTCAACTACGTGGAGGGCGGCTCCGGCGAGATGGTGCAGCGCGCCGTCCGCGAGAAGGTCAACACCCAGGCCGACGTCCTCGTCACCCTCCCGCCGTTCATCCAGCAGGCCGACGAGAAGGGCCTCCTGGCGAAGTACGCGCCCAAGGGCTCCGACCAGGTCGACGGCGCCGACAAGGCGGCGAACGGCACCTGGACGTCCGTCGTCAACAACTACTTCGGCTTCGTCCACAACAAGAAGGAGCTGAAGACCCCGCCCACCACGTGGGAGCAGCTCCTCGACCCGAAGTACAAGAACAAGCTCCAGTACTCCACGCCCGGCGTCGCGGGCGACGGCACCGCCCTGCTCGTCAAGGCCATGCACGACTTCGGCGGCAAGGAACAGGCCATGGCCTACCTGAAGAAGCTGCAGGCCAACAACGTCGGCCCGTCCGCCTCCACCGGCAAGCTCTCCCCGAAGGTCGACAAGGGCGAACTCCTCGTCGCCAACGGCGACGTGCAGATGAACTACGCCCAGTCCAAGGACATGCCCAACCTCGGCATCTGGTTCCCGAAGAAGGCCTCGGGCAAGCCGACCTCCTTCGCCCTGCCGTACGCGGGCGGCCTCGTGAAGAACGCCCCGCACACCGCCAACGGCAAGAAGCTCCTGGACTTCATGCTCGACGCGAAGCAGCAGAAGCAGGTCAGCTCCGTCGGCGGCGGCTTCTCGCCGCGCTCCGACGTGAAGGCCACCGACGAGGACGCCGTCGAACTCGCCAAGATCATGGACGGCGTGCAGATCTTCGAGCCGGACTGGGACGACGTCGCCAAGAACCTCCAGACGTACGTGGACGACTGGAAGACGGCGACCGGCAGCTGAGAGGGCCGGCCGCCGCCGTACGTTCCTCAGACCCGGTCGACGAGGTCCGCGATCGAGTCGACCACCTCGGTCGGCCGGAACGGGAAACGGTCTATGTCCGACTGGCCGGTCAGCCCGGTCAGGACGAGATACGTCGTCATCCCGGCCTCCAGGCCCGCCAGCACGTCCGTGTCCATCCGGTCGCCGATCATGGCGCTGGACTCGGAGTGCGCCCCGATGGCGTTGAGCCCGGTCCGCATCATCAGCGGATTGGGCTTGCCCACGAAGTACGGGTCCTTGCCGGTCGCCTTGGTGATCAGCGCCGCCACCGAGCCCGTCGCGGGCAGCACGCCCTCAGTGGAGGGGCCGGTGTTGTCGGGGTTGGTGGCGATGAACCGGGCCCCGCCGTTGATCAGCCGGATCGCCTTGGTGAGCGACTCGAAGGAGTACGTGCGGGTCTCGCCGAGGATCACGAAGTCGGGGTCGGAGTCGCTGAGGATGTAGCCCTCCTCGTGCAGCGCCGTCGTGAGCCCCGCCTCGCCGATCACGTACGCCGTGCCGTTCGGCCGCTGGCCGCGCACGAACCGGGCGGTCGCGAGGGCGGACGTCCAGATGTTCTCGACGGGGACTTCCAGGCCGATCCGGTTCAGGCGGGCGTGCAGGTCACGGGCCGTGTACATGGAATTGTTCGTCAGGACGAGGAACGGCTTGCCCGAGTCCCGCAGCTTCTTGATGAACGCGTCCGCGCCCGGGATCGGCACCCCCTCGTGCATGAGGACGCCGTCCATGTCGGTCAGCCACGATTCGATGGGCTTGGGCTCTGCCATGTGTGCGGACTCCTCGGCGCTCGATCGACTGGCTGCCATCGTATGCACGAGCCCCACCCGATGTGACGTGCCACTGGAGCCTCTCGGGATGCGGAACGCGGCCAGGAGCGTGACGCTGACACAAGGAGGTTCACGATGCGTACAGGACTGCTTGCTGTCGGTGTCGCGGGGGTGGCCGTCCTGGTGACCGCACCGGCCACCGCGGCCCAGTCGGCCGACGGCAGAGGAACGATCACCGTCACCCCGCGGGAGGCACCCGCGGGCACCGAGGTCGACCTGCGGGTGACCGGCTGCGACGGCGCCGCGGGCAGCGCCACTTCCGCGGCCTTCGTCTCCCCGGCCCGGCTCGCGCCCTCCGCCGACGAACCCACCCTGTTCGCGGAGGCCCGCGTGAAGTCCTCCGCCGCGCCCGACGCCTACCCGGTCTCGGTGACCTGCGACGGAGTCGAGGGCAAGGTCACCGGCACCCTCCGGGTCCTCGACGGATCCGCCGAGGGCGCCTCGGCCGCCCCGTCCCCGACCGCCCCCGTGCACGCGGGCGGCGGCGGCACCGCGCAGCGGCAGGCGCTCGCCGTCCACCGGGCCCCCTCGGCCGCGCCCAGCGAGGGCCCCGGCACCCGGCACGCGCTCATCGGCCTGGGCCTCGCGGCGGTCGCCGCCGTGGCCGTCGCCGTCCGCAGCACGCGGCGCCGCAGGTCGTCCGGTTCCCCGACGAGGCACTGAGTCCGCCATGGGTGACCGGTCGCAGGGGGCCGGGCGGCTCCTCACGGGAGTGGCCTGGGCCGTGCTGCTGCTCGGCCTGTGGCTGTGGGGCCACGGCGCCACCGATCTGAACCTGTCCTCGCCGACGACCGGGGACGCGGCCGCCGTCGGCCGGCCGTCGGACGTCGACCTGCCGGCCGCCCACCGGCCCGTCGAGGGCGCGCAGCCGCGCCGCGTCGACATCGCGGCGCTGCGTGTCCAGGCGCCCGTCGTGGCCCGCGGCCTCGACGGGAACGGCGCCGTCGACCCGCCGCCGTACGCGCGCGCCGGTGTCGTCGGCTGGTACGGCGACGGGGTGGAGCCGGGGGAGCGCGGCACCGCCCTGTTCGTCGGGCACGTCGACACCGAGAGCAGGCCGGCCGTCTTCTACCACCTCAGCGAGGCCGAGCCCGGGGACACGGTGCGGGTGACGCGGGCCGACGGCTCCGTCGCCTCCTTCACCGTCGACGACGTCCGGGTGTTCTCCCGCGAGAACTTCGACCCGGCCAAGGCGTACGGGCCGCACCGCTCCGAGCGCGCCGAGCTCCGCCTGATCACCTGCGGCGGCACCTTCGACAAGGCCTCGGGGACGTACACCGCGAACGTGGTCGTGTCCGCGTACCTGTCGGACGTGGACGGCTCGCCGCGGAAGGCGGGCTGAGCGTGGGCGCGGGTGCGGTCCACCTGTCCGGTCGGCGGCCCGCTCCCCCCGGGGCCGCCGACCGGACTGGTCCTCGACCGTGCGGGCTGCGGGCTGCGGGAGTGCCCGGCCTCGGCACGGGAGGCTGTGATGGTCCGTCGGGTCGGACCGGCCGAGGACTGGGGCCGCTCATCTCGACTTTAGAACGGATGGGCGGAACAGCACAGGGTCTGGTCGGCAGTTCACGACGGGCCGGTCCCCGCGCACGCTGTAACAGGTCCTTGACAAGCCGCGTACGCGCTCGTGGCACGGCAGGGGCGTGTGCCACGATTGAGAGCCAGACAGTGCACCCAAGGGGGAGTGGATGTACCGGAAATTGAGGGCTGGGGCGGTCGTCGTGGGGGCGGCGCTGCTCATGTCCGCCTGTTCCTCCGGCGGCGGGGACAACAACGAGGGGGGCGGGGCCACGGACCCCGTGAAGCAACAGCCCAAGGGCGCCGACCCGTTCTGGGTCAACCCCGACAGCAAGGCCGCGAAGGCCGCGTCGGCCCTCGCGAAGGACGGCAAGGACGCAGAGGCCGCGAAGGTCCGCAGGATCGCCGAACAGCCCAGCGGTGAATGGCTGTTGCCGGAGAACGCACGGGAACAGGCGCGCGGCTTCACCGAGGCTGCCCAGAAGGCGGACCGGGACGCGCTGCTCGTCGTCTACAACATTCCGCACCGCGACTGCGGCCAGTACTCGGGCGGCGGCGCGGCGGACGGGAACGCGTACCGGGAGTTCATCGACCAGGTCGCCGCGGGCATCGGGGACCGGCCGGCGACGGTGATCCTGGAGCCCGACGCGGTGCAGCACATGGTGGACAACTGCACGCCGGAGCAGTTCCACGAGGAGCGCTACGACCTGCTCAAGGGCGCCATCGCGAAGCTCAAGTCCCTGAAGAACACGACGGTCTACCTCGACGCGGGCAACGCGGGCTGGGGCAAGCCCGACCAGATCTACGAGCCGCTGAAGTGGTCCGGCATCGACCAGGCCGACGGCTTCTCGGTCAACGTGTCGAACTTCTACACCACCGACGAGTCCGTCAAGTACGGCAAGGAGCTGTCGGCGAAGGTCGGCAACAAGCCGTTCGTGGTCGACACGAGCCGCAACGGCAACGGGCCGTACACGGGCGGCGCCGCCGACGAGCGCTGGTGCAACCCGCCGGGCCGCGCCCTCGGCGAGAATCCGACCACCAAGACCGGCGACCCGCAGGTGAAGGCCTACCTCTGGGTCAAGCGCCCCGGCGAGTCCGACGGCACGTGCAAGGGCGGCCCGAAGGCGGGCGAGTGGTGGGGCGAGTACGCCATGAAGCTGGCGGACGCCAAGTAACGCACGAGGGCGGGAGGTTCCCCTCCCGCCCTCTCACGTGTCGCGTGCCGCTCGCCTACGGCACGTGCACCCACTGCGCCTTGCTGGGCGTCCCCTCGTCATCCGTCACGAACAGCATGTACCAGCCCGACTCCACCAGCGACCGGCTCTTCGGCACGGACACCGTCACCGAGCCGGCCGACTTCTTCAGGTCGAGCGCGATGGACGTCTGATCCACGTCCGTCACATGCGTCGAGGCACTCGGCCGGATCAGCCGGGCCGTCTTGATGGACGACGCGTGATCCGTCTTGTACGTCGCCGAGCCGCCGCGCCGGATCGTCTTCTCGCCGCCCTCCAGGGACGGCCGCGAGTCCCGGTACAGATACGGCGGCGTGTACATCTCGATGCGCTGCTCGAACGTGCCCGGCTTGGTGTTGGCCTTGTCGGCGTAGAGCGAGTCCGAGCCGAAGAACAGCACCCGTCCGTCGGGCAGCAGCAGCGAGCCCGAGTGGTAGTTGCGCCCCACGTGCGGGTCGGCGACCCGCTTGAACGCGTTCTTCTTCGTGTCGTAGAGCCGCGCCTCGAGGATGTTCGAGTCGCCGCGCCCCCGGTAGTCCTCCGAGCCGCCGGAGACCAGGATCGAGTCGTCCGGCAGGACCGAGGCCTGCGGGTACCGGGTCCCCTTGTCGAGCTTCGGCCCGTCCACGAACTTCGGGCTGCGGTCCTCCAGGTCGACGATCCGGGTCTTCTCGCTGGAGAGCTTGGACTCGCCGACGCCGCCGCCGCCGACCACCATGTACCTCTGGTCCTGCGCGGGCGGCAGTTCGACGGTGTTCGCCGTCTCCAGCATGTTCGCGTCCGAAAGCCCCGGTATCTTCTGGAACTTATTGTTTGTCAGATCCCAGATGCCGGGCTTGCGGCCGACGTTGTCGGGGCCGTAACCGGCGTTCGCGCCCGAGTAGAAGATCTTCCCGTTCTCCATCTGGAACAGCGCGGGATACGTCGGGAACTGGCGGACGTCCTTCAGGTACGTCCACTTCTTCGTCTTCGGGTCGTACACCTCGTTCTTGCCGGGAACCAGCTGCCCGATCTCGTCGAGCCCGGACACCGAGAGGACCTTGCCGTCGGAGAGCGTGGTCAGCGTCGGGTACCAGCGCGCCTCGTTCATCGGGTCGACCTTGATGTACTTCTCGGCGACCGGGTCGAACTCGAAGCTGTCCTTGATCCCCTGGAAGTCCTTCTTGTCCAGGGCGAGCTTCTGTGCGATGCCGTACAGATTGCGCGCGTCCTGGCCGGTGAGGCCCTGCACCCGGTAGTTGTCCTGGGTGCCGGTCTCGTACTTGGATCCGGACCGCTGCGCCTCCACGTACACCCGGCCGAGGCCCGGCTCATTGCGCAGGAATCTGCCGGTCGCCTTGTCGAAGACCTTCTTGGCGCGCTCGATCGTGATGTTGTCCTTGGCGACGAACGACTTGCCGTTCTTCTTGCCGGTGAAGACCGTGCCCGCCTTGATCGTCTTGGGCGCGTCCGGGTCCTCGTTGTGCACGATCATCAGGCCGCCGGCCTTCGTGACGTCGCCCTTGAGCTTCTCGTAGCGCTTGGTGCCGCCCGCGATCAGCAGATTCCCGTTCGCCAGCTGCGTGTGTCCCGTGCAGAACAGGTCGCTCGGCGTCGGGATCTTCTTGATGGTCTTCTTCACCGGGTCGTACAGCCGGGTGTCGAACTTCTTCGCGTCGAAGTTCTTCTGGTTGTTCCCCGACCCGGCGACGAGCAGGATCTTCCCGGTGTGCAGCAGCGCCGCGTGAATCGTGTTCAGGCGCATGTCCTTGGGGAAGTCGATGACGTCCCAGTGCCCGTTCTCGGCCTTGTACTCCGGTTTGTTGATCTTGTACTCGTGATACTTGGCCGACCCGAAGCGGTACAGCCAGGGTCCGTTCATCCCGGCCAGCGCCAGGACCACCACCGTGCCGATGACTATGCGCCGGGCACGGCGGCGGCTCGCACCGTCTTTCACTTGTTGTGTCCCCCCAGGGAAATCTGCATGGTCTGTTCATTGCCCCCGTCCGCGGCCGGACCCCCGTCCCGCGGCTGGGCGGCCCAACTCGGCTTCTGCTGCGGCGCGGTGTGCGTCCGCGCGGGCGCCGGGCGCTCGGCGGGCTCCGGCTGCGCGGCCTCGGCGGGCTGCTTCTTCGGCTTCTTCTTGTCCTGGCGCAGCATGTAGCGCCACGCGAACATCGGCGCCGCGGTGATCAGCAGCGCGAAGCAGGCCCAGATGATCATCGCCGGGTGGGAGTGGCCGAAGTAGAAGCCCGCGCCGATCGAGCCGCCGAAGATGAGGATGAAGTACCAGTGGTAGCGGAAGGTCCCGAACCAGCGGTCGGGGCTCGCCGAATCGCCCTTGGGGGTCACCACGAACTTGCTCTTGCGGCGCAGCACGGCGTCGAAGAGCGCCTTCGCGTACAGCGGCGCCGACAGCGCGGACATCACCATGCCGGCCACACCGCCGGAGCCCTCCGGCTCGTGCGGCGAGACGTTGTGCCGGCGGTTCCACACGTAGAGGCCGATCTGCAGCGCCGAGGCGTTGCCGTACAGCATCAGCCAGATCGTCGGGTCGATGTTCACGCCGGAGGCGCCGAGGCCCAGGAACAGCGCACAACTCAGCGCCGCCAGGATCCAGTTCATCGCCGCCATCGGGTAGAAGATGATCATCATCGTGTAGTTGAAGAGCTTGCTCGGCGGGAGCGTGAAGAAGCCCTTCCAGTACTGCTTGAGGATCGTCTCGTACGTGCCGCGCGACCAGCGCATCTGCTGAGTGAAGAAGTCCGTCCAGGCGCTGGGGCCCTCGCCGACCGCGAGCACGTCCGGTGTGTACACGGAGCGCCACTTCTTGCCGGTGGAGGGGTTGCGGTGCCGGTGGATCTCGAAGCCGGTGGCCATGTCCTCCGTGATGGAGTCGTACAGGCCGCCGATCTGCTTGAGCGCCTTGATGCGCACGGCGTTGGACGTGCCGACGAACATGGGCGCGCCGTAGCGGTTGCCCGCGCGCTGGATCAGCGCGTGGAAGAGGAACTGCTGGGACTCGGCGGCCTTGGTGACGAAGTTGTCGTAGTTGCCGTACACCTGCGGGCCGATGACGAACCCGACGTCGGGGTCGCGGAAGAAGCCGAGCATCCGCTCCAGGTAGTTGGGCAGCGGCACGTGGTCGGTGTCGACGGAGGCGAAGAAGTCGTAGTCGTCGCCGTGCGCGTCCAGCCAGGCGTTGTAGTTGCCGTGCTTGGTCTTGGCGCGGTGCGGGCCCTTCGGCTGGTTCCACTTCGCGACGCCCTTGCGGGAGAAGTGGTGCACGCCGAGCCGCTCGCAGACCTCCTTGACCTCCGGGTCGTCGCCCTCGTCGAGCAGCCAGACGTGCAGCAGACCCCGGTGGCGCAGCTTGACCGCCGCCTCCAGGGTCTTCGTCACCATCTCCAGCGGCTCCTTGCCGGGCACGAACGAGGTGAGGAACGCGACGCGGGTGCCGGTCTCCGGGACCACCGGGATCGGGTCGCGAGCGACCAGCGTCGCGTGCGCGTTCGACAGCACGTTCATGCAGCGGAAGAACTCGATGAGCCCGATCGACACCAGCATCACCATGTCGAGCGCGGGCAGGAAGTCGTAGGCGGGATAGTCCCGTTCGGTCCAGTGCTCGGGCTGCATCAGCCAGAACAGCAGGACGAGAGAGAGCAGCGGGGCCGCGCCCAGCATCAGCGCGGCCCGCATCCTGTGCGGCTCCTGTGAGAGCAGCGATCGGTAGCGCACCTTGTACGGCTGGTTCGGATCGGGCTGGGTCAGTGGCCCGGCGAGCCGGCTGTAGTGCTCGTAGTCGTAGCGCGGCAACGATTTCCTGATGCGCCGGAAACCGCCAGTGCGGTGCGGTGGCACTCGCAACTGGGTCGTCTCGGACGGGTCGAATTCCGGCCGGGCGCCCGTCGGCGTCGACGTCATGAGTCATCCCCCCGCACGCGTCACCGCGTGGTCGTCGGTCCTGCGCCCGGGAACGGGCCCCCTGACCGTGCCCCCGGACGTATCACTGGCGGGCCACCGTCCCACCCCTACCTACATACGTAAGACTGGTAAGGCGGCCTTCCGGTTGCATGATGCCCCCCTCGACATCGGTTCATGGGCGGGGCCCCCTCCCCGCGCGCTCGGCAACCGGCTCGGGCCCGGCGTGACACGGTGCCCATTTCAACTGCCTTGTACCGTAAGCATCTTGGGAGCCAATGGCTCCATGACAGAGTGCTGTGCCCCGGTTCATGATCGCAAGGCCGATACATGGTGTTTACCGGCCTTGATGCGGGTTGCGCCGCACCCGGGTTGCGGCCGCGGGGCTCCGCCCCGGACCCCGCGGGCTCTCGTCCAAGAGCGGGGCTTGATGGTTCCAGGCGCGCCCTGACCCCGGTTCCTTCATGGGGGTGTGGGTGGCGAAGCCCCCACAACGCGCGGCGGAGCCGCGCAGAAGCGGCGATGGCGGCCCGATTCGCGCTTTCCGCGAATACAGGCCGCCACCGTCAACGTGCGCCATCAGGGACTCGAACCCCGGACACGCGGATGCTGTATTCCCCGGGGGATAACCCCCGGACCCCCAGCCGCGCTTGTCGGCGCCGGGGCAGGCCCGAGGGCACGACAAGAGCCCCCCGCTGCTGCGGAGGGCACTCGCCTTTAGGTGCGCCATCAGGGACTCGAACCCCGGACACGCGGATTAAGAGTCCGCTGCTCTAACCAACTGAGCTAATGGCGCCGGTCGACCTGCATAACTTTACCCGAGCCTCCGGGGTGCTCCTGACCACTCGACACGCCGAGGAGGTGGGTGAATTCTGGTGGTTTCCACCTTTCGGACCGTCAACATGCGATTTGTCTGGACAGTTGAGACGCTTCCTGCGTGCGGAATCGAGGCTCTTTATTCCAAAGTCCGGCACCGGAGTGTGAGGGGAATCGCATGGAGCGGATGGAGCGAGGGGACACGGCGGAGCCGATGGGCGCCCCGGTGTTCGAGGACGTCGACCCGGCCGAGGACTGCGACTGCGCGGGCTGCGCCGAGTGGCGGCGCGCGGTGCCCCACCCGGTGCGCACCAAGGTGGGCGCCCGCCACGCCCTGGTCCTCGCCGCCGCCGCGGGCACCGTCGTCGGCGGCCTCCAGACCACCCCGGCCGCCGCGGCCGAACACCACGAGGCCAGACCGCTGACCCCGCCCCCGGGCGACGCGGGCGGCACGATGCCGCAGGGCGGCAGCGGCCCGCTGCACGGAGCGCCGGCCCCGGCCGCCGGCTCCGTGTCACTGGTCAAGTCCCCGACCCTGCGCAAGACCTCCCGGGCCGCGATCCTCGACCGCGCCCGCAAGTGGGTCGACGCCAAGGTCCCGTACAACATGAACAAGTACTGGAAGGACGGCTACCGTCAGGACTGCTCCGGCTTCGTCTCCATGGCGTGGGGCCTGCCGGGCAACGAGTGGACGGGCAGCCTCGCCCAGTACGGCACCCGGATCACCAAGGCGCAGCTGCAGCCCGGCGACATGCTGCTCTTCCACAACCCGGCCGACCCGGAGAAGGGCTCGCACGTCACGATCTTCGGAGGCTGGGCGGACGCGTCCCGCACCCGGTACATCGCGTACGAGCAGACCAGGCCCGGCACCCGGGTGCAGTCCACCCCGTACGCGTACTGGAGCCACTCGAGCAGCTACGTCGCCTACCGGTACCGGGCGGTCTCGGGCGGCAGCTCCGGGGCGGGCGCGACGACGAAGTTCCCCGGCGCCAAGTACTTCGGGCCCGGCAAGAACAACGCGTACGTGACGCGGCTCGGCAAGATGCTCGTCGAGCGGGGCGGCAAGCGGTACTACCGGGTCGGTCCTGGCCCGAAGTGGAGCGAGGCGGACCGCAGGGCCACGCGCGCGTTCCAGCGTGCGCAGGGCTGGCGCGGCGCGGCGGCGGACGGCATCCCGGGGCCCACGACCTGGTCGTACCTGTCGACGGGCCAGGGCCGGAGCATCCCGCCGGCGGGCAGCGGCGGCGCCGAGCGGACCGGCCCTTCGGCCTTCCCCGGCAAGGCGAAGTTCCGGCCGGGCGCGGAGAACTCCGATGTCACGCGGCTCGGCAAGCAGCTCGTGAAGAAAGGATTCGGCAAGTTCTACCGCACGGGCCCGGGACCGCGCTGGAGCGAGGCGGACCGGCGCAACGTCGAGGCCTTCCAGCGGGCCCAGGGCTGGCGCGGCAAGGCGGCCGACGGCTACCCCGGCCCCGAGACCTGGCGCCGGCTGTTCTCATGACGCGCAACGCGGAGGATTCCATGACCGAAACCGACGGAGGCGCGCGCGCCGCGCGGCTCATCCGCAACGAGTCCACCACCGAGATCCCGGTCCACCTCCTCTTCCGCGACGACCCGGACCCGGTGGCCGTGCCGCTGCGGCCCGCGGTCGTCACCAAGGCCCAGGTCGAGCGCGCGACCGCGGCGAACACCCGCCGGACGCCCGGACCCGCCCCGGCCAGGCCCGTACCCTCCGTCGACCCCGGCCTGGTGGAGCGGCCCGGGCGGGCGCTGCCCGGGGTCCTCGGGGTGGCCGGCGGGGCGGTGGGCGCGGCCGGGTCCGCGGCCGCGCTCGGCTGGGCGGGGGCGCTGCCCCGGATCATGACCGACCTCGCGGGCCTCGACGGATACGCGGGCGCCGGATTCGGGCCCGCGCAGTGGGCGGCGCTCGCCGGGTCGGGGGCGCTCGCCCTGTTCGGCGTCGGCGGGCTCGCGCGCGGGCGCACCGGCGGGGCCTGGGTGCTCACGCGCTTCGGCCGGTACCGGGGGAGCGTGCGCAGGGCGGGGCTGCTGTGGCTGAACCCGCTGCTCGTGCGCCGCCGGGTCGACCTGCGGCTGCGGCACTGGCGCAGCGAGCCGATGCCGGCGGTCGACACCAATGGCGAGGCGCTGCGCGTCGTCGTGCTCGTCGCCTGGCGGATCAAGGACACGGCGCGGGCGACGCTCGGCACCGAGGACCACGAGACGTATCTGCGGGAGTGCGTGGAGGCCGGGCTCGCGCGGGTGCTGTCCAGGCTGCCCGCCGTGGTCGGCGACCGGGACGCGCCCGTGCTGCGCAACGCCGAGGCCCTCGGCGATCTGCTCACCCGGCGTCTCGCGGAGGACGCGGCCCCGGTCGGCATCGAGGTGTTCTCTGCGCAGCCCACGCGCATCGAGTACGAGCCGGAGGTGGCCGCGGCGATGCGGCGCCGCCGGATCGCGGCCCTCGACGCGCGGCGCCGGGACAGCGTCCTCACCACGGTCGTGGACTCGGTGGAGGACACCGTGACGCGGCTGACCGCGCGCGGGCTCGTCGATCTCGACGACTACGAGCGCAAGTTGCTCGTGAAGGATCTGACCGTGGCGTTCTACACGGGCCGAGGGGAGTGACGCCCTGGGGGTGAGCAGGGTGAGCGGAAGGGCTCGTGCCGGGAATTGCGATTGGTCTGGACATGCTCAACTCGCGGTCCTACATTGTGCGTTGGTCTAGACCTGAACTACCTGAACCATCTGAACCATCGCTGTGCGCACAGCTTCCGGCACTCCCAACACCCCCCAGGAGCGGCAGCATGCGAAAGACCTCGAAGCGTACGAAGGCGTACGCGGCCCTGCTCGGCCTGACGACCGCGGGGGCGTTCGCGCTCTCCTCGGGCGGCGCGAGCGGCCACGGCTACACCGATCTGCCGATCAGCAGGCAGAAGCTCTGCGCCAACGGCGGCGTCAGCGGCTGCGGCAGCATCCAGTGGGAGCCGCAGAGCGTCGAGGGCCCCAAGGGCTTCCCGGCGGCCGGCCCCGCCGACGGCAAGCTCTGTTCGGCCGGGAACGGCGGCTTCAGCGCGCTCGACGCGGCGAAGCAGCCGAACGGGAACGCCTGGCCGACCACGAAGGTGACGGGCGGTCAGAGCCAGACCTTCCGCTGGCAGTTCACCGCGCGGCACTCCACCACGGACTTCCGCTACTACATCACCAAGGACGGCTGGGACCAGAGCAAGCCGCTGACCCGGTCGGCCCTGCAGACCGCGCCGTTCCTCACGGTCCCGTTCAGCGGTCAGCCGCCGGCGACGCTCTCGCACTCCGGCACGCTGCCCTCCGGGAAATCGGGCCACCACGTGATCCTCGCGGTGTGGACCGTCGCGGACACGGGGAACGCCTTCTACGCGTGCTCGGACGTCACGTTCTGATCCCATGGCCCCGGTGCGCCGCCCCACGGCGCGCCGGGGCTCCGGACGCAGGCGTCGTCCGCACCCTCCACATCTGACGGTACGTCAATTATGGTTCGCCGCCATGGGATCCATGATGACGCGCACCTTCGCGGAGCTGATCCAGGCGCGCTGGGGCGACCACAGGCCCGGGCTCGCGTACGAGGATCAGGTCCTCAGCCACCACCAGGTCGCGGCCGGGGCGGCGGCCCGCGCGGCGCTCCTCGGTGAGCTGCTGCCGCGGGCGGCGGACCCCCACATCGGCCTGCTCCTCGACAACACCCCCGAGTTCCCCCAGTGGCTGGGCGCGGCCGCGCTCTCCGGCGCCGCCGTCGCCGGCCTCAACCCGACCCGGCGCGGCGCCGAACTCGCCCGCGACATCACCCACACCGAATGCCGCGTCCTGGTCACCGAGCGGGCCCACCTCCCGCTGCTCGACGGCCTCGACCTCCCGGGCGTCCGGATCCTGGTGACCGACACCGACGCGTACGAGGAGCTGCTCACGCCGTACGAGGGCGCGAAGCCGGAGGCCGACGACCGGGTGCGCCCCGGCACCCGCATGCTGCTCTACTTCACCTCCGGGTCGACCGGGGCCCCGAAGGCGGCGCTGTGCACGCAGGGGCGGCTGGCGTCGGCCGGGCAGTCCCTGGTGGACAACTTCAAGGTCCGCCCCGACGACGTGCACTACGTCTGCATGCCCCTCTTCCACGGCAACGCGGTCATCGCGGACTGGGCGCCGGCCGTCGCGGCGGGGGCGGGGGTCGCGCTGCGCCGCCGCTTCTCGGCGTCCGGCTTCCTGGGCGACGTACGCCGATTCGGCGCGACGTACTTCACCTACGTGGGCCGGGCCGTCCAGTACATCCTGGCCACCGAGGAGCGCCCCGACGACCGCGACAACCCGCTCCGGGTCGGTTTCGGCACGGAGGCCGGGGCCGTGGACGCGGCGCGGTTCGAGGAGCGGTTCGGGGCGCGGCTCGTCGAGGGCTACGGGTCGTCGGAGGGCGGCGCCGCGGTGCAGCGGACCTCCGGCACGCCGGCGGGCGCGATCGGCCTGGCGGCCCCCGGCAGCGACCTCGCGGTCCTCGACCCGGAGACGAAGACGGAGTGCCCGCCGGCCCGCTTCGACGAGGGCGGCCGCCTCCTCAACGGCGCGGAGGCGATAGGCGAGCTGGTCAACCGCGGCCGCTCACCCTTCGAGGGCTACTGGCGCAACGACGCCGCGTACGCGGAGCGCGTCCGCGAACACGGCTGGTACTGGACCGGCGACCACTTCTACCGGGACGCCGACGGGTTCCTCTACTTCGCCGGGCGCGGCGACGACAAGATCCGCGTCGACAGCGAGAACCTCGCCCCCGCGATGATCGAGAACATCCTCGCCCGCTGGCCGGACGCGGCGGCCGTCGCGGTCTACGGGGTGCCGGACCCGGTGGCCGGCGACCAGGTGATGGCGACGCTGGCGCTCCGCCCGGGCCGCGCCTTCGACCCGGCCGCCTTCGACGCGTTCCTCCGCTCGCAGCCGGACCTCGGCACGAAGATGGCGCCCCGATTCATCCGGCTGGTGGAACGGATGCCGGTCACCGCGACGAACAAGGTGCGGCGCGGGGAGCTGCGCCGCGAGGGCTTCTGGTCCGGCGGCACCCTGTGGTGGCGCCCACCGACCGCCCCCGCCTACCGCCCCCTGACCCCCGAGGACCGCACGACCCTGACGACGGCCTACCGCACCCACGCCCGCGACCACCTCCTCACCGCCACGTGACGCCTGCGCCCCTGGTGGTCAAAAGCACCCCCTGGGGCCAGGTAGTATTTACCTCGTCAACCGGCGCCATTAGCTCAGTTGGTTAGAGCAGCGGACTCTTAATCCGCGTGTCCGGGGTTCGAGTCCCTGATGGCGCACCTAAAGGTGAGAGCCCTCCGCACCAGCGGGGGGCTCTTGTCGTTGCGGCGTCTTGCCTCGCTCAGGCCTGAGCGAGGGCGGGCAAATCGTCCCCGCTCTTGGGCGAGAGTCCGCGGGGCCCGGGCGGAGCCGGAGGCCGCCACGCCGTCGCCGATGAGCGCGGCTGGGGGTCCGGGGTTATCCCCCGGGGAATGCAGCATCCGCGTGTCCGGGGTTCGAGTCCCTGATGGCGCACAGAAGCGAAGGCCTCCCGCAGTAGCGGGGGGCCTTCGTTGTTGTTCTTGTTTTTAGCCCCTGCGGCGATTGAGCAGCGGGGTCCGGGGCGGAGCCCCGAGTCCGTAACGCCGTCGCCGGTGACCGGTCAGATCGCCATGGAAAGAAGAACCGGCGCCGCCTCCTTGTTGAGCTGTTCCGCCGCATCGTGCAGGCGATGCGCGTGCTCGACCGGAAGCGAGAGCGCCAGGCACCCGACGGCCGCGCCCGCCGTGATGGGAACGGCGGCGCACACCGTGCCCACCGCGTACTCCTGAAGATCGAGCACCGGAACCGTCGCCGGCTGCGAGGCGAGG
The DNA here is from genome assembly GCF_042730865.1 of Streptomyces sp. NPDC059897. Taxonomy (NCBI): domain Bacteria; kingdom Bacillati; phylum Actinomycetota; class Actinomycetes; order Kitasatosporales; family Streptomycetaceae; genus Streptomyces; species Streptomyces sp. NPDC059897. Next base: position 124,313 of record NZ_JBHWKQ010000011.1, on the reverse strand, counting down.
CGGGACAGCAGCACCTTCTCGTTGGTGATCGTGCGCGACGTGAGCCGCGCCATCTTGTGCCGGGACAGATGGTCCCGCCGCCCGTTCATGTCCAGCTGGCCGAGCAGGCTCTTGCCGATCGCGCTCGCGTGCGCGGAGACGCGGAAGTCCACCCACTCGTTGACCGCGGGGGTCTCGGGCCCCGTCGCCATCTGCGTGACCCGGATCTCCCCGTCGACGTAACGGCTCATGTAGACCGCCGCGCCCACGTCGTCCCGCAGCCGGTCGAGCGTGCGCTGGAGCTTCGCGGTGAGCGCGGCCGCATGGCCGTCCGCCGCGCCGAGCCTGCTCAGGGTCTCGCCGGTGATGTACGCCCCGTCGGCGGTCTGCTGGACGTACCCCTCACGGCGCAGCATCCGCAGCAGGACCGTCAGCTGCTCGGCGGGCAGCGACGTGACGCGCGCCAGCTCCGTGTCGGTCACGCCCACGCCTCGGTGCGCGATGGTCTCCAGCACACGCAACGCGTGCTGCACCGCCTCGTGCGGCTGGTGCGGGGACGCACCCTGCTCGTGCTTCAGCGCCACGGTTCTTCCCCCTGCATGGACCGGTTCCGGACAGCTGGGCTGAAGTCCACGATAGCCGCCAACACCCCTTTCGGGGGCGCCGGTTGGGGAGATTGATGGCGCGCTCCGTGCCTCTCAGCAGGAACGCGCCACCGTGGCATATGCCAAAGTCATGCACCACTCGGTGAGCGGCTGGTCACAGGACCGCGCTCAGGAACTCCCTGGTGCGCTCGTGCTCCGGCTCCCCGAACATCTTCTCCGGCGAACCGGACTCGATGATGCGCCCCGAGTCGAACATCAGGACCTGGTCCGAGATGTCCCGGGCGAAGTTCATCTCGTGCGTCACGCACAGCATGGTGATGTCCGTGCTGTGCGCGATGTCGCGCAGGACGTCGAGGACGCCGGCCACCAGCTCCGGGTCGAGCGCCGACGTGACCTCGTCCAGGAGCAGCACCTGAGGCCGCATCGCCAGGGCGCGCGCGATCGCCACCCGCTGCTGCTGGCCGCCGGAGAGCTGGGACGGGTACGCCTCGCAGCGGTCGCCGAGGCCGACCATGTCGAGCAGCTCCTTGCCCCGCTGCTCCGCCTCGTCCTTGGACAGGCCGAGCACGTTGACCGGGGCCTCGGTGATGTTGCGCAGCACGTTCATGTTCGGGAACAGGTTGAACTGCTGGAAGACCATCCCGATGTTCTTGCGGATCTCGCGGATGTGCTTCTCGCCGGCCTGGACGAGCTTGCCGTCCTTCTGCTCGTGCGTGAGGTACTCGCCGCCGACCTTGATGGTGCCCTCGTCGGGCTTCATCAGCGTCATCAGGAGCCGCAGGATCGTGGTCTTGCCGGAACCGGACGGGCCGATCAGCGTGACGTGCTTGCCGGAGTCGACGGAGAAGTCGAGGTTGTCCAGGACGGTGTTGCTGCCGAACCGCTTGGTGACCTTGTCGAAGCGGATGAGCTCGCTGCCGTCGACGGCAGGATTGGGGATTTCCTGGGAAGTGCTGCTGTCAGCGGACAAGACGACGCTCCAAAACTCGCAGAAGAAGAGAAGCCGGGTAGGCGATGACGATGAAGGCGACACCGACGACGCTGATGGCCTCGTAGGTGAAGGTGGTCTGGCTGAAGCCCTGGGCCTCGCCCAGCATGTCCAGCGCGCCGATCGCCATGATCTGCGGCGATTCCTTCAGCATGACGATCACGTAGTTGCCGAGCGCGGGGATCACCCTGCGCACGGCCTGCGGCAGGATCACCGCGCGCCAGGTGCGGCCCTTGGGGAGGTTGAGCGCCGTGGCCGCCTCCCACTGGCCGGCGGGCACGCCGTCGATGCCGGCCCGGTAGACCTCGGACGTGTACGTCGAGTAGTGAAGGCCGAGCCCGACGATGCCGGTGACCAGCGGGGACATCGAGATGCCCCAGGAGGGAACGACGTAGAAGAGGAAGAACAGCTGCACCAGGAGCGGGGTGTTCCGGATGAACTCGGTGACCGCCGTCACCGGCCAGCTGATCCACTTCTGATCCGAGCGCTGGGCGATCGCCCACACCAGGCCCAGGGCGAAGGCGATGATCGCGCCCCAGAAGAGGGCCTGAAGCGTGACGAGTACGCCGTCCCAGAACTGCGGCATGAAGTCCGCGACGTTGGACCAGTCCCAGTTCACTTGGCACCTCCGGCACCGGTGACGGCGTCGATCGTCGACTTGGAGCGCATCCCGCCGAGGAGCACGCGCAGACCGCCCTGCTCGGGCGTCTGGCCGACACGGCTCTTGGCGTGGCGCTCAAGCAGGCGCATGAGGCGCGTGAAGATGAAGGCGAACACGAAGTACAGGACGAGCAGCAGCGTGTAGATCGGCGCGCTGTCGCCGGAGACGAGCCGCTTGAGGTTGCCCGCGAACGTCATGTCGGCCACCGCGATGAGGGACACCAGCGAGGTTCCCTTGAGCAGCTCGATCAGCAGGTTGTTGAACGGCGGGATCATCTCCGGCCAGGCCTGCGGGAGTTCGATGCGGCGCAGGCGCTGGGCGCGCGTGAAGTTGAGGGCGATGCCGGCCTCGCGCTGGGCGGGCGGCACCGCGGCGAGTGCACCGCGCACGATCTCCGAACCGTAGGCGCCGTAGGTGATGCTGAGCGCCAGAACGCCCGAGAAGAGCGGATCGAACTTGATCTGGAACAGCATCGGCACGGTGAACGCGATCCAGAACATGAAGACCAGCGACGACGTGCTGCGGAAGATCTCGAAGTACGCCCCGGACAGGAAACGCACGAACCACACATTGGACGTGCGCAGCACGCCGATGATGATCGCGACGACGAAGGCGAAGATCGCGCTGAGGACCGTGATCTCGAGCGTGATCCAGATACCCGGCAGGAACCAGTTCTCGAAGAACTTCGAGGACATCATGAGGCGGCTCCCTTGGCAGGGGGGCAGAGTTTCTCGACCGTGAGGTCGGTCATCTCCTCCTTGGTGAAGCCGAAGGGCGCCATGATGCGCAGGAGTTCACCGCTGTCCTTGAGCTTGTGCAACTCCTTGTTGAACGCGTCGCGCAGGTTCATCTCCGACTTCCGGAAGGCGAATCCGCCCGCTCCGTAGGCCGGCTTCCCGTCGACGACGGGCTGGAAGGGCGGGATGGCCTCGACCCCGCTCTTGCCCTTGATCACGGTGCGGACCGTGACGGCCGTGCCGGCGAAGGCGTCGACCCTGCCCTGGCGCACGGCGTCGAGGCCTGCCACCTGGTCGGGCAGGATCAGCATGTCCTTGATGCCGTAGGCCTTGGCGTACTCGATCTCCGCGTAGGCCGTGCCCGTCGCGAACTTCAGCTTCTTCTTCGCGACTTCCTCGTACGTCTTGATGCCGTGCGGATTTCCCTTGCGCACGATGAACGAGTCGGGCATCAGGTAGTCGGGATCGGAGAACAGCACCTGTGCGCAGCGATCCGGATTGATGTACATGCCCGCCGACACCACGTCGAACTGCTGCGCCTGGGTCAGCCCGGGAATCAGCGCGCTGAACTGCGTCGGCACCGCCTTCACCTTGGGCACACCGAGACGCGGGAAAATCACCTTGGCGATCGCCGGCGCCTCTCCGGTGACCTCGCCGTTCTCGTCGATGTATCCGAACGGGACCTCACCCGCGACGCCGATCTTGACCTCGCCCGCGTCACGCAGCCGGTCCAGCAGGTCGCCCCCTTCGACCTTCCCCTCCTCCGGTACGCGGGTACAGGCCGCGGTACCGAGCACACCCAGCGCCGCCGCCCCCGCACCGTAGAGCAGGGAGCGGCGGCGGACTGGTCTGGCGATGAATCCCTCATTGTTACCAAGTGGTGGAGCCATGGCGCGCCATTACCCGAAGCCCCGGGAGGTATGCCTATCGTTTTCGGCCCTTGATAAAGCCGAGATCTGAATTCGCGGCAATACGGCCATGTCCTAACTTCACGCGATTCCAGCGGTGTTGGGACTGGCGTGACTCGCCGTCCCGGACTCGTAGAACGCGTGCGCGGTCCGGAGTACGAGATCGTCCCTGTGGCGGGCGGCCACGAGCTGGAGGCCGACCGGAAGACCGTCCCCGTCGAGCCCCACCGGCACGGAAGCGGCGGGCTGCTGGGTCAGGTTGAAGGGGTATGTGAACGGGGTCCAGCCCGTCCATCGGCGCAGGCCGGAGCCGCGCGGCACCTCGGCCCCCGCCTCGAACGCGGTGATCGGCACGGTCGGCGTCACCAGCAGGTCGTACGTCGAGTGGAAGGCGCCCATCCGGCGCCCGAGCGCCATCCGCGCGTCGACCGCCGCCAGGTAGTCGAGCGCGCTGTACCGCGCGCCCCGCGTGCATATCTCCTGCAGCCCCGGGTCGAGCAACTGGCGCCTGGACGCCGGGAGATGCTGCACCACCCGCGCCGCGCCGCTGAACCACAGGGTGTGGAAGGCCTCGACCGGATCCGTGAAGTCCGGATCCACCTCCTCGACGTACGCGCCGAGTTCCGCCAGCCGGGTCACCGCGGCCCGCACCACCGCGGCGACGTCGGGCCGCACCGCGACCTGCCCGCCCAGCGTCGGCGAGTACGCGACCCGCAGCCCGCGCACCCCGCCGTGCAGCGCATCCTGGAAGCCGCCCGCCTGCGGGCCCGAGGCCGACCAGTCCCGCGGGTCGGGGCCCGAGATCACGTCCATCAGCAGCGCAGCGTCGGCCGCCGTACGCGCGAGCGGCCCCACGTGCGACAGCGTCCCGAACGCCGACGCCGGGTACAGCGGCACCCGCCCGTACGTCGGCTTGAGGCCGAAGATCCCGCAGAACGAGGCGGGGATCCGCACCGAACCCCCGCCGTCCGTGCCGAGCGACAGCGGCCCCGCGCCCACCGCGACCGCCGCCGCGCTGCCGCCGCTCGACCCGCCCGCCGTGCGCGAGGTGTCGTACGGATTGCGGGTCGCGCCCGACAGCGGCGAGTCGGTCACGCCCTTCCAGCCGAACTCGGGCGTCGTCGTCTTGCCGACGAGGACCGCTCCGTGCTCGCGCAGCCGGGCCACCGAAGGCGAGTCCTCGTCCCAGCCGCCCTGCTCGGGGACGGTCAGCGAACCGCGCAGCGTGGGCGCGCCCCGCTGCAGCAGGATGTCCTTCACCGACACCGGAACCCCGTCGACCAGGCCCGCCGGCTCGCCCTCGCGCCACCGCCGCGCGCTCTCCTCGGCCCGGGCGAGGGCCCCCGCCGCGTCGACCCGCACGAACGCGTTCAGCGCCGGTTCGGTTTCCTCGATCCTGGCGAGCACGGCGCGGGTCGCGTCGACCGGGCTGAACTCTCCCTTGCGATATCCCTCGATGAGGTCCTGCGCGGTCAGTCCGATCAGCTCGCCCGTCATCCGCCCTCCAGCGTCAGCGCTCGCGATACGTTGCCGGGGACCTACCCAGGAACACCTCGTCGGGCACGGACATCGCCGCGAAACCGTCCGGCAATGAAGATCCGCTCTGCTGGGGTCGAGGAGCCGGAACCGGCGGCGAACTCGTGAACACGGTAAGAATCGCGGGACCTGCCGACATGTGCGGATTGACCCCGCAGACACCGGAACCTACCGTCGACAACAGAGGTACTCCACTAGGGTTCCTGCACCTTGTTTCGCGCTGTGTCGCTGTCCCGACGTCCCGGCGGTTCGCCGGCTCAAGCACCACTCCGGCATTGATCAGACAGCTGACTTGGGGCCTGCTCATGGACGTCTCATTCCTGGGGGGACCGAAACCGCAGCGCGGTGTGGGCGTCGTCGCCCCGTTCGACTTCGCTCTCGACCGCGAGCTGTGGCGCTGGGTGCCCGACCACGTCTCCCTCCACCTCACCCGTACGCCGTTCGTGCCCGTCGAGGTCGGACTCGATCTGGCGCGCCTCGTCAGCGAGCACGAGACGCTCGGCGAGGCCGTGCGCGCGCTCGGCGCCACCGAACCGGAGGTCCTCGCGTACGCCTGCGCGTCCGGCAGCTTCGTCGGCGGGCTCGCGGGGGAGCGGGCGATGAGCGCGGCGATGCGGCGGGCCGGGGAGCTGCCCGCCGTGACCACATCGGGCGCCCTGCTCGAAGCCCTGTCCGAACTGGGCGCGCGGCGCATCGCGCTCGTCACCCCCTATACGCGCTCGGTCACCGAATCGCTGGAGGAGTATCTGGCGGAAGCCGGGATCACGGTCACCGGGCGGGCCTTCCTCGGACTGACCCGGCACATCTGGAAGGTGCCCTACCGGGACGTGGCGGCGATGGCCAGGGAAGCGGGCAGCGCCGGGGCCGACGCGCTCTTCATCAGCTGCACCAACCTGCCGACGTACGACGTCATCCCGCAGCTGGAGGCGGAGCTGCGGGTGCCGGTGATCTCGGCCAATCAAGTCACGATGTGGGCAGCCCTCGCCCGGCTGGGTACGCGTGCTGTGGGGCCGTACCAGGCGCTGCTCGATCCGGCGGCGCGGGTCTGGCCCCCGTCGGAGCTGCCGGAGGCGCTGCCCCCGGAGGAGCTGCCGAGGGAACGGCCGAAGGAACAGGAAGGGTGGGCATAGGGCATGACCTCGCTGGGATTTCTCTACCCCGGACACTCCGCGGAGGACGACTACCCGCGCATCGAGATGCTGATCGACAGCGATGTGCGGCTGCCCGTCGTCCACACCGACATCGGGGAGGACGCACACCGGGTCGACGCGCTGCTGAAGATGGGCGCGCCCGACCGGCTCGCCGCGGGCGTCGAGGAGCTGCGGCTGTCCGGCGCGGAGGCGGTGGTCTGGGCGTGCACGTCCGGCAGCTTCGTCTTCGGCTGGGACGGGGCGCACGACCAGGTCCGCAATCTCGCGATGGCGGCGGGCCTGCCCGCCTCCAGTACGTCCTTCGCGTTCGCGCACGCGCTGCGGGAGGTGCGGGCGCGCCGGGTGGCGGTCGCCGCGACGTATCCGGAGGACGTGGCCGACCATTTCGCCACGTTCCTCAAGGCGGCTGGGGCGGAGGTCCTGGCCGTCCGAGGGAGCGGGATCATCACGGCCGCCGAGGTGGGCACGTGGGGCTGGGACGAGGTGCTCGCGATGGCCCGCGCGGGTGACCATCCGGAGGCGGACGCGGTGCTTCTGCCCGATACGGCGCTGCACACCGCGGCGTACGTCCGCGACCTGGAGGCCGAGCTCGGCAAGCCGGTCCTCACGGCGAACCAGGTCACGGTCTGGGAGGCGCTGCGACTGGTCGACCGCCGGGTCAACGCGCCGGCCCTGGGCGCGCTCTTCACGAAGGAACCGGTGGTGCAGGTGTGACGTGGTTGCGGCCTCGGGGCTCCGCCCCGGACCCCGCGCCTCAATCGCCGGCGGGGCTTGATCGCGGGAATAAAGCGGAGTAGGCCTCCGTTACGTCGGGGTCGAGACACCCACCCGTAACGAACGTATTCGCAGGAGGACCCGTGATCCGCGGCGCAGCCCTCGGGACCGCACCCACCCCGCTCTCCGTCCTGGACCTGGTCACCGTGGGAGCGGGTCGCACGGCCACGCAGGCCCTGCACACCAGCGTCGACATCGCCCGCCTCGCCGAGTCCCGCGGCTACCACCGCTACTGGGTCGCCGAGCACCACTCGATGCCCGGCGTCGCCTCCAGCAGCCCCGCCGTGATCCTGGCCCACCTGGCCGCCCACACGGACCGCATCCGCCTCGGCTCCGGCGGCGTCATGCTCCCGAACCACGCCCCGCTCGTGATCGCGGAGCAGTTCGGCACGCTGGAGGCCATGGCCCCGGGCCGCGTCGACCTCGGCCTCGGCCGCGCCCCCGGCACGGACGGCGCGACCGCCGCCGCGCTGCGCCGCACCGACCGCCTCAACGAGGGCGCCGACGACTTCCCGCAGCAGCTCGTCGAGCTCACCCGCTTCCTCGACGACGACTTCCCCGACGGCCACCCGTACTCCCGCATCCACGCGGTCCCGGGCCCGGTCCAGGCCACGTCCCCCGGCGGCGTGCAGGACCCGAACCGCCCGCCCGTCTGGCTCCTCGGCTCCTCCGGCTTCAGCGCCCGGCTCGCCGCGACCCTCGGTCTCCCGTTCGCCTTCGCGCACCACTTCTCGGCGCAGAACACGCTCCCGGCGCTCGACCTGTACCGGGAGAACTTCCGCCCGTCCGAGCTGCTGTCCGAGCCGTACGCCCTGATCGGCGTCTCCGCCCTCGCGACCGACGACGACGGCACGGAGGCCCGCCGCCAGGTGCTCGCCGCCGCCCTCAACATGGTCCGGCTGCGCACCGGCCGCCCCGGCCTCGTGCCGACGCCCGAGGAGGCGGAGGCGTACCAGTTCAACGAGATGGAGCGGGACTTCGTCCAGTCCTGGAACTCCAACGTCATCCACGGCACCCCCGACGAGGTCCGCTCCGGCCTCGACGAGCTGCAAAAGCGCACGGGCGCCGACGAGTTGATGCTCACGGCCAACGCGCACGGCGGCGACGTACGCCTGCGTTCCTACGAACTCATCGCGGACGCCTACGGGTTGCCGCGCGCCTGACGGCCGACGACCTTCCGACGGCGGCGGATCACCCGCGCTCCGCGAGGAGCCCCGAGATGCGGTCCGCCGCCACCGGCCGCGAGTAGAGCCAGCCCTGCCCGGTGTCGCAGCCGAGCCGGCGCAGCCGCTCCGCCTGCTCCGCCGTCTCCACGCACTCGGCGGTCACCGTGAGCCCGAGCCGGTGCGCCAGCTGCACGAGCGCCTCGACGATCATCGTGTCCGCCGGCTCCGTGGGCGCGTCCCCGTCCTCCCGGAACCCGCGCACGAACGCCCCGTCGAGCTTGAGCACCGACACCGGAAGGCGGCTGAGGTAGGCGAGGTTGGAGTACCCGGTGCCGAAGTCGTCGATGGCGATGCGCACGCCCATGTCGTGCAGTGCCCGCAGGGCCTGTAGCGGCCGCCCCGTCGGCCCCATCACGGCGGACTCGATCAGCTCCAACTGGAGGAGTTCCGGCGGCAGTCCGGTCTCGGTGAGGATCTGCGCGACGTCCGCCACCAGGTCCGAGTCCCACATCTGACGCACCGCCACATTCACGCTCACGAACACCGGCGGCGCCTCCCGGTGCTCCACCTGCCAGCGCCGCGCCTGCGCGCAGGCCGTCCGCAGCACCCACCGCCCCAGCTCCACGATGGAGCCGTCCTCTTCGGCCAGTCCGATGAACCGATTCGGCGTCAGCAGGCCGAACTGCGGGTGCCGCCAGCGCACCAGCGCCTCGACGCCGCGCAGCTCACCGTCCGCCATTTCCACCAACGGCTGGTACTCCAGGGCGAATTCACCCCGGTCCACCGCGGGCCGCAGGCTCGACGACAGGGCCTGGCGGGTCATCCGGTGGGCGTTGCGCTCCTGGTCGAAGAAGGTCCAGCGGGCCTTTCCGTCGGCCTTCGCCCAGTACAGCGTGGTGTCGGCCGCCTGCATCAGGGCCGTCGTGCTGGTGCCCGTGACCTGCCGCTCGACCACGCCGATCGAGGCGGACACCGACACCTCGTGTCCTGCCAGGTCGAAGGGCTCGCGCAGCGCGTCGAGCACCGTCCGGGCGAGCTCGGCCAGCTGCTCCGTGCCGGTGGAGTCCTCGACGAGCAGCGCGAACTCGTCGCCCCCGAGCCGGGCCACGAGCGGGGCGCCCGTGGCGCTCTGCGCGCGGTCCGCGCAGTGCGTGAGCCGCTCGGCGACGGCGAGGAGCAGCCGGTCGCCGACGGGGTGCCCGAGCGAGTCGTTGACCGCCTTGAACCCGTCGAGGTCGAGCAGGCAGAGCCCCACCCGCCCGGTCGCGCCCGTGCTCTCGTACGCCCCCGCCTCCAGGGCGGCGGAGACGCGCTCGAAGAACAGCGCGCGATTGGGCAGCCGGGTCAGCGGATCGTGCAGCTCCAGGTGGTGCAGCCGGTCCTGGAGCCCGCGGTGCGCGGTGATGTCGCCGAGCGAGAGCAGCACGGCCTCCGCGTCCGGAAGCGGCGACACCGTGACGCGCAGCCACACCGACTGGCCCGAGGGGTGCTTGAGGCGGCGGGTGCGGCTGAGCCGGGCCTGACGGCCGCGCAGGATCTCCTGGTAGGCGTCCGCCGTGCGCGGGTCCGAGCGCAGGTCGAGCAGTTCGTCGGCGGCGTGGCCGACGAGTTCGCCCGCGGTCTCCCCGCCGAGCAGAGCACGGGCGGCGTCGTTCGCGCCGACGATCACGCCGTCGCGGTCCACGACAGCCATGGCCAGCGGCGAGGTCGCGAACGCCGGCCGGTAGAGGGTCTGGGCCTGGGCCTGGGGCTGGGCCTGGTGCTGGGGCTGGGTCTGGGGCTGGGTCTTGGCGGACGGGGGTCGCGAAGCCGACCGCAAATCATCACTCTCCGTGATCTGGCCGGGCGAGGCCACCCGGCGCGCGGTCGTGGGCCCTTCGGGCTGTGCGCTCACCGCTCGCTCCCGTGGTGCGTCGGATGGTTGCGTGGTCTGCTGCGGCCGGGTCCCGGCAGGAAAGTGTGCCGATCATAGAGGCAGGTCGGACGGCCTATCCAGCCTGGAATGCGGTGTGCACGGGTTCCGGGCCGCCGGACCCCGTCCCGGTAGATCGTTTCTGCCCGGTGCTGCCACACCTTCTGTCGTGACCAGATCGCGGGCGATCGACTGTGACGTTCCGTGATCGGACGGAGTGTCGTCCGGTCACTCATCCGGGCCAGATAAACAGGGCAAAGCCATATAAACACCAACACTCTGGGTTGGGTGCCCAGCATTCCCGTCCCGGAGGTCGACTTGCCGCGTCCGCAGCCACTCGGGGGAGTGGACAAGCCACGCCCGCGCGCCCTCGCGGCGGCGCTCACCGCCTTCGCCGCCGTGGCCGCCATGGGGCTCGTCGCGGGGCCGGCCGCGGCCGTGCCGTTCGCGGGGCCCTGCGCACTGGAGCGCACCCCGGCGCATCACTCCGAGGGCCTGGACACCTGGAACCCGGCGTACCCGAAGCCCAAGAAGAGCCTCGACGCCGTGATGGTCTTCCTCTCGTTCCCCGACTCGCGGCCCCTGGCCACGCCCGACGAGCTGGCCGCCGACTACTTCCCGTCCACCAGTCGCTTCTTCGACCGGGCGTCGTACGGGAAGTTCTCCCTGGTGCCGCATCCGCAGCGGCAGTGGGTCGAAATGCCGCACGCCTCGACCGCGTACGCCATACAGCGCGACTGGAACGCCGCGCACCGCAGCGCGTATCTGCGGGACGCGCTCCGGGCGGCGGATCCGCACACGGACTTCAGCAAGTACGACGTCGTCTACTTCGTCGCCGACCCGGACGCGCCCGGTGTCGACTCCGACGCGACGAAGGTCGTGAACTTCGACCGGCCGATGCGCGCGGACGGCACGGACATCCGGCGCATCGTCACGGTCTTCGAGCGGCACCCGCCGGACCGCAATGTGCTCGCGCACGAGACGGGGCACGTCTTCGACCTGCCGGACCTCTACCACCGGCCCACCGACGGCAAGGGCGACTGGGACACGTACGTCGGTGACTGGGACGTCATGGGCAGCCAGTTCGGTCTCTCGCCGGATCTGTTCGGCTGGCACAAGTGGAAGCTGGGCTGGCTTGAGCGGCGGCAGGTGGCGTGTGTGAAGCGCAGTGGTGAGACCCGGTTGACCCTGGAGCAGCTGAGTACGGCGCCGCGGGGGGCGGGGGCGGCGTTCGGTACGGGTGGGGGCACCAAGCTCGCCGTCATTCGTACGGGCGTCGACAGTGCCATCGCCCTGGAGGCGCGGGGTGGCTCAGGCAACGACGCCGCGACCTGCAGCCGGGGCATCCTCGTCTACCGCGTCCGCAGCGATTCCCCGTCCGGGGGTGGACCCATGGAGGTGCTGGACGCGCATCCCCGTACGGAGGCCTGTTACGGCGAGTCCGTCTACCCACCGCTGGCCGACGCGCCCGTGGGGGCGGGGGAGACCTTCACGGTGCCGGAGGACGGCATCCGTGTGGAGGCGGAGGGCCGGACGGGTTCGGGGGCGTGGACGGTGAAGGTGACGACGGCGGACTGATCCTCGACCGGTACCGGCGTTGCGGCCACGGGGCGCTGCCCCGGACCCCGCGGGCTCTCGTCCAAAGAGCGGGGCTGAAATTGCGGAGTCGGCGTTACGGCCTGGGGGTGCTGCCCCGGCCCTCGCGGGCTCTCGTCCAAGAGCGGGCTGAAGTTGCGGCACCGGCGTTCCGGCCACGGGGCTCCGCCCCGGACCCCGCGGGCTCTCGTCCAAGAGCGGGGCTTGATGGGCCCACCCGGGCTCGCCCCCGGTTCCTTCATGGGGGTGTGGGTGGCGAAGCCCCCACAACGCGCGGCGAAGCCGCGCAGAAACGACGATGGCGGCCCGATTCGCGCTTTCCGCGAATACAGGCCGCCACCGTCAACGTGCGCCATCAGGGACTCGAACCCCGGACACGCGGATGCTGTATTCCCCGGGGGATAACCCCCGGACCCCCAGCCGCGCTTGTCGGCGACGGTGGAGCGGTCGGAGGAGACGACGAAGGCCTCCCGCCGTAGCGAGAGGCCTTGTCTGTTAGGTGCGCCATCAGGGACTCGAACCCCGGACACGCGGATTAAGAGTCCGCTGCTCTAACCAACTGAGCTAATGGCGCCGGTTGACGTCGTAGACATTAGCACCAGGATCCGTGGCAGGAAAAATCGAAATCCGCACCGCGGCCTGCGCACTCGTGCGTGCCGCCCGGACGCACGCCCAGCGCATGACCTCGGGCCCCGGCAGCCAGGGGTGCCGGGTGTCGGGGGCCACCACCCAGCGGGACTCCTGGCGCTGGTCGGGGCGGAGCGCGGCGTTGGTCGTGGGGGCCGGGCCCGTGACCGCGTCGCCGGCGCCGTGGCAGAGCAGCGGCGGCACCGAGGGGCCCCACTCCTCCCAGCGCAGGAGGGACGGCAGGCGCTGCGCCGTGCCGGGCGCGGTGAACAGGAGCATGCGGCCCCGGTGCGTGGCGACCGGTCCTGAGCCGGGGCCCTCGGACCAGAGCCGGTCTAACATCCGCCGCCCGAAGATCGAGGGAACGTTCACCACGTCGAAGACGGACCCGCAGGGGAGGACGACGGGGGCCGTGGGCCTGGCCTCCCAGTGGGAGAGCGTGGAGCGGGGGTACGCCCCGGCGGACGCGAGCCAGGCCGCGCCCTCGGGGGTGACGTCGCAGATGTCGAAGTGGTCACGCGCGCCAGGGGCCGTGGCCGACGGGGCGTGGGGGGAGTACGGAGGCGTCGCGGTGCTCATGCCTCATACATCTACAGGGGGTGACGGGGCGATTCCCAGGGGTTGCGGAAAATCGGGACAGGAGGGGGCGGGGTGGAGTATCTTGCCCCCCTGGCATATGCCAAACGATCATTTCGGCCCCCGTGCGGCCCCGGTGCGCCCCCGCTACGGCGACTGCTCCGTGGTCCCGCGCAGCAGGTCACGGCCGAACTCGACCATCTTCTTCGCGTAGTCCTCCGTCCAGTCCGCACGCTCCGCGATGTCCGCCGTCGTGAGCCGGTCGAAGCGGCGCGGGTCGGCGAGCTGGGCCGCGGCGACGGCCTGGAACTCCATCGACCGGTCCGCCGCGGAGCGGAACGCGTGCGTCAGCTCCGTCGCCCGGGTGAGCAGGTCGCGGGGGTCCTCGATGGACTCCAGGTCGAAGAAGTGCTCCGGGTCGCCGGCCGCCTCCGCGGGTTCGAAGATCAGCGGGGCCGGTCGCAGCCGGGGCTGGTGAGTACGGTCGGGCTCCGCCATGGTGCGGCCTCCTGTTGCCGGGGGTGGCCCGCGGTTCCGTGCCGGGCCACCTTCCATTGTCCGTCGGCCCGCAAGGGGGCGAAGGAACCAGTCCGAGGGCGCGGGCTCAATACGAGACCCGGTGTTCGCCCAGGCGTGCCAGCACCGAGTGGTTCGCCTCCCAGCCGTCCGGGAACTTCACCGTCACCCCGAGCTGCACCGGGTCCGCCGACGGGTGCTCGTCCAGGAGGTCCGCGACCCCGGCCCGGCACACCACCACGCACGCGTGCCGGTGCCGCGAGGCCAGTACGCACAGGCGGCCCGTCTCCAGGTGGAACGCCGTCGCGTCCGGGCGTCCGGACAGCGGGTGCAGGACGACCGTGACGTCGAACTCCCGGCCCTGCAGCCGGTTCGCCGTGTCGACCGTGACGTCGTGCACGTCGAGGTCCGCCAGTGCCGCCCGCACCGCCGCCGCCTGGTCGCGGTGCGCGGTGCCGACGCAGATCCGCTCGGCCGTCAGCGCGCCCTCGCCGGACTCGGAGCGCGTGACGCCCTCGCGGTCGAGCAGCCGCCGGACCACTTGGGCGACCGCCCGCACCGCCTCCGGGTCCGTACGGGGAGTGTGCGCGGCGGGCAGTTCGAGCAGGCCCCAGCCGGAGGCCGCGGCCTCGTCGATGACGCGGTCCGGGCCCGAACCGTCCGACTCCACCGTGAAGGCCAGCTCCCGGTCGCCCTCGTCCGTGCCGCTGCGAAACCGCGTGTACGGATAGAAGGCGTCGGAGACGAGCGGCGCCGCCGAGGCCGGGAGCCGCCAGGAGACCGGGAGGCGGTGCTGCGGCAGTTCCGGGTTGTGGGCGAGGAGCGTGGACACCGCGGAGGCCGACGGGTCGTAGGACAGGCCCGCCCACTGCTCCGACCCGACGATCGAGAACGGGTCCAGCTGTCCCGGGTCGCCCACGAACAGCGCCCGCTCGAACAGCCCGGCCACGGCCAGCAGCGCGTCGGAGCGCATCTGGTACGCCTCGTCGACGATCGCGTGCGGCCACGGCCCTCCCGCGTCGGAGGCCTTGACGTGCGCCCACTTCGCCGCCGTCGACACCACGACGGGCAGCGGGGCCAGGTCGCCGGCCTTCGTCGACAGGCGGACGTTCGGCAGGTCGTCGAGCGACTTGTCGTACGCGTCCGGGTCGCTGCTGTGCAGCCGGCCGACGGCGAGCTCCGGGTTCTTCGCGTTCAGGCGCAGGACGAGGTCGTCCACCTGCGCGTTCGTCTGCGCCACGATCATCAGCGGGCGGCCCGCATCGGCCAGTTCGAGCGCGGCGCGCACCACGAGGGTCGACTTCCCGGCACCGGGAGGCGAGTCGACGACGATGCCGCGCGCCGTGCCGTGCAGGGTGTCGCGGAGGATGGCGGCGGTGGCCTGCCCGGCCGCGTCCGACGGGCTGAGGGCGGTGGTCGGCGCGGTCACAGTACGTCCTCCGAAGTCACGGTGTCGGGCGTCTCCGCGGCCGTCCCCGGCGGGCCGCCGTGCGTCCACGGTGTCTCCTCCGGCTCCGGCAGCTTGGGGCCGCCGCGCTGCTCGTGCTCGAACAGCGTCCAGCACACCCGCTCGCCCTTCTCCGGCAGCGAGCCCTCGGCCGGCTCCTTGCCGCGCCCCATCTTGTCCACGATCCGCAGCACGACCGAGGCGGGGTCCCCCTCCTCGTACTCCACGAACTCGGCCGTCTGCGGCTTGCCTTCGAGCGTGCGGTACACCTTCACACCCACGCCGAGGCGCGGCCCGTCGTCCGTGCGGAGCGTGACGAGCGGGCGGGGCCGCTTCTTCTCGTTGTACGCCGCCACCACCTCGGTCACCTCCCCGGCGAACGCCTCGCCGGAGAGGCGGCGGCCCGCCATCACCAGCGGGTCGTCCAGCGCCTCCTGCGCGTCCAGGCGGGCCTGCTCGCGCTCGCGCGTGGCCAGCTTGTTCGCCGCCGTCACCGCGTCGTCCCGGCGCGGCTGCGGGGGCTCGCCCGCCAGGACCCGGTCGCGGTGGCCGGTGAACGACCAGCGGTCGCGGGTCCAGCGCTCCGCCGCGTACCCGCCCTCGGGCAGCGTGCACAGTTGGTCGAGGCCGCGCCACACCGCGTCCCACGTGGGGCGGGTGCGGGACTCGACCAGGGCGTGGATCTCCCGCTCCGCGGCGGTCAGTTCGGCGAGCCGGGCGTCGGACTCGACGGCGTCCTCGGCCGCCGCGTGCCGCGTGCGGGCCTTGTCGTAGCGCTCGATCGCGGGTGCGAGCAGCTTGTTGTCGAAGGCGGGGTCCGTGGCGGGACCGGCCGGCGGGCACAGCAACTGGCCGTGCCGGTCGCGGTCCAGCTCGGCGCCGAGCGCGGCCGCGGCGCCCGACGTGCCCTCCGGGGCCTCGATCCAGGCGAGCAGCGCGCCCAAGTGCTGGTCCTCCAGGCTCGACTGGCCCGTCGCCCAGTGCCGCGACAGCAGGTCCGTCATCGCGAGGAGCAGCGCGGAGCCGGGGACCCGCGCACGCTCCCCGAAGTGCGTGAGCCAGCGGCCGAGCAGCGGGACGTGCGGCGGCGCGGGGTAGGGCGTCTCCGGGTCCTGCTCGGCGGTGCGGCGAAAACGCATCGAGCGGCCCAGCAGGCGGAGGAACTCGATGCCCGCGCGGCCCGGCACGATCAACTGCGGCGCGTCCGCGCACAGTTCGACCTCGACCTTGACCTTCTTGCCGGTCTCCGGGTCGACTTCGCTGCGCTCCGCCGCCTCCACCTCGGTGGCGAACGTGTCGATGTACGGCAGGACCTCGTCGGCCAGTTGCGTCAGGAACGCGAAGCGGAGGTCGCGGTCGCGGGGCTGCGGGACGACCAGGAGACGCGGTGACGTGCGCTCGGTGCCGACGAGCGCGCCGAGCGGGGCGCCGGTCTCTCCGGCCGTCGTGAGCGGGACGACCACCAGCGGGCGCTGGGACAGATGGCGGTGCCGGACGGTGGCCGTGGGCTGGGCGCGGCCCGTGCTCGTGGCCTCCAGCCTGGCCAGGTGGTTGATCAGGCTCACCGGTGCGCCTCCTGGGGTTCCGCGCCGACCTGCCGCGTGTTCCGGATCAGCACCGCGCACCGCCGAGGGCCTCGTCCCGCAGCTGCGCCGCACGCCGCAGCGCCGCCACCGTGGGATCCGCCGGGTCGCCCGCCTCGCCGTGGGCCGCGGCCAGCACCTCGTCGACCGTGGTGAGCGAGCCGAGTTCGGCGCGCAGGGGGCGGCCGAGCGCGGTCACCGCGCCCTGCCCGCGCGCGTGGTCACGGCAGTGGAACGCCAGCTCGCACGCGGCCAGGCACTCCGGCGCGTACGTCGCGGGCACCGACTCGACGGCCGCCGTCAGCTCGGCCGCGGGCAGCTCCGGGTCGAAGACCGTGCCCGGCGGGAGCGCCGCCGCGATGTCCTCCACGCGCGTCAGGCGCGCCAACTGGCGGCGCGTCACCGCGCGTTGCTTGCGCACGTCGACCGCCGACGCCGCCGGCAGGTTCGAGAAGTCCTTGGGGCACACGAGCACGATCCGGTCGCGCACCAGCACCTGCGTGTCCGGCAGCCGCGCCGCGACCTCCTCGAGGGCCAGCACGTACACCGCGGACTGGCGGGCAGCGGCGCCGACCTTCGACGCGTCCGCCGCGCCGTCGATCATCGGGAAGGACTTGATCTCGACGACCGTCCAACTGCCGTCCGGATGCACCACCACCGCGTCCGGCTCCAGGAACGCGGGGCTGCCCGCCACGTCGAGCGCCAGCATCGGGTGGTCGAGGAACGTCCACGTCCCCGGCGACTCGACGGCCTCCCGCAGGGCCAGCGCCGTGCGCGCCGTGCGGCCCTCGGGGCCGATCGCCGACAGGTCCGGGGCCCGTACGAGATCGGGGGTGGGCTCGGGCGCGGCGGCGTCCACGCGCGCGTGCACCAGCTTGAGCAGCTCGGAGCCGCCGTCCGACTTCACCCGCGCCTCGAACACATTGCCGCGGGCCAGGGCGAACTGGGACTGGCCGAACGAGGACGGTGAGCCCAGCGCATCCGCTATGCGCGCCTTGTCGACGCCCGCGCCGTCCAGGAGCGCCCGCCTTCGGCAGCCCGGATTGGCCGCGAGCGCGGCCAGGGCCCGGGCGTCCAGCGGACGCGGCGGATGGTCCGGGCCGCGCAGCTCAGCGAGCCGGTGCCGCAGCCCCGTCGCCGCTGTCGTGCGACGTGGCTTCCTTGCGCTGTCGGGGAATTCGCTCACCCGGGAAAGTCTGGCACTCTCCACTGACAATCGGGGCGTGCGTGGCGGAAGGGGAGGCCGGCGCCCCCGCGAACACGCCGTACGCCCGGTCCTTCAGGCGTGCCGCGACGAGCCGCACCGGCTTCGTCAGGAGCAGGCCGAGGGCCATCGCCGCGACCCCGGCGAGCGCGTCGAAGAAGTAGTGGTTGGCCGTGCCCATCACGATGACCGTGGTGAGCAGCGGGTACGCGATGCCCGCCGCCTTCACGTACGGGGAGCGGGCGTGCCGCCACAGCAGGACACCGCACCACACCGCCCAGCCGACGTGCAGGCTCGGCATCGCCGCGTACTGGTTGGTCATGTCGCCCATGCCCTTGGGCGCGCTGGCCGCGTCGCCCCACCAGCCGTACGAGCTGTAGTGGGCCATCGTGTCGATGAAGCCGTGGTGCGCGGCGAGCAGCCGGGGCGGGGCGGTCGGCAGCAGGATGAAGCCGACGAGGCCGATCACCGTCGAGGTCATCAGCCAGGTGCGGGC
Organism: Streptomyces sp. NPDC059897; assembly: GCF_042730865.1. Lineage (NCBI taxonomy): Bacteria > Bacillati > Actinomycetota > Actinomycetes > Kitasatosporales > Streptomycetaceae > Streptomyces > Streptomyces sp. NPDC059897. Next base: position 105,851 of record NZ_JBHWKQ010000011.1, on the reverse strand, counting down.
CGTGCGGTAGATCTCGGAGCGGCGGCGGAACAGCCAGACGAGGACGATCGGCGTGATCAGATAGTGCAGCGAGGCGTACCAGAAGTCGGCGGGGACGCCGATCCACGGTTCGCGGGTGAAGAGACGGTTCAGCGGGTTCTCGAGGTTGAGGTGGACGGCCCGCTCGGCGCGGAGGATCGCGAGACCGTGGTCGACGGCCTGTTCCACGTTGCCGCGGGCGAGCAGCCGGCCGACCGAGTACGCGCCGTACACCAGAAGGATCAGCGGCAGCTCCGTCCACCAGCGGAGCCCGGCGCCGGGTATCGCTTCCGTGCGCGGTGCCTCGTCGGTCTGCGACATTCGGGCCGCTCCCCCTCTTCGTTCGTGCGGCGGCCTCTGGCCACGGCCTCACTCTTACGGTGTGCGCGGGGTTCTGTCCGGGCGACCCCTGACCCTCCTAGACGCAGCGATCACACTGCGGGTTGCCCGCCGGGCGTCCTCCCTGTGGGTTGCGCGATGATGGACGGGGCGATCCTTCCCGCTCGCCCTATGTTCACCCTTGAACCCTTGTAGTTGCTTGTAGTTTCGAAAGAGGCCTCCTCATGGCACCGCGCATCCTGTTGGCCCGGCACGGACAGACCGAATGGTCGCTGTCCGGACGGCACACCGGGAGGACGGACATTCCGCTCCTGGAAGAGGGCAGGCGCGGCGCGAAACTGCTCGGCGAGCGCCTCGGACGCGCGCCCTACGACGGGCTCGACGGCGCAGAGGTGCGCACGTCACCGCTGGTGCGCGCGAGCGAGACGTGCGAGCTCGCCGGGTTCGGCGAGCGGGCGACCACCTGGGACGCGCTGATGGAGTGGGACTACGGGGCGTACGAAGGGCTGACGCCGGCGCAGATCCAGGAGCTCAGGCCCGGCTGGTTCATCTGGCGGGACGGGGTGCCGGAGGGCGAGACGCTCGCCGAGGTGACGGCGCGCGCCGACGAGGTCGTCCAGTGGGCGCGCTCCGCCGACCGGGACGTCCTGGTCTTCGCCCACGGCCACATCCTGCGCTCGATCGGGGCGCGCTGGCTCGGCCTCCCGCTGGACTTCGCGGCGCGGATCCGGCTGAACCCGACGTCGCTGTCCGTACTGGGATGGGCGTACGGCGAGCCCGCACTGGAGTCGTGGAACGAGACGGGCCACCTGACGGCGGGCTGACCCCGGCCCGTGCGGGCGGCCGGGTCCTCGCGGGGAGCTACGCCGAGCGGCGCGACAGCGCGTGGGTGTCCAGGAACGTGGAGACACCCGGCGCGCGGCGGTGCGGAAGCAGCACCCGGGCCGTCGCGGCCAGCATCCCCTCGATGCGGGACGAGCGGACGTCCTGGAGGAGGTTGAGGGTGCGCAGACCGGCGGAGGCCGACTCGTCGGGGTGCCCCGCGCGCGCCAGGTCGTCGGCCAACTCGGCCGTGTAGAGCGCCATGTTGCGGGTGAAGTGCGGGTCCTGGAGGGCCACCGCGCGCCGCGCGTGCACGGACGCGCGGTCCCAGCCGCCCAGCGCCGACCAGCACTGCGCCTCCAGGCCCTCCAGCTCGGCCTCGCCGTAGAACGACATCCACTCCGGATCCGCGTCCGACACCCCCTGCGCGAACAGCGCCTGCGCGCGGGCGAGGGAGCGTTCGCAGGAGGGCTGGTCGCCGAGCCCCGCCCAGCCGCCCGCCTCCCGCAGCGCGAGCAGCGAGAGCAGCCGGGGCGAGCCGAGGCGGGACGCCACGCGGGCCGCCGCCTGGGCGGCGCGCACCGCCTCGCGGGGGCGCCCGGCGTCGCGCGCCAGGAACGCCGTGTTGCAGAACGCGTGCGCCTCCAGCGCCTCGTCGCCCGCCATCCGCGCCGTCGCGAGCGCCTCCGCGTAGTGCGAGCGCGCGTCGTCGAAGCGGCCCGAGTCGTGGGCCAACCAGCCGACGGAGATGGCCAGTTCGCCCGCGCCCGCCTGCAGGCGCTCGGTGACCTCGCGGCGGCCCGTGCCCGCGTCGAGCAGCTCGAAGGCGGTACGCAGCGGGGCCGAGGCCCGCCGGTACAGGCCGTCGGCGCCGTGCCGGTCGTCGAGCAGCCGGATCCGCCGGATCGCCTCCTCGACGGCCCCGACCCCGGCCCGCGCCGGATGCCGGTCGAGGTCCGCGGGCAGCGTGGGGACGCCGAAGGGCGCCAGGGCCGCGACGGCCACGGTGGCGGTCGAGCCGGTCATGCCGGTCATGAATGCGCGACGTCGCACGTCGCTCTCCTCGTCGTACGGGTACTGCGGGTCGGCGGAAGCGGAAGCGGGGCGTGCGCCCCGGCCACGTACCGCGGAGCGGGGCGCGAACCCCAGGTCCGCGAGGGTCCGGCCCGGGAACATGTGCAGGAACACCCGCTCGTACGCGTAGTTGGGGCAGCGGATCTCGCCGGCCTCCACACGTCCGATGTAGCGCGCGTCGCAGCTGACCCGCTCACCGATCTCCCGGGCCGCGCGCCGCACCGCGGCCGCGAACTCGCCCGGCGAGCGCTGACCGCGCAGCTCCCGGAAGGCGAGGTTCGGCCGTGGAGACTGCGGCGTCGAGGTGTCCGGGGCGATCGGCGACGACGTCATGAGCGGGTCCTCCCGTGCGAACCGTGCCGGACGGCAGGGAAGTTGGGAGCACCCCGGATCCCGAGGGGAGGGCTGCCTGCCGCAACTTCCTTGTTCCGGCGAGGCTCGAAGGTACCGGCTGTCACGACCGCGACACGCTGGGTTTGGCTACAAACCGGATATCTCACCCACGATCCGCCATGAACTGCCATCCTTTGCGGCGGCGTGCCGCCGTAGCTGTTGACGGCGCGTGCGCGTTGAACCATGCGGCGAATCCCCACGAGTGAGGAGGGGCCGACGTGTTGAACGCGTCCATGCCCACGGTTTCACTGCCCACGCCCCCCACGACGGTGCGGCACCGGCCGAGCGAGGAGTGCAGCGCACCGCCGCCCGGCGACTGCGACCTGGTCACGGTGTCGGCCCGGCAGGGCCTCGAGGCGGTCGACATCCTGCGCCGCGGCTGTACGGAAACGGTTGGCCCCGTGCTGCACGACGGCGGCGGCGACACCCTCGGCTTCCTCGTCCCGCCCGGCACCGCGGACGGCTGGGACGTGCCCGGCAGCGACTGCACGCAGACACAGGGCCGCGGCCTCGCGATCGGCGTGCGGACCGACCCGCCGGTCGAGGGCACGGGCTGGCTGCTGCCCCCGGACCCCGCGGAGCGGCCCTCGGACCTGGTCACCGATCCCGCGGTGCTGCGGGCCGCGCTCGACGAGGCGGCGCGCATGATCGACGCCGCGGACAGCTGCCGCTGAGCCGAACCGTGCGCGGCCGTCGATAATGGGCGAATGGCAAGGTCACGAGGGAGTCAGGGGCGCGGGCGCGCGGGGCGGGAAGCCGTCGTCGAGACGGTCGACGGCGGGCTCGCCGAGCTGGTGCCCGACCGGGACCGGCCGGCCGGCTGGACGCTGCTCGTGGACGGCGCGCCGCAGTCCCACGTGGACCTCGACGACCCGTCGTACCTGTCCTTCGAGTACCAGCGGCGGATCGGGCACGTCATCGATCTGGCCGCCGAGCGGGGGCGGCCCGTGCAGGCCGTGCACCTCGGCGGCGGGGCGTTCACGCTGGCGCGCTACGTCGCCGCGACCCGGCCGCGGTCCACGCAGCAGGTCGTGGAGCGGGACGGGGCGCTGGTCCAACTCGTGCGGGGGGCGCTGCCGTTGGATCCGGGGCAGCGGATCCGGGTGCGGACCGCCGACGCGCGTGAGGCGCTCGCGAAGCTGCCCGACGACTGGGCCGATGTGCTCGTCGCGGATGTGTTCAGTGGGGCGCGTACGCCCGCCCATCTCACCAGTACGGAGTTCCTGACCGAGGTGCGGCGCGTGCTGCGGCCCACGGGGACGTACGTCGCCAATATCGCGGACGGGCCGCCGCTCGCGTATCTGCGGGGGCAGATCGCCACGGCGGCGGCCGTCTTCCCCGAGCTGGCGCTGGTCGCGGATCCGGCGGTGCTGAGGGGGAAGCGGTTCGGGAACGCGGTGCTTGTCGCGTCCGCGGGGGTGCTGGATGTGGGGGAGCTGACCCGGCGGGCGGCGGGGGACTCGCATCCGGGGCGGGTTGAGCACGGTAAGGCGCTGTTGGATTTCGCGGGTGGGGCGGTTGCGGTTGGTGATGCTTCGGCGAAGGCGTCTCCGGCGCCGCCGCCGTCGGTGTTCCGGTAGTCGTTGCCCACGTCGCGGGGCTCTGCCCCGGACCCCGCGCCTCAATCGCCGGCGGGGCTTGATTGGTCCAACCTGCGGGCTTAATTGGGTCAGTAGTCGGCGATCTCGACCGTTGGTTCGTGGTCGTGCCAGGTGCAGAAGGCCGAGACCTTTTTGTCGCCCGAGGTGAATTCGACGCGGATCCACGTGGGCTGTTTCCAGACCTGGACCGACCAGCCGGCCGCCGGTGTCGCCGAGACGAGGGTCGCCGAGGTCTTCTTGAGGTCGAAGACGGCGCGGCCACCGGCCGTCGCGTAGCTCTTGACGGAGCCGGAGGGCGGCGGGGACGGGGACGTCGTGCGCGGGGTGGGCGTGGGCTTCGGGGAGTGCGACGTGCGGCTCGGGGACGCCGAAGGGGCGGAGGCCGACGCCGATGGTTCCGGGCGGTGTGTCGAGGACGACACCGGGGGCTTCGCGGTCGGTTCGTCCTGGGTCGCCGCGACGGGGAGCGCCTGCGGCGGGTCGTAGACCGTGCCCGCCATCACCGTGTGCACGCCCCACCACGACAGCGTCACCGCCGCCCCGGTCGCGAGCAGCCACGCCGCCCCGTGCACGAGCCGCCGTCGGGCGGGGTGCGGGCTGCGCGGCGTTCCAGGGGTCTCGTGCATCGCGGGCCATACTGCACCACACCCGCCCCGGCTGTCCCGCGAGGCCCGCGACCACCCGAAAGAGACCCAGGGCCTGGGTGGAGTGATGGTCCGGGCTCGCGGGGCGTGGCACGCACGCTCGCTGCGTTGCCGAAAAATCCTGGTAGCTCCGCTACGAGAACTTTTCGGCGCCTTGCGATCGCACGCACCACGCCCCGCTCCCTATTCCGGACCATCACTCCACCCAGACCCTGAACCGCCGGATGGCGTACGGTGCCGTCCCATGGCAAGTGTGCTCGTGGTCGAGGACGACCAGTTCGTACGCTCAGCCCTCATCCGGCACCTGACCGACGCCGCGCACACCGTGCGCAGCGTCGGCACGGCCCTGGAGGCGCTGCGCGAGGTCGCCCATCTCCGGTTCGACGTGGTGATCCTGGATCTTGGCCTGCCCGATCTCGACGGGGCCGAGGCCCTGAAGATGCTGCGGGGGATCACCGACGTACCCGTGATCATCGCCACGGCGCGGGACGACGAGGCCGAGATCGTGCGGCTGCTCAACGACGGTGCCGACGACTACCTGACGAAGCCGTTCTCGCCCGAGCACCTGTCCGCGCGGATGGCCGCCGTGCTGCGGCGCTCGCGGGGGAACACCGGCGCCGAGCCGCCCTCGCGGGTGATCCGGGTCGGCGGGCTCGCCATCGATCCGCTGCGGCGGCAGGCCGAGCTGGACGGGGCGCCGCTGGATCTCACGCGGCGCGAGTTCGACCTGCTGACCTTCCTCGCCGGGCGGCCCGGTGTGGTCGTCGCCCGCAAGGAGCTGCTCGCCGAGGTGTGGCAGCAGTCGTACGGGGACGATCAGACCATTGATGTGCACTTGTCCTGGTTGAGAAGGAAGCTCGGGGAGACTGCCGCTCGGCCGCGGTATCTGCACACCCTGCGTGGCGTCGGCGTGAAGCTGGAGCCCCCGCGGGCGGAGCCGCCCGCATGAGATGGGCGCTCGTCAAGGTGTGCCTGGCCGTCACGACGATGGTCGTGGTCGCCTTCGCCGTCCCGCTCGGCCTCGTGATCAAGGAGATGGCGCGGGACCGGGCCTTCTCCAACGCCGAGCGGACCGCCGCCGCCATCGGCCCCACCCTCTCCATCACCACAGACCGCGACCAGCTCGACCGCGCCCTCGCCACCGCGCAGACCGGCGGCGAGGACCGGATGTCGGTCTACGTTCCGGCCGGGGGCGGGCGCGAGGCGATCCGGCTCGGTGAGCAGCGGGTCGGCACCGACCGGCTCGACATCCGGCAGGCCACCGTCGTGGACGTGCCGGGCGGCTCGGTGTGGCTGCAGCCCATCGCGGTGAGCACCGGCAAGATCGCCGTCGTCGAGGTGTACGTGCCCGAGGACGAGGTCACCAACGGTGTGACGACCGCGTGGGTCGTGCTCGGTGGCGTCGGCATCGCGCTGATCATCGGCTCCGTGGCGGTCGCGGACCGGCTCGGCGGGCGGATGGTGCAGCCGGCCCAGCGGCTCGTGGGGGCCGCGCACGACCTGGGGGACGGGAAGCTCGGGGCGCGGGTGCCCGAGGACGGGCCGACCGAGCTGCGGCTCGCCGCCGTCGCGTTCAATTCCATGGCTGATCAAGTGGTGCAACTGCTCGCCAATGAGCGGGAGTTGGCGGCCGACCTCTCGCACCGGCTGCGGACTCCGCTGACCGTGCTGCGGCTCAACGCCGCCTCGCTCGGGGACGGGCCCGCCGCCGAGCAGACCCGGGCCGCCGTGGAGCAGCTGGAGCACGAGGTCGACACCATCATCCGTACGGCCAGGGACGCCAAGCCGCAGACGGCGGCGGCCGGGCCCGGGGCCGGCTGCGACGCCGCCGAGGTGATCCGCGAGCGCATGGACTTCTGGTCGGCGCTCGCCGAGGACGAGGGCCGCAAGGTGCGGGTCGCCGGGGTCGAACGCCCCGTCCGCATCCCCGTCGCCCGCGGCGAGCTGGCGGCCGCGCTCGACGCGCTGCTCGGCAACGTGTTCCGGCACACCCCGGAGGGCACGGCGTTCGCGGTCGACGTGCACCGGGCGGAGGGCGCCGTGATCGTGCTGGTCTCCGACGCGGGGCCCGGGATCGCCGACCCGGAGGCCGCGCTCGCCCGTGGCACGGAGGGCGTCGAGGTCGGCTCCACCGGGCTCGGCCTGGACATCGTGCGCCGGGTCGCCGAGTCCACCGGCGGCGACGTGCGCATCGGCTCGTCCGTGCTCGGCGGCACCGAGGTGCGGATCTGGCTGCAGCTGGAGGGGTACCGGCCGGTCGCCGGGCGGCGCGGGCACGGGCGGCGGGGCCGGGACCGGAAGGGCGGGAACGGCAGCCGAAAGAAGTCGGTCGTACACGGACTGGTGTCGACCTTTAACCGGTCCCGATCCCTCACTTAAGCCAAGCCTAAGATCCTCAACACCCCTCCCTGTTGCCCGAATTGCCGGGTTGCGGATCGCTAGCGTGCTGCCGCGCCCCACCTCCTCGTGGGCGCATCCACCCCCCACGTAGACCTAAGGCAGGCACGCGATGAGCAGCAGCACGCACCGGCGCACGATCAGCGGCAGGAAGAAGGCGGTGGGCGGTGCCGTGGCCGCCGCGCTCGTGGGCGGCGGCGCGTTCCTCTTCGCCTCCGGCGCGTCCGCCGAGGTGACGGACGCGGGCGCCACCTTCGCCCCGTACGTGGACACCTCGCTCCAGCCGAAGTTCGACCTGGTCGGCTCCTCCAAGGCCACCGGCGTCAAGGAGTACAACCTCGCCTTCATCACCTCCGGCGGCGACTGTGCGCCGAAGTGGGGTGGCGTCACCGACCTCGGCAGTGACGAAGTCGCCGCGCAGATCGGCGACTTGAGGTCGGCGGGTGGCGATGTGCGGGTCTCCTTCGGCGGCGCGAGCGGCACCGAGCTGGCGCAGGCCTGCTCCTCGGCCGGCGAGCTGGCGGCGGCGTACCAGAAGGTCATCGACCAGTTCGACCTCACCAAGGTCGACTTCGACATCGAGGGCGGCGCGCTGCCCGACACGGCGGCCAACACCAGGCGCGCCGAGGCCATCGCGACGCTGCAGAAGGACAACCCCGGCCTGAACGTCTCGGTCACCCTGCCGGTGATGCCCGAGGGGCTCACCCAGGACGGTGTGAACTTCCTGAAGAACGCCAAGGCGGGCGGCGCCTCGCCCGACCTCGTCAACATCATGGCGATGGACTACGGGGCCTCGTACAGCGGCGACATGGGCGACTACGCCGAGCAGGCGGCGACCGCCACGCAGGCGCAGGTGAAGTCGGCGTTCGGCCTGTCGGACGCGGACGCCTGGAAGGCCGTCGCGATCACCCCGATGATCGGCGTCAACGACGTCACGACCGAGGTCTTCAAGGTCGAGGACGCCACGCAGCTGGTCTCCTTCGCGAAGGAGAAGGGCCTCGGCGGCCTCTCCATGTGGTCGGCGACCCGCGACAAGGCCTGTGAGGGCGGGGCCTCCGAGTCGGCGCAGCCGACGTGCAGTTCGATCGAGCAGGAGGCGAACGCCTTCCAGAAGGCGTTCGCCTCGTTCAACTGACTCCTGGGGTCACGCCTTTGAGGCCTGCCATTCCTCCGCGTAGTCGTTGAAGATGCCGCGCAGATGGTGGCCGATCTTCAGGTAGTCCAGGTTGTCGAGGTTGGCCAGGGAGACGCGGACCGACCACTCCGGTCCCTCGAAGCCGCCGCCGTTCAGGAGCACCACGCCGGTCTGCTGGGCGAGCCGGAAGAGGGCGTCGACCGGCTCGTAGTTCTTCTCCAGGAATTGGGCGAACGCAGTGCCGTGGACGCGCTCCGCCTCGGCGAGGAGGTCCAGCTCGATGTAGTAGGCGGCCCGGTGGGGATCCTCGTGGATCTTCATCTGGGCGCCTTCGAGGAGCAGGTCGAGGCGCTGTTGGACGATCGAGCGGATCTTGCCCTTGTACGCCTGGCCCTCCTCCAGCATGTCGAACAGGGAGAAGAGCGACATCATCACCTGCTGCGGCAGCGACAGGCCCGCCGTGTGGTTGAGCGCCACCTGCCGGGAGTCCGCGACGAGCCGGTCGATGAATTTGATCTTCTCCGGCTCCAGGGTCAGCGAGCCGTACCGCTTGTTGAGCCGGTCCTTCTCCTCCTGCGGGAGCTGGGCGATCCGCTCGTCGATGATGTTGTCGTCGTGCAGCCCGATGACGCCGAGCCGCCAGCCCGTGCACCCGTAGTGCTTCGAGTACGAGTAGACGAGCAGGGTGTTGCGCGGCAGGTCGGCGGCGATGGAGCGGAAGCCCTCGACGAACGTGCCGTACACGTCGTCGGTGACGATCAGCAGGTTCGGGTTCTTCGTCGCGACGATCTCCTTGATCTGGTTCGCGACCCGGGTGCTCAGCGCGAGGGACGGCGGGTTGGAGGGGTTCACCAGGCAGACCAGCTTGATCTCCGGGTCCTCCAGCTTGGCGACCTCCTCCTCCGGGTACCGCCACTCGCGCACGCCCGTCTCGGCGAACTTGCTGGCCGAGATGTACGTGACGTCGAACTCGTAGGTGTCGAGCTCCGGGATCTCGATGTACGGGGTGAACACCGGGACCATCAGCGCGATCTTGTCGCCCTTCTTCAACAGCCCGTTCTTCATGAGGGAGTCGAAGATGTAGCACATGGCCGCGGTGCCGCCCTCGGTGGCGAACAGCGACAGGTTGTTGTCCGCGGGCGCCTTCTTGTCGAACATCTCGTCCGCGAGATAGCCGCGCACCACCTGCTCGCCGTGGGTCAGCATGCGGTCGGGGACCGGGTAGTTGTCGCCCGTGATGCCGTCGGTCAGCTCGTGCACCCACTCGTCCTTGTCGAACCCGAAGCGCTGGATGCCGTGCTGGACGCACTGCGCGAGGAGTTCGATGCCCGGCAGGTCCGGGTGGCGGCGCACGAACGTGTCGAAGCGCTCGTACGCGCCGTGCTTCTCCGGCATCCCGCCGAGGTTGTCGGCGGTCCACACGCGCCGCGACTCCTCCAGGGCGAAGTAGCCGAGCGCGTAGAACGCCTCGCGGGGCCCGGTGGCGATCCAGTTCGGGTTGCCGCGGCCCGCGTTGAGCATCTGACGGCTGGACTTCTCCTTCTGGCCCGGCTTGTCGGCCTGCGCCTGCTCGGCGAGCTCGATGAAGATGTTCTTCAGCTCGAAGGGGGAGAGCTGGGCGTACTGCTGGATCTCTTCGCGCGTGAACGTCGTCTTGGTCATCTGTGGTCCTTAAGTGCGGTGCGGGGGCTCAGTGTTGGAGGAGGACGATCACGGCGCCCCAGATGGTGAGGAGCACGTTGCCGACCGCGTACGGGATCGTGTAGCCGAGGGTCGGCACCTGGGAGCGGGAGGCCTCGTTGATCGCGCCGATCGCCGCGGTGGTGGTCTGGCCGCCGGCGAGGACCCCCATCAACAGCGGGAAGCGCATCTTCTGCACGTAGTGGCCGAACAGGAAGCCGACGATCAGCGGGACGACGGTGGCGACCGCGCCGAAGACCAGCAGGCCCCAGCCGGCGTCGGAGAGCCCGGAGGTGAAGCTCGGGCCCGCGTTGATGCCGACGATGGCGACGAACATGCACAGGCCGAGCGTGTCCATGAACCACTGGGCGCCGGGCGGCACATTGCCGTACGTCGGGTACTTGCCGCGGATCCAGCCGAAGACCAGGCCCATGATGAGCGCGCCGCCCGAGGTGGACAGCGAGATCGGGACGCCGGACACCGTCAGCGCGGGGATGCCGATGCAGCCGCCGAGGAAGATGCCGAGCCCGACCCAGATCATGTCGGTGGCGAACGAGGTCGGCACCGGCTTGCCGAGGGCCGCGCCCGCCGGGTCCACCAGGCGCTTGGGCCCGGTGAGGACGAGCGTGTCGCCGCGCTCGACCTTCGAGGAGAGCCGGTAGGGGAACTCGGCGCCCGAGCGGTAGATCTTGTCGATGTAGACGCCGACCATGAACGGCTCCCGCCGCAACTCCGCGACGGTCCGGCCCAGTTGGGCCTTCTCGGACGCCACGACGTGCAGCGTCTCCGTCTCGTAGCCGAGGAGTTCGACGTCGTCGGTCTCCCTGCCGATGTGGGTGCGGGCGTCGTAGTCGACGAGCGAGCCGCGCAGCGCGCTCACCGCGACGATGTCGCCCTCGCGCAGCACCGTCTGCTGGTCGTGGTCGAGGAGCTGCCCGTCGCGGCGCACCCGCGTCAGGTAGATGCGGTGGCCGAGCTCCTTCTGCTGGTTCTCGAAGTCGTCGATGGTGCGGCCGACGATGTCGGGGCGTTCGATGGTGTACGCCCGCAGCACCACCTCGTAGTAGCCCTCGGCGAGGTCCGGATCGTTGTCGGGGGCGTCCAGCTCCTTCGCCATCTGGGCCGATTCGGCGGCGAGGTCCTTCTTGTAGAGCCTCGGCAGGATGTTGGCGAGCAGCATCGCGCACAGGATGGTGCCGAGCGGATACGTCACCGCGTAGCCGATCGCGACGAGGTTCTCCTCGTGCTTGGCCGCCCCGGAGGACAGGCCGGGCAGGGTGCCGATGGCGTCCTGCGCGACACCGATCACGGCGGACTGGGTGAGCGCGCCGCCGAGCAGTCCGGCCGAGAGCCCGGGGCCGTAGCCGAGCATCGCGGCGAAGACCCAGCAGATCAGCAGGCCGGATACGCAGACCACGACGGCGTTGAGGACCTGTGGCAGGCCGTCCGTCCTGAGGCCGCGGAAGAACTGCGGGCCGACCTTGTAGCCGAGGGCGAACAGAAACATGATGAAGAACAGGCTCTTCACCGTGCCGTTGATCTCGACCTCGGTCCAGGCGCCGAGCAGCAGGCCCGCGATGAGGCAGCCGGTGACGGCGCCGAGCGCGATGGCCTTGTAGCGGATCTTCCCGAGCAGGAAGCCGAAGGCGACCGTGATGAAGATCAGGAGTTCCGGATAGGGCTGGAAGATGTTCCGGTTGAGGAAGTCGATCACGTGAAGTGCCGCCCTCTCAGTTGCCGAGGATGCCGACGAGCACGGGGCCCGTCAGCGGGAGCAGGAAGTTCGAGAGGGCGTACGTGATCGTGTAGCCGAGCATCGGCACCGACGACTGCGCCACCTGGGTGACGGCGGTGATCGCGGGGGTCGAGCACTGCTGTCCCGCGATGGCACCGATCAGGAGCGGTTTCTCGATCTTGAGCAGCTTGCGGCCGACGAACAGCGAGACGGTCGCGGGGATCAGCACCATCGCGATCCCGGCGAACGGGAGGAGCGCCCCGTACTCCTTGATCAGCGGCCAGGCCTGCGGCCCGGAGACGAGACCCGTGCAGGCGATGAAGACCGCGAGCCCCATGTCCTTGATGGTCGAGGCGGCCTGCGGCGGGAACGCGCCGAAGGTCTGCGAGCGCGAGCGGAACCAGCCGAAGAGCAGCCCGGAGATCAGACAGCCGCCGCCGGTGCCGAGCGACATCGGGATGTCGCCGAACTTGACCACGACCTGCCCGAGCAGCGAACCGGCCGCGATGCCGAGCCCCAGGTAGATGAAGTCCGTGGCGTCGTTCTTCACGACCGAGCCGATCCGCGCGACCAGCTTGTTCAGGCCCGAGCGGGCGCCCACCAGGGTCAGCACGTCGCCGCGGTGCAGCACGGTGTCCCCGGTGGCGGGCATGTCCTGGTCGCCGCGGGTGATGTCGGTGACGTAGACGCCGTCCTCGTAGAACTCGGGGTACGCCTTCTGCACCTCGTCGACGGACTTGCCGTCCAGCGCCTTGTCGGTGACCGACACCTCGCGGGAGGCGAGCGGCGAGTCGAGGCCCGGCACGCCCGGGGTCTCAGGGCCGATCAGCCGGCCCGCGTCGATCACGTTCGCCCGGCGCCCGACCAGGAGCACCAGGTCGGAGAGGGTGAGTTCGAGCCCGGGTGCGACGTCGAGGACCTTGCTGCCGCGCTTGACCGCCTCGACGGTGACCCGCTCCCCGAACGAGGACCGCAGATCACCGACCGTACGGCCGTCGGCGGTCGTCACCAGGTACGTGCGGCCCACCATGCCCGGCAGGGCGGGGAGCTCGTCCGCCTCCAGGCTGCCGCGGCTGCGCGTGCGCTCCCACAGCTCGCGGGCGGCGTCGCGCAGATTGATGCGCATCATCATCGGCATGATCTGGCTCGTGTAGAGCACGATCGTGATCAGGCCGAACAGGTAGCAGACCGTGTACGCGGTGGCGACGTTGCCCTGGTACTCGGTGATCTGGGCGGCGGTGAGGTCGCTGAGCTTGCCGATGGACTCGGTGGCCGTGCCGACCACGGCGGACTCGGTGGCGGCGCCCGCCAGGATGCCGGAGGCCGTGCCGACGTCCAGGTCGAACCAGCTCGCGAGGCCGAGCGCGATGCCGATGACACAGACCAGCTCGATGCCGCACAGCACGAAGAAGCGCAGGCTCTTCTTGTTGAGGTTGCGGAAGAACTGCGGCCCGGCCATGTAGCCGAGCGCGAAGATGAACAGCGCGAAGAACACGGTCTTCACGTCGTCGGAGACCTGGGCCTTGGTCCAGGCCCCGAGCAGCAGCGAGACGATCAGCGTCCCGCAGATGCCGCCCAGCGTCAGCGGCCCCACGCGCAGCTTCCCCACGAGGTAGCCGAGCGCGAGGCTCACGAACAGGACGAGTTCCGGATGGTCCTTGAGCACACCCATGGCGCTTCAGGACCGCTCGTATAGGTAAGTATCGGGCATATGCGAAAAATAAGGGCCGATGCGTGCTGCTGCCACACAGCGCGCACCGGCCCTCCGCCCGCCGGGGTCAGGATTCGGCGGGCAGCCCCCCGGCTCGGGCCACCCGGGAGTACCAGGCGGCGCTGGACTTAGGGATGCGCTCCTGCGTCTCGTAGTCGACGTACACGGCACCGAACCGCTTGCCGTATCCGTAGGCCCACTCGAAGTTGTCGAGCAGCGACCAGAGGAAGTAGCCGCGGACGTCGGCGCCCTGCTCGATGGCCTCGTGGACGGCGGCGAGGTGGCCGTGCAGATAGGCGATGCGGTCCGGGTCGTGCACCCGGCCCTCGGCGTCGACCACGTCCTCGTACGCCGCCCCGTTCTCGGTCACGTAGAGCGGGACGCCCGGCGCCTGCGCGGTGTGGTCGAGCAGCAGGTCGGTGAGGCCGGTCGGGTCCACGGGCCAGTCCATGGCGGTGAGTTCGCCGGACGCGCGGTGGAAGGCGACGCCGTCGGCGCCCGGCCACGGGGTGTGCTCACTGGCGCCGTGGCCGTCGAGGCGGGGCCCGTCCTGGTCGGGGCGGGCGGCGGAGACGACGGCCGGCGTGTAGTAGTTCAGGCCGATGAAGTCGAGCGGCTGGTGGATCGCCGCGGTGTCCCCGTCCCGCACGAACGACCAGTCCGTGACGGCCGCGGTGTCGGTGATCAGGTCGCGCGGGTAGGCGCCCTTCAGCAACGGCCCGGTGAAGACGCGGTTCGCCAGCGCGTCGATACGGCGGCGGGCGTCCAGGTCGGCGGGGGCGTCGGTGAGCGCCCGCACCACGCTCGGATTCAGGCTGATGCCGATGTTCGCGCGGGCCGGCAGCACACCCCGCAGGACCGAACTGGCGAGCCCGTGCCCCAGGTTGAGGTGGTGCGCCGCCCGCAGCGCCGCCGCCGGATCGGTCCGTCCGGGGGCGTGCACCCCGGAGCCGTAGCCCAGGAAGGCACTGCACCAGGGCTCGTTGAGGGTCACCCAGCTCTCCACACGGTCGCCGAGCGCCTCGCCGACGAGCCCCGCGTACTCGGCGAACCGGTGGGCGGTGTCCCGCTCGGGCCAGCCGCCCGCGCTCTCCAACTCCTGCGGCAGGTCCCAGTGGTAGAGCGTCACGACGGGCTTGATCCCATGGGCGAGCAGCTCGTCGACGAGCCCTCGGTAGAAGTCCAGCCCGCGCTGCACGGCGGGCCCGCGCCCGGTCGGCTGCACCCGCGGCCACGCCACGGAGAACCGGTACGCGGTGAGCCCCAGGTCGGCCATCAGCCGCACGTCGTCGCGCCACCGGTGGTAGTGGTCCACGGCGACGTCCCCGGTGTCACCGTTCACCACCTTCCCCGGCGTATGACTGAACGTGTCCCAGATCGACGGCGTCCGCCCGTCCTCCCGCACGGCCCCCTCGATCTGATACGAGGCGGTGGCCGCCCCCCAAAGAAACCCAGCGGGAAACCGGGTCGCGACGGGCGCGTCGGCGAGTTCGGGACCGGTGTTGTCAGTGGTGGTCATAGGAGCGCTCCCATAGCTAGTAATCAATCGGGCGGACGCATCGGCGAGCAGCCCACATCAGCGGGACTGCCAATCAACGGCTGGGCCAATCAACGGCTGGGCCATCAAGCCCCGCCGGCGATTGAGGCGCGGGGTCCGGGGCAGAGCCCCGAGACGTAGGACCGGACGGGGCAGAACCAGGCCACCCCGCCCGCCCCCGTGGTCAACCCTTAACGGCCCCTTGCATGATCCCGCCCACAATCTGCTTCCCGAACAGCAGAAACGCGACGAGCAACGGCAACGTCCCCAACAACGCCCCCGCCATGATCACCGAGTCGTCGGGGATGTACCCCGTCCCCAACGCGTTCAGGGCGACCTGAACCGTCGGGTTCTCCTGGGTGAGCGCGATGATCGGCCACAGGAAGTCGTTCCAGGCCATGACGAAGGTCAGTAGCCCGAGCACGGCCATCGCGGGCCGCGCCGCGGGAAACACGACGTGCCACACGACCCGCAGGCTGCTCGCCCCGTCGACCCGCGCCGCCTCGATGAGCTCGGACGGCAGCGCCTGCACCAGGTACTGGCGCATGAAGAACGTGCCGAAGGCGGACACGAGCGTCGGCAGGATCACGGTCTGCAGATGGTTCGCCCACCCGAGGTCCGTCATCCACAAGTACAGCGGTACGACGGCCAGTTGCGGCGGGATCATCATCGTGCCGATGGTCATCAGGAGCAGCGTCGTCGAGAACCGGAACTTCAGCTTGGCGAAGGCGAACCCGGCCAGCGTGGAGAACAGCACCGTGCCGACGGTGATCGCCGACGCGACGAGGATGGAGTTCCACATCGCCGTGCCGAGCCCGGCCTGGTTCCAGGCGGTCTCCAGGTTCTTGAACAGGTTCCCGCCGACCCAGAACGGCGGCGGCGTCTGCGCGAGCCGCGCGTTGGTGCGCGAGGCCGCGATCACCGTCCACAGCAGCGGGGCGAGGGAGATCAGGGCGAACAGGGCGAGGACGACGTACGTGACGGGTCCCGCGTGCAGCTGCTTGCCCGCGCCGAGGACCCGGCGCCGCTTCGGCCGCGTCACATCTTCGATGGTGGTCATTGGGACTTCCTCAGCCGGCGGGAGATCAGCATGTTGATCGCGGCGACGACCAGCAGGATCAGGAACATCGACCAGGCGATCGCGGACGCCTTGCCGAGGTTGCCGACGATCCAGCCCTGGTCGTACATGTAGAGGCCGATCGTCTGGTACTGGTGCTCGGACCCGCCCTTGGTGCCGCTGACCCCGCCGAACAGCAGGGGCTCACCGAAGAGTTGCATCGCGCCGATGGTGGAGACGACGACCGTGAACAGGATCGTCGGCCGCAGCATCGGAATGGTCACGTGCCGGAACTGCTGCCAGCGGTTGGCCCCGTCGAGTGCCGCCGACTCGTAGAGGTCGGCAGGGATGGCCTGCATCGCCGCCAGGTAGATCAGCGCGTTGTACCCGGTCCACCGCCAGATCACGATCGACGACACCGCTGCTTGCGAACCCCAGTCGGACTCCCGCCAGTTGACCTTGTCGAGGCCGATGGAGTCGAGGGCCCAGTTGATCATTCCGCTGTCCGGGGCGAACAGCATCACGAAGACGAGCGTCGCCGCCGCCACCGACGTGGCGTACGGGGTGAGCACGACGACCCGCCACACGACCGAGCCGCGCAGCCGGTAGTTGAGCATGTGTGCGAGCCAGATCGCCGCGGCCAGCTGCGGCACCGTGGAGATCACCCCGATGGTCAGGGTGTTCTTCAGCGCGTTCCAGAAGAAGTCCGACTGGAACAGGTTGGTGTAGTTCTCCAGGCCCGCCCAGGTCTGGCCGTCCAGGTTCGACAGCTGCACGTCGTGCAGCGAGTACCAGGCGGTGTAGAGCAGCGGCACCAGGGAGAAGGCGCCGAAGACGATGAAGAAGGGGGCGATGAAGGCGTACGGGGACGCCTTCATGTCCCAGCGGTACAGCCGGCTGCGCCAGGAGTCGGCGTTCTTCGGCGTACCTCGACCCTGAGCGCCCCGGGCCGCGCCCGACTCCTCGGTGGAGTCGGGCGCGGCGTCGGCGCTCGACGCGGTCTGCGCGAGAGCCTCGTTGGAGCTGGTCACTGGCCGAGCACGTCCTTGACCTCATTGGTGGCCGCGTCCCAGCCCTGCTCGGGCGACTTGCCCTTCTGCTCGACCTGGAGGATGCCGGTGTCGGTGATCGCCGTGTTGATCGGCTGGTCCTTGACGCCGAAGATCTGCACCGGGATGGTCTTCGCCGAGTCCGAGAAGATCTGCGTGAGCGGCGCGTCCGAGAAGTACGCGGTGGTGTCCGCCTTCGGCTTCAGCGTCGAGTACGCCGACGGGGTCGACGGGAAGCTGGCCTGCTTGCCGAAGACCTTCGCCTGCTGCTCGGGGGCGGTCAGCCACTTCGCCAGGGCGATGGCCTCCTTCTGGTTCTTGCTCGCCGTCGGCACACCGATGAACGAGCCGCCCCAGTTGGCCGCGGTCGGCGCGGCCGCGACGTCCCACTTGCCCTTGCCGGAGTCACCGGACTTCTCCTGGATGTAGCCGATCATCCACGCCGGGCAGGCGACGGTGGCGAAGGTGCCGTTCGCGTAGCCCTGGTCCCACGGCTTGTCGAACTGCTTCAGCTTCGCCGACATGTCGGAGGTGGCCACCTCCATCGCGGCGTCCCACGAGTCCTGCACGCCCTGGGACTTGTCCCAGATGACCTTGCCGCTCTTGTCGTAGTAGCGGTCCTTCGCGCCGCCGAGGGCCGCGTTGTAGACCGAGGAGGCGGAGTCCACGAACTTGGTGCCGTCCGGCGCCTTCTTCATGTAGTCCTTGCCGACGTCGACGTACTTCGCCCAGTCGCCCTTCCACAGCTCGGCGAGCTTGGTGCGGTCGGTGGGCAGCCCGGCCTTCTTGAAGAGGTCCTTGCGGTAGCAGATCGCCATCGGGCCGACGTCGGTGCCGAGGCCGATCAGCTTGCCGTCCTTGGTGGTGGCCTGCTTGTTCTTCCAGTCCAGCCACTGCGACTTGTCGACCTCCTTGCCGAGGTCGACGAACTTGGCCGCCTGCGTCTGCACGGCCTCGGTGATGTTGCCGATCTCGATGGCCTGGACGTCGTCGGTGCCGGAACCGGCCTGCAGACGGGTGAGGGTCTTGGGCCAGTAGACGTCGGTCCTGGTGGTGACGTTCTCCTTGATGGTGATGTTCTTGTGCAGCTTCATGTACTCGTCGTAGAGCCCGGCCTGCTTGTAACCGAAGGTGCCGAAGGTGCCGACCGTCAGCGTGGTCGAGCCCTTCTTGTCCCCGGAACCTCCGGCGCCCCCGGAGCCGCCGTCGTCGTCATCGCTCGCACAACCGGCAAGCAGCCCTGTGGCCAGGGCGGCGACGACCGCGAAGGTCATCGCGCGTCGGGACGTACGGGCACTGCGCATTGCGTCCTCCAAGTGCTCATGTGCTCTTGATGCTGAGACGTGCAGATCCCGGCCTGCTGCCAACTGCTGTACTGGGCCCGTTCGTTCACGTGCGGCTCGGGCGGGGAACGTGCGGCTTCTGTATGCGTCCAGTAGGGTGGGAGCGCTCCCATCCGTGATGAGTTGAAGGGTCGTCGCTCGGACCCGGGGTGTCAAGACACCCGGCGGCGACAAGTTCGTGCGGTTATCGGGCTGTTAGATTCCGCTCAAGATCTGGGGAGGTAGGAGTCATGGTGGCTCACGGCACGCACGGCAGGCGCCCGACCCTCGAGGAGGTCGCGGCCCGAGCGGGCGTCGGCCGGGGCACGGTCTCCCGCGTCATCAACGGATCGCCGCGGGTCAGCGACCGCACCCGGGCGGCGGTGGAGGAGGCGGTGGCCGAGCTCGGCTACGTACCGAACACGGCGGCGCGCGCCCTCGCGGCCAACCGCTCGGACTCCATAGCCGTGGTGGTCCCGGAGGCCGAGTCCCGGTTCTTCTCCGAGCCGTACTTCTCCGGCATGGTCGGCGGCGTGGGCCTCGCCCTCGCCGAGACCGGCCTCCAGCTGCTGCTCACCTTCGCCCGCGGCGAGCGCGAACAGGACCGGCTCGCCGCCTACCTCGCCGCCCACCGGGTCGACGGCGTCCTGCTGGTCTCGGTGCACTCCGACGACCCGCTCGCGGACCGCCTCATGCAGATGGACATACCGACCGTGATCAGCGGCCCCCGCTCCGCGGACGAGCCGCTGCCCTCGGTCGACACCGACAACTACGCCGGCGCCCGCTCGGCCGTCGAGCACCTGCTCTCCCGCGGCCGCCGCTCCGTCGCGATCATCACGGGCCCCCTCGACGTGTACGGGGCGCAGCGCCGGCTCGTCGGCTACCAGGACGAGCTGGCCGAGGGCGGGCTCTCGTACGACGAGAAGCTCGTGGCGTACGGAGACTTCACGGAGGAGGGCGGCAGGCGCTGCATGGCGGAGCTGCTGGAGCGCAGCCCCGGCCTCGACGCGGTCTTCGCCTGCTCCGACCTGATGGCCTCCGGCGCCCGCCAGGTGCTGCGCGAGGCAGGGCGCCGCATCCCCGACGACGTCTCCCTGGTCGGCTTCGACGACTCGGTGATCGCCCGCCACATGGAGCCCGGCCTCACCAGCGTGCGCCAGCCCACCCGGGACATGGGCCGGGCGATGACGGAGCTGCTGCTCGACGAGATAGCCCTGGCCGCGGCGGGGAAGCGCTCGTCGGTCCGGCGCGGCACGCAGCGCCACCTGGTGCTTCCGACGGAGCTGGTGGTCCGCGCCTCGTCGTAGTCCCAGGGAACGCCGAAGGCCCCGGTTCTCGCGAACCGGGGCCTTCGGACCCTTCAGGGTGAGTGACGGGACTTGAACCCGCGGCCACCTGGACCACAACCAGGTGCTCTACCAACTGAGCTACACCCACCATGTCCGGTCGTTTGTCTTTCTTCCGACCGGCCGAGAAAAAGTGTACAGGGTCCGAAGGGGTGCTCGCGCACACCTTTTCCCGAGGGGGCCCGGACCCCGTACACAGGGGTTTACGAGGGGTTACTCGGCAGGCAGGACGTACTTCGCCGCGATGGTCTTCGCGGTGTCCGAGTCCGGGCCGGGCTGCGGGACGAAGACCGCCTCGCGGTAGTAGCGCAGCTCGGCGATGGACTCGCGGATGTCGGCGAGCGCCCGGTGGTTGCCGTTCTTGTCCGGACTGTTGAAGTACGCCCTCGGGTACCAGCGCCTGGCGAGCTCCTTGACCGAGGACACATCGACGATCCGGTAGTGGAGGTAGTCCTCCAGCGTCGGCATGTCACGCAGCAGGAATCCGCGGTCGGTGCCGACCGAGTTCCCGCACAGCGGGGCCTTGCCCGCGTCCTTGACGTGCTCACGTACATACGCCAGGACCTGCTCCTCGGCGTCCGCGAGCGTCGTGCCGCCCGCCAGCTCGTCGAGGAGGCCCGAGGCGGTGTGCATCGTGCGCACCACCTCGGGCATCTGTTCCAGGGCCTCGTCCGGCGGGCGGATCACGATGTCCACTCCGTCGCCGAGTACGTTCAGCTCCGAGTCGGTGACCAGTGCGGCCACCTCGATGAGCGCGTCGTTCGCCAGCGAGAGTCCGGTCATCTCGCAGTCGATCCACACCATGCGATCGTTCATGCGCCCAACCCTACGGGTCCGACCTTCTCACTGGCAGACGACGGGCGTCGGCTCCTGTGCCCGGTGCCTCGTCCCGGGGGCTACGAGGCCGTGCGCGGGCCCGGCAGTCCCGAGTGGCCCGTCGGCATCGAGGCCGCCGGCGGGCCCAGCGCGTTCGCGGCCGCCGTGCGCCGGGACTGCGCGGGGACCGGCGCCCCCTCGCCGCCCGGCACGCCCGTGAGCTCGACCGGCCTGTCGGGCTTCTCCGGCCTCCCCTCGCTCTGCTGCGGCCGGCGCGCCCGGTAGGCCGCCCGGTACGCGGCGGGCGACGAGCCCAGCTGGCGGCGGAAGTGCCCGCGCAGCGCGACGGGGGAGCGGAAGCCGCAGCGGCCCGCCACCTCGTCGACCGAGTAGTCGGAGGTCTCCAGGAGCCGCTGGGCCTGCAGCACCCGCTGCGTGATCAGCCACTGCAGCGGGGCGGACCCCGTCAGCGACCGGAAGCGGCGGTCGAAGGTGCGGCGGCTCATATAGGCGCGGGCGGCCAGCGTCTCCACGTCGAACTGCTCGTGTAAATGCTCCAGCGCCCAGGCGACGACCTCGGCCAGCGGGTCGGCGCCGATCTCCTCCGGCAGCGACCGGTCGAGGTAGCGCTCCTGGCCGCCGCTGCGGCGGGGCGGGACCACCAGGCGGCGGGCGAGCGCTCCGGCCGCCTCGTTGCCGTGGTCCGTGCGCACGATGTGCAGGCAGAGATCTATTCCGGCCGCCGTGCCGGCGCTCGTCAGTACGTCGCCGTCGTCCACGAAGAGCTCGCGCGGGTCCACGTGGACCGACGGGTAGCGCTTGGCGAGCGTCGGCGCGTACATCCAGTGCGTGGTCGCCGGACGGCCGTCCAGCAGGCCCGCCGCGGCGAGCACGAAGGCTCCCGTGCACAGGCCGACGATGCGCGCGCCCTCCTCGTGAGCGCGGCGCAGCGCGTCCAGCGCCTCCTCCGGTGGCGGAGAAGTGATGGACCGCCAGGCGGGCACGACGACCGTGCCCGCTCGCGATATCGCCTCAAGACCGTGCGGCGCGGTGAGTTCGAGTCCCCCCGTGGTCCTCAGGGGTCCGTCTTCGCCCGAGCACACGAGCAATCGATAGCGCGGAACTCCCGCGTCCTGTCGGTCGATCCCGAACACGGAGAGTGGAATGGAACTCTCGAAGATGGGTCCGCCGCTGAACAGCAGCACCGCGACGATCTCTCGTCGACGGCGCCCCGACAGCTTGCGAGCCGCCGCCTCCGGCGCGGTGGTGGCGTCGTGGCTCATGCTGCTAAGCCCCCCTCGGTGATCCCGGCTCCCTCAATATTTTGACGGGTTGTTCGCTCCTGCACGTTTCCCCTCGGTGATGCACGAAGTCCCCCGCCGCCTTCAGATCAGACAGTCATGATCGAATCTACTGCGTCCCATGGTGCCGTCGTGACCAGTTAAGAACCTGACAGATTGTCGACATGGCAACTTGGCGTGAAGCATTCGATCACGAAGCGTCGCACTCAGGGGCGTTGCTGGGAAGTGGGCCTCAACTCCGTGGCCGGTCCCCGTAGGGCTGAAGCGCCCTTCCTCGTGGTTTCCGCCCTGGTGGCAAGGGGGTTGGAGGAGGCGGAACGCAAGGGGAGGCCCGCTGGCCCAAGTTGGCTGAAAATTATCGGAGCGTCGCGTTGAAACCGGTCAGCCAACCGGCGTATCCCACCCGGCCCGACGGCCGCGGTCGCGCGCGTCCGGTCCGCTTCCTTCGCACTGAACACGATGCGCGCCGCATTGTTCACTGTGCAACTGTGCAGCCCCGCGTTCCGACTGCCGAAGGAGCAGCCGGCACGCCGCGGTGATCGCCACGAGGCCCAGGGCCGCGCCGCCGGCGCCCGCGGCGGACGAGCCGTACCAGACGAGTGCGAGCGGCACCAGAACGCAGCTGAAGGCGGCCCAGCGCGCGGGCAGGGGCGTGTCGTGGTGGGGCGCGGCGCCGGGGCGCCGGTCGGGGGTCGGTCCGGGCACTGAGCGCTCCCTGTGTCTTCGGTACGCGAGTTCAACGCCGCCGACCGGCCCTGGTCACTTCGTCGGGGGAGCGCAGACGCCCAGTTGAGTGCGCAAACCGCCTGTACGGGGCAGCAACCATTGCCATCCGGTCGCCCCTCGTGCATGCTCCCCTGAACGCGGCGGAGCGAGACCATCGACGAAGAAGGCGCAGCTCTGGGGCCCGGAATCAGAGTCTGGGCAGAGGAGGAGTGTCGCCGTACCCTTGGGGGTATGGGGTTGGGAAGATGATTCCCGGACACAGCTCCGCCGATCAGTTGTCGTCCCCTCTTTAGAGGCCCACGAGGTACACGCCGAGACACTCATGGCCGGTCACGAAATCCCCGAACCCGCGGACCGCAAGCGGCAGGTCGCCGACCCCACGGCGACGCCCCGAGCGGCGGAAGAGACACGTCAAGCCTGTGATCCCGCTTTCAAGCACGGTGTCGTCGTCGGTTTCGACGGCTCGATGTCGAGCGAGCGGGCCCTGGCGTACGCGATCGGCATGGCCCACCGTTCGGGCTCGGGGCTGATCATCGTCCATGTGGCCAATCGGCTGCCCACCACGGTGTGGGCGGGCTGCGAGCCGCCCGTGTTCGTGGACGTGCCGGATCACCGCACGGAGGTCCTGGGGCTCGAGCTGGCCTGTGCGGAGTATCTGTCCGAGGTGCCCTGGATCCTCGTCGAGCGCGGTGGCGACATCTGCCACGAGCTGGAGGAGGTCGGGCACGAGTACTCGGCCGACGCGATCGTCGTGGGCTCGACCCACGGGCTCGTCGGGCGGATCTTCGGCTCGGTCGCGGGACGCCTTGCGCGGCGCGCGCAGCGGCCCGTCATCGTCATCCCGTAGGTAAGTCCCCGCGGTGCGACCGCAGTTGATCCGGCGTCGGATTCGCGCCGCTGGATAAATCTACTCTCGCGTAGAGGTGCTTTGTGCCCTTGTGAAGGGTACATACGGGTCGCTGGAAGATGCCGGGCGGGCTGATGGCCGGCGGGTGACGGCCGCCGGCCGACGGCCAAGGGGCGGGGCAATGGGCGGCCCCGGCCCTCTCGAAAACGGGTCCCGTACGCATGGTGGCGCGTACGGGACCCGTTTGTGTCGGCTTGAGCCCTGCCTACTCGACCGTGACCGACTTCGCCAGGTTGCGGGGCTTGTCGATGTCGCGGCCGAGGGCCAAGGCCGTGTGGTAGGCGAGGAGTTGGAGCGGGATGCCCATCAGGATCGGGTCCAGCTCGTCCTCGTTCTTCGGGACGACGATCGTGCGGTCGGCCTTCTCCTGCTCCTGGTGGGCGACCGCGAGGATGCGGCCGGAGCGGGCCTTGATCTCCTCCATCGCGGCGCGGTTCTTCTCCAGCAGGTCGTCGTCCGGGACGATCGCCACCGTCGGGAGCGCGGGCTCGATGAGGGCCAGCGGGCCGTGCTTCAGCTCGGAGGCCGGGTAGGCCTCGGCGTGGATGTACGAGACCTCCTTGAGCTTCAGGGAGGCCTCGCGGGCCACCGGGTAGCCACGGACGCGGCCGATGAACATCATCGAGCGGGCGTCCGCGTACTCCTCGGCGATCTTCTTGATCTCCGCCTCCTGCTCCAGGATCTCGCTGATCTGGGCCGGGAGCTTGCGCAGGCCCTCGATGATCCGCTTGCCGTCGGCGACCGAGAGGTCGCGGATGCGGCCGAGGTGCAGGGCGAGCAGCGCGAAGGCGACCGTCGTGTTGGTGAAGCACTTGGTCGAGACGACGCAGACCTCCGGGCCCGCGTGGACGTAGACGCCCGCGTCCGACTCGCGGGCGATGGCCGAGCCGACGACGTTCACGACGCCGAAGACGCGGGCGCCCTTGCGCTTCAGCTCCTGGACGGCGGCCAGCACGTCGTACGTCTCGCCGGACTGGGAGACCGCGATGTAGAGGGTGTCGGGGTCCACCACCGCGTTGCGGTAGCGGAACTCGGAGGCCGGCTCGGCGTCCGCGGGGATGCGGGCCAGCTCCTCGATCATCTGGGCGCCGATCAGACCCGCGTGGTACGAGGTGCCGCAGCCGAGGATCTTCACGCGGCGCACGGTGCGGGCCTCGCGGGCGTCCAGGTTGAGGCCGCCCAGGTGCACGGTGGAGAAGCGGTCGTCGATGCGGCCGCGCAGCACGCGGTCCACGGCGTCGGCCTGCTCGGAGATCTCCTTGTGCATGTACGTGTCGTGGTCGCCCATGTCGAAGGAGGCGGCCTCGAGGTCCACGGTGGTCGGCTCGTTGGCGGTGCGGGTGCCGGCCGTGGTGTACGTACGGAAGTCGTCGGCCTTCAGCGTGGCCATCTCGCCGTCGTCGAGCGTGACGATCTGGCGGGTGTGGGTGATCAGCGCGGCGATGTCGGAGGCGACGAACATCTCCTTGTCGCCGATGCCGAGGACGACCGGCGAGCCGTTGCGCGCGACCACGATGCGGTCCGGGAAGTCGGCGTGCACGACCGCGATGCCGTACGTGCCCTCGATCAGGTGCAGCGCCTCGCGGACCTTGTCCTCGAGCTCGGGCAGCTGGGAGCGGGCGATGAGGTGGGTGAGCACCTCGGTGTCGGTCTCCGAGCTGAACTCGACGCCCTCGGCAACCAGCTTGGCGCGCAGGTCGGAGGCGTTGTCGATGATGCCGTTGTGGACGACCGCGACCTTGTTGTCCTCCGACATGTGCGGGTGCGCGTTCTCGTCGGACGGGGCGCCGTGCGTGGCCCAGCGGGTGTGGGCGATGCCGGTGGTGCCCTTGAAGCGGGCCGGGACCCTGGCCTCCAGGTCGCGCACCCGGCCCTTGGCCTTGACCATCTTCAGGCCGGTGGCCTTGGGACTGGTGATGACGACGCCCGCGGAGTCGTACCCGCGGTACTCCAGGCGCTGCAGTCCTTCGAGAAGGAGCGGCGCGACGTCACGCTTGCCGATGTAACCGACGATTCCGCACATAAGTGTTGAGATTCCCCTCAGCCGTAGACGATGCGGCGCAGCTGGCGGAGGGAGAGCTCCGGCGGCGACACCGCCCGGTAGCGCAGATCCGCCAGGATCCGCTCGAAGATCTCCGCGTTCACCAGGCCCTGACCCTGGAGTTCGCGGTGCCGGCGGCGGACGTAGTCCTCCGTCGACTCGTCGAAGTAGGCGAGCACGTCCTGGATCACCCGCAGCGCCTCGCCCCGGCTCAGGGCGGTGCTGCGCGTCAGGTGGTCGATCAGGTCCTCGTGCACGAGCCGATCCTCGGGGGTGCGGGTGGGTTTTGCAAGAATCCTGCCCGATATCGGGCAGGGATTCGCTCGGGTGGTCGTGGCTGAGGTCGCGGGGCTTCGCCCCGGGCCCCGCTGCTCAATCGCCGCAGGGGCTTGAATGAGCAGGGCTGATTTAGGGGCGCGTTCACCCCGTGTACCCCCGCCGGATAGATGCCTGGGCCATCTTTCCGGCCATGGACATTCCACGTATGGGCGTACCCGACGAGCTCGCCGACCGGTCGCTCGCCGAGCAGCACGAGTATCTGCGCAGCCGGTTCTCGCGGCGCACCGTGATGCGCGGCGGGGCCGTCACGATCGGCGCGGTCGCGGGCGGGGTCTTCGTGCCGGGTGCCGCGCGGGCCGCGAGCAGCACGGCCCCGGCCGCCGCCACGGAGGCCGTCGACGGTGCGCTCGTCGCGCCCTTCGGCCGGCACCTCTCCTACGGTGACGACGCGCGCACCGAGATGACCGTGTCCTGGCAGGTGCCGGTCGCGGTGAAGGACCCGTTCATCCGGGTCGGGGCCGCTGCCGGTGAGCTGTCGCGGAAGATCCCGGCCGAGCTGCGGGCGCTGCACACCCCGGCGGGCGTCGGTACCAGCGCCGACCACACCCAGTACTACGTGCACGCGAGGCTGACGCACCTCAAGCCCGGCAGGACGTACTACTACGGGGTCGGGCACCAGGGCTTCGACCCGGCCTCGCCGAAGTTCGCGGGCACCATCGGCACGTTCACCACCGCGCCGTCCCGCTCCGAGCGCTTCACGTTCACCGCCTTCGGCGACCAGGGCGTCAGCTACCACGCGCTCGCCAACGACAGCCTGATCCTCGCGCAGGGCCCCGCCTTCCACCTGCACGCGGGCGACATCGCGTACGCCGATCCCTCCGGGCAGGGGAAGACCAGCGACACGTTCGACGCGCGCACCTGGGACCTGTTTCTCGCGCAGACCGAGACCGTCGCCAAGTCCGTGCCGTGGATGGTGTCGTACGGCAACCACGACATGGAGGCCTGGTACTCGCCGAACGGGTACGGGAGCCAGGAGGCCCGGTTCGCGCCGCCGACGAACGGGCCCGACCCGAAGAACCTGCCGGGCGCCTACTCCTTCGTGCACGGGAACACGGCCGTCGTCTCGCTCGACGCGAACGACGTGTCGTACGAGATTCCGGCGAACCTGGGGGTGAGCGGGGGGACCCAGACCACCTGGTTCGAGCGGCAGTTGCGGAAGTTCCGGGCGCCGGGTTCCGGGATCGATTTCGTTGTCGTCTTCTTCCACCACTGCGCCTACTGCACCGCCTCCGCGCACGCCTCCGAGGGCGGGGTGCGCAAGGAGTGGGTGCCGCTGTTCGAGAAGTACACGGTCGACCTGGTGATCAACGGGCACAACCACGTGTACGAGCGCACGGATGTGCTCAAGGGCGACAAGGTGACCAAGGAGCTGCCGATCGGCGGCACGGCGTACCCGGAGACGGACGGCGTCGTGTACGTCACCGCGGGGGCGGCGGGCAAGGGGCTCTACGAGTTCCCGGTCGAGGACTCCTACGAGGGGCACGAGAAGAAGGTCGACCCCTTCGCCTCGTACGTGACCCAGGAGGGCGGCAAGAAGGACGTCACCGTCGACTGGTCGCGGGTGCGGTACACCAACTATTCGTTCCTGCGGGTCGACGTGGAGCCCGCGCCCGTGGGGCGTACGGCGAAGCTGACCGTTCGGGGGCTGGCGGAGACGGGCGCGGAGGTCGACCGGTTCGTGGTGGCGCGGAAGGTGCGCGCGTAGGTCACATCCGCTTGAGCAGAGCCGCCTTCGCGAGCTTGAACTCCTCCTCCGTCAGGACGCCCTCGCGGTGGAGGTCGCCCAGCTCGCGCAGGCGGCGGAGGAGGGCGTCGTGGTCGTCCTCCGCCGGGAGCTGCGGGGGAGGCGGGGTCTCCTCCAGGGCGGGGGCCGGGGCCGCGTGCGGGAGGCGGGCCTGGACCGCCGCCGCCACCAGGGCCATCAGCGGGTCCTTCTTGAAGCCCCACAGTTCGATGGAGTTCGGGTCGTACTTCGGCGGCGCCTTCGTCGGTGACGAGCGGACCGTGAAGCGCAGGCAGCCGTTCTCCAGGCCGATGGCCGGCTGCCACTCGACGGCCGTGATGTCGCCGAGCTCGAGCACCCGCGTGCCCGCCGAGGACTTCGCCTCCTCGGTCTTCCAGTTCCACTCCAGGCGCACCCGCTCCCCGTCGAAGCTCGCCGTGCCGTCCCCGGCGGAGACGGACAGCGGCACGGCGGGGCCCGGCAGCAGGTACGAGGAGCAGGGCGTGGCGGGGACCTCGTCGAGCAGCAGCGCGTTGCGCACCTCGTCCACGAAGTACTCGGCGACGCCGTAGCGGTCCGATTCGACGGTGAGCTGGTACGGGTCCGTGGCCTCGGACAGTTTGCCGCCCGTCGCCTGGAGCAGCGGGTCGGCGCCGTCGCGCAGCCGCAGGCGCAGCCGGCCCGTCTTCTTGCCCTGTTCGAAGGAGGCCCCGGCGAGCGCCGTCAGCGGCACGGTCAGCTCGCCCAGCGCCTTGCGCAGCGGGCTCACGCCCTTGTCGCGCCCCGGCACCAGCCGCAGCGTGTCCCCGAGATACGTCCACGTGCCGTCGCGCTGGATGATTTCCGCCATGCCGCCATTCTCGTACGGGAAAGGGGCCCGGGAGGACCGTCTCCCGAGCCCCTGGTCCACAGGACCGGACAAACCCCGTTACGCGATGGGGTTCTCCAGGTCGCCCACGAGCTGCAGGGCGCCCGAGGGGTCCGCCAGGTCGACCATCTGCTCGTTGTTGCGCAGCTGGAGGCGGTTGAGGGCGGAGAGCGAGAAGTGCGGGGCGAACATGTCGAACCGCTCGAACTTCTCCGCCAGTTGGGGCATCGACGCCTGGTAGTCGCGCACGCAGTCCGCGACCGCCGACCAGAACGTCTCCTCGTCCACGACGCCGTCCTCGACGAGGTTCGCCGCGAGGAAGCGGAAGAAGCAGTCGAAGACGTCCGTGAAGATGGAGAGCAGCTTCATGTCGTCGGGGACTTCGGCCTTGATGCGCTCCACGGCGGGCGGCAGGACCGCGTCCATGTCCATCACCGCGATCTCCTCGGCGATGTCCTTGAAGATCGACCGCTTGACGACGCCCTGCTCGTCCAGGACCAGGATGACGTTCTCGCCGTGCGGCATGAACACCAGGTCGTAGGCGTAGAAGCTGTGGAGGAGCGGGGTGAGGTACGACTTCAGGTACGGCTTCAGCCACTCGCGCGGGGTCAGGCCCGAGCGCTCGATCAGGGCGCCCGCGAAGGACTTGCCCTCGCGGTCCACGTGCAGGAGGGACGCCATCGTAGCCAGGCGCTCGCCCTCGCCGAGCGAGTCCACCGGGGACTCGCGCCACAGCGCCGCCAGCATCTTGCGGTACGGCGAGTAGCGGTCGGTGGCGGCCTCGTACTCCAGGTGCCGGTAGCCGACGGCCGCGCGCTCGCGGATGATCGTCAGGCCGGTGTCCTTGAGGACCTCGTCGTTCTCGATGAGGTTCGCGAGCCAGTCGTTGATCGCAGGCGTCGCCTCCATGTACGCCGCCGAAAGGCCGCGCATGAAGCCCATGTTGATGACCGACAGGGCCGTCTTCACGTAGTGCTTGGCCGGCGCGCTCTTGTTGAAGAACGTGCGGATCGACTGCTGCGCCAGGTACTCGTCGTCGCCCTCGCCCAGGCACACCAGGTTCTGCTGCGCGACCTCGGCGGCGAACGTGACGGAGAGCTTGTTCCACCACTGCCACGGGTGGGCGGGGATCAGGAGGTAGTCGGCCGGGTCGAGGCCCTTGTCGCGCAGGACGCCGTCGAAGCGGTCGAGGGTCTCCTGGCCCAGCTCGGCGCGGAAGAACGACTCGTACTCCAGGCCCACGCCCGCCGTGAACGCGGCGCGCTCGCGGCTCGCCGCCAGCCAGATCAGCCGGACGGGGCTCGCGGTCTCGGGGGCGTACGAGAGGTACTCGTGGACGCCGAAGCCGAGGCGGCCGTTGTTCGCGACGAAGCAGGGGTGGCCCTCGGTCATGCCCGTCTCGATCTCCTGGAAGTCGCCGGTGGCGGCGAGTTCGGCGGAGTTCACGTACGGCTTCGTCAGTTTGAAGCAGGTGCCGGAGAGCGTGGAGGAGATCTCCTCCAGGTAGACCGGGAGCGTCGAGTCGCTCAGGCCCAGGCTGTCCTTCAGCTCGATGAAGAACTGCAGGGCGTTCAGCGGGAGTTCGGCGCCGTCGCGGTGCCGGGTGATCGAGTCGGCGGAGACCTGCCAGTGGTCCAGGCGCAGCCGGCGCGCGGTGAACTCGTAGCGGGTCAGGCCGTCGTCGCTGAGGACGGAGTACAGGTCGGGGCCCGTGGCGGCCTCGGGTATGAGGAGCCGCTCGTGGCTGAACTCGGCGAGTGCCTTGCGGATGAGGAGGCGGTTGGCCTCGGCCCAGTGCTCGGGGGAGAGGTGGGTGGCGGCGTCGGCGATGGTCATGCTGCGGTCGTCCTTCCCGTGGCCGCTTCGAACTGGGCGCGCGTGCAGAAGCTCAGCAGCGCCTTCTTCTCGGGCTTGTCGATCTCACGCTCGGGGACGAAGCCGACGGCCTCGTTCAGGGCGTGCACTGCCTTGTTGCCGACGTCGGGTTCGACGACGACGCGGTTCACCGACGGGTCGGCGAACAGGGACTCCATCACCGCGGTGATCACGGCGCGCGTGAAGCCGGGGACGCGGACGTCCGAGGGCGCGGTGAGGAAGTGCATGCCGATGTCGCCGGGCTCGGGCTCGTACAGGCCGACCAGCTCGACGTAACGGGGGTCGTAGCGCTCCATCAGGAACGCCGGTATGCCGTCGTGCAGGCCGAGGAACGCGTCGTGGTGCTCGTGCGCCGCGATCGACATGTACTCGCGCTCGACGTCCTGGAGCTTGGCGTCCTGCATCAGCCAGAACGCGGCCTTGGGGTCGGTGACCCAGCGGTGCAGCAGCTCGGCGTCGGCCTGTGCGTCGACGGGCCGGAGGGTCAGTTTCCCTACGGCGCTTTTCGAGGTGCTCGTGTTGCTCGGGGTGCTCGTGTTGCTCATGCTGCGAACTCCTGGAAGGCGATGGTCTTCTCGACGGGGTAGTACTCGGTGCCGAGCAGCTCGCCGATGATGTAACTGTTGCGGTAGGCGCCCATGCCCAGGTCCGGGCTGGTGATCGAGTGGGTGTGCACGCCCGCGTTCTGCAGGAAGATGCCGCGGCCCGTGGTGTCGATCGAGTAGTTGCGGGCGACGTCGTAGCGGCCCTTGCCGTCCCAGCGGATGCGGTCCTTGACCGGCTCGAGGAAGGCGGGAGTCGCGTACTTGTAGCCCGTGGCGAGGATCAGGCCCTCGGTCTCCAGCTCGAACTCCTTGTCCTGCTCCTCCTGGTGCAGGCCGAGGGTGTACGTGCCGTTGTCGTAGTCCGCCGTGCGCAGCGCCGAGTTGGTGAGCAGCCGCGTCGGGACCGGGCCGTTCAGGCCCTTCTGGTAGAGCAGGTCGAAGATCGCGTCGATCAGCTCGCCGTCGATGCCCTTGAACAGGCCCTTCTGGCGCTCCTCCAGGGAGTAGCGCTTCTGCTCCGGCAGCGCGTGGAAGTAGTCGATGTAGTCCGGGGACGTCATCTCCAGCGTGAGCTTGGTGTACTCCAGCGGGAAGAAGCGCGGCGAGCGCGTCACCCAGTTCAGCCGGTAGCCGTGCACGTCGATCTCGCCGAGGAGGTCGTAGTAGATCTCGGCGGCGGACTGCCCGGAGCCGATCAGCGTGATCGACTTCTTCTTCTGGAGCTGCTCCCTGTGCTGCACGTAGCGGGAGTTGTGGATGACTCCGTCGCCGCCGAGCCCCTGGCAGGCCTCGGGCACGTACGGCGGGGTGCCGGTGCCGAGGACGAGGCGGCGGGCGCGGTACGTGTCGCCCTTGTCCGTGCTGATGACGTAGAGCTCGTCCCCGTCGTCGTAGCGGACCTCGGTGACGGTCGTCGAGAAGCGGATGGACGACAGCTTGGCGGCCGCCCAACGGCAGTAGTCGTTGTACTCGACGCGCAGCGGATAGAAGTTCTCGCGGATGTAGAACGAGTACAACCGCCCCGATTCCTTCAGGTAGTTGAGGAAGGAGTACGGCGAGGTGGGGTCGGCGAGCGTCACCAGGTCCGACATGAACGGGGTCTGGAGGTGCGCGCCGTCGAGGAACATGCCCGAGTGCCACTCGAAGTCCGGCTTGGACTCGATGAACAGGCCGTTCAGCTCGTCGATCGGTTCGGTGAGCGCGGCCAGGCCGAGGTTGAAGGGGCCGAGCCCGATCCCGATGAAGTCGTACACGGTGTTCTTCGTCGTCTCAGGATGCGCGGTCAAGGGTGTCTCCCAGGTACTGCTCGGCGTGGCCGGCGATGAGGTCGAGGACGGCTCGGATGTCGGCGAGTGTCGTCTCGGGGTTGAGCAGGGTGAACTTCAGGTACTGGCGCTCGCCGACCTTGGTGCCCGCGACGACGGCGTCACCGGAGGCGAACAGGGCCTTGCGGGCGTAGAGGTTGGCGCGGTCGATCTCCGCGGGGTCGGTGGCGTCGGCCGGGATGTAGCGGTAGACGAGCGTGGACAGGCTCGGCTCCACGACCACGTCGAAGCGCGGGTCGGCGGCGAGCAGCTGCCAGCCCTCCCGGGCCAGGTCGCAGACCTCGTCGAAGAGGGAGCCGATGCCCTTGGCGCCCATCACGCGCAGCGTCAGCCACAGCTTGAGCGCGTCGAAGCGGCGCGTCGTCTGCAGGGACTTGTCGACCTGGTTGGGGATCCGCTCGGCGACCGTGCGCCGCGGGTTGAGGTACTCCGCGTGGTACGTGGCGTGCCGCAGGGTGGCGCCGTCGCGGACCAGGATCGCGCTCGAACTCACGGGCTGGAAGAAGGACTTGTGGTAGTCCACGGTGACCGAGTCGGCGCGCTCGATGCCGTCGATCCGGTCGCGGTTCTTGTTGGAGACGAGCAGTCCGCAGCCGTACGCGGCGTCGACGTGCATCCACGTGTCGTACTGGGCGCACAGCTCGGCGATCTCGGGGAGCGGGTCGATGGAACCGAAGTCCGTCGTCCCCGCGGTCGCGACGACGGCCATCGGGACGAGCCCGTTCTCGCGGCAGCGCTGCAGCTCGGCGGCGAGGGCCACCGTCTGCATGCGCTTCTCCCGGTCGACCGGGACGGAGACGACCGCCTCCGCGGGGAGGCCGAGCAGCGTCGCGGACTTCTTGACGCTGAAGTGGCTGACCTCGGAGGCGAAGACGCGGAGTTTGGCCAGATCCTTCGACTTGGCCTCCTCCCGGGCGAGCAGCAGCGCCTGGAGGTTGGACTGGGAGCCGCCGGAGGTGAACACGCCGTCGGCGGCGGGGCCGAGGCCGATCCGCCCGGTGGTCCAGTCGATGAGCTTGCGCTCGATGAGCGTGCCGCCCGCGGACTGGTCCCAGGTGTCGAGCGAGGAGTTGACCGCGGCGAGGATCGCCTCGCCGAGCACGGCCGGGATGACGACCGGGCAGTTGAGGTGGGCGAGATAGCGGGGGTGGTGGAAGTAGACGGCGTCGCGGAGGTACACGTCCTCCAGCTCGTCCAGGGCGGCGATGGTGTCCTGGAGCGGCTCGTCCAGGTCGACGGCGTCGACGGTGGGGGCGAGTGCGTCGGGGGTGACGCCGGTGAACGGCCTTGTGGTGGTGGCGAGTTTGGCCGCCACCCGCTCGACTCCCTCGGTCACGGAACTGCGGTACAGCTCCGCGGTGGTGTCATTGAGCAGGTGCGAGCGCATGAACGGTTCCTCCGGGTGGGGTGGGGTGGTTCCCGGGTGGGGCAGGAAAAAGGGCGAGGTCGCGAGCCCTTCGATTAGGTTAGCCTAACCTAACTTCGGCTCGCGACCCCGCCCCCTGTTCTGTGGCTGGAATGGCTGGAATGTTCTGCTGTGAACCAAGCGATGGGTGTTGCGGCGGCGGGTGTTGCGGCGATGGCGGTTACGCCGCCCGCAGCGCGTCCTCGCTCATGCCGCGCCGCCAGTACCCGACGAAGGTGACCGCACGCTTGTCGTAGCCGCGCTCGCGCACCAGGTGCCGCCGCAGCTCCTTCATCGTTCCGGACTCACCGGCCAGCCAGGCGTACGGACTTGTGGCCTCGGGGAGCCGGGCCGCGCGCACCGCGTCCACCACGGAGGGCGCGCCCTCGTCGCGGACCAGCCAGGTCACCTGGACGTCCGCGAGCGTGATGACCGGCTGGATGTCCGCGCGGTGCGGAACCTCCAAGTACACGTGCGCCGAGACGTGTTCGGGCAGCCAGGCCAGGACGCCGAGCGCGGCCGGCAGTGCCGTCTCGTCGCCCCACATGAGGATCTGGTCGAAGTCGTCCTGGGGGCGGCAGCGCACCGCGGCGTTGTCGGCGATCGCCGGGCCGAGCACGACGGCACGGTCGCCGGGGGCCGCGGCGCGGGCCCAGCGGCAGGCGGGGCCGGACGTCGACGGGTCGTCGTCGTGCAGCACGAAGTCGATGTCGACTTCCTCCGCGGGGAAGCGGCGCTGGCCGCTCAGCGTGTACGAGCGCATGATCGCGCGCTCGTCGTCCGGGATCGCCCGGTACGCGGCGTGCCAGCCGCGGCCGTCGTCGCCGGGCGTGGCCGGCGGGAGCACGGGAGCCTCCTGGCCCGGGTGCGGCAGGAAGAGGGAGAGGGACTGGTCCCGGCCGCCGCCGTGGAAGTCGGCGAGGTCGGGGCCTGTGAAGGTGACCCTGAGGAGCGACGGGCCGAGCCGCCGCGTGCGGACCACTTGCAGATCGAAGAATCGGAAAGGGGCAACAGCGGGGGCTTCGGCCGTCGTCGTCATGGGATCAGGACACCTTCTTCGCCGTCTCGATGGCCTTCGCGAGGTTCTCCAGCATGGGAGCGCACTTGTCGTAGGAGAGGATCGGCTCGGGGGAGCGGGCGATGACCTGGCCGGCCTTGACCGCCGGCAGCTTCTTCCAGGTCGGCTCGTCGATGTCGGCGGGCTGAATCGCCTGGGCGCGGTCGTCCATCATGATGATGTCGGCCTTGTGCTTGTTGACGTTCTCCCAGCTCAGGTTCTCGAACCAGCCGCCGGACGCCTTCTTCGCGCCCTCCGAGGGCTCCACGAAGTTCACGCCGAGCGCCTTGAAGTACTCCAGGTCGATGGAGAGGTTCGTGCCCGACACGTAGAAGATGTCGGGGCTCGCGCTGCCCGCGAGCACCTTGATGTCGGGGTTGGCCTTGGCCGCCTTGCGCAGCCGGGCCGCGGCGTCCTCGAAGCGCTTCTTGGCCTTGACGACCTTGTCGGCCTTCAGGTCGGCGCCGAGCGACTCGGCCAGCTTGTAGACGTGCTCCAGCGGGGTCGTCAGCTGGCGGTCGTAGACCGAGATGCCGACGCTCGGGGCGAGCTTGGCGACCTTCTTGGCGGACTCCTCGGGGACGTACCAGAGGGTGCCCGCGCCGTCGAAGATCGTGGTGATCAGTACCTGGGGGGCGAGCCCCGCGTACTTCTCGATGTTGAACTGGCCCCACTCGTTGCCGATGACGGTGACCTTGTCGACCGGCATGTCACCGGCCTGGACGTCGGGCTTGCCGCCCTTCGTGGTGGTCGGGCCGAAGACGCCCTTGACCTGGATGCCGTAGTCGTACAGGGCGGCGCCCATGCCGGTGAAGGCGACGATCTCCGTGGGGACCTTGTCCAGCTTCACGGTCTTGCCGCGGTCGTCCTTGTACGACCAGGGGCCGGACTTCTTCGCGGCGCCCGCCGGGCTGGAGCCGCCGTCTTTGGAGCCGCCGTCGCCGCAGGCGGCGAGCGCGGCCCCGAGGCCGATGGCGCCGGTCGCGGCGAGGATGCCGCGGCGGGTGGGGCGGGACAGTCGGGCGTTGGACATACGGACTACTTTCGGACGTGCCGGGGCGTCGGCCGGACGGGACGTAAACTCAGGGTAGGTTAACCTAAGTTCTGTCGTTGTCCAGGGGGCGGGGGACGTCCCGATCAAGCCCCCGGAGGGGCTCGAATCGCTCGACCGGTGCCGGCGGGGCTCTACGTGGTCAGGCCCAGCTCCCGCGCGATCAGCATCCGCTGCACCTCACTCGTGCCCTCCCCGATCTCCAGGATCTTGGAGTCCCGCCACATGCGGGCGACCGGGTACTCGTTCATGAACCCGTACCCGCCGTGGATCTGCGTCGCCTCACGCGCGTTGTCCACCGCCACCGTCGACGAGTACAGCTTCGCGAGGGCCGCCTCCTTCTTGAACGGTTCCCCCGCGACGAGCCGCGACGCCGCGTCCCGCCACGCGAGCCGGGACGTGTGCGCCTTCATCTCCATGTCGGCGATCTTGAACTGGATGGCCTGGTACCCGCCGATGGCCTGCCCGAACGCACGGCGCTCCTTGGCGTACTTCACCGACTCGTCGACGCACCCCTGCGCGAGGCCCGTGGCGAGCGCCGAGATCGCGACGCGCCCCTCGTCGAGGATCCGCAGGAACTGGGCGAAGCCCCGGCCCTCCGTGCCCAGCAGGTTCGCGGCGGGCACCCGGACGTCGTCGAAGTGCAGCTCACGGGTGTCCGACGCGTTCCACCCCACCTTCGAGTAGGGCGCCGCCACCGTGAACCCCGGTGTGCCGGACGGGACGATGATCGAGGAGATCGCCGGGCGGCCGTCCGCCGTGCGGTCGGTGACCGCCGTGACCGTCACCAGGCCCGTGATGTCCGTGCCCGAGTTGGTGATGAAGCACTTCGTGCCATTGATGACCCAGTCGCCGGTCTCCTCGTCCCGCACGGCCGTGGTGCGGGTGCCGCCCGCGTCCGAGCCGGCCTCGGGTTCGGTGAGACCGAACGCGCCGAGGACCTCGCCCGCGCACAGCTTCGGCAGCCACTGACGCTTCTGCTCCTCGGTGCCGAAGAGATGGATCGGCATGGCGCCGAGCGAGACCCCGGCCTCCAGCGTGATCGCGACCGAGGAGTCGACGCGCGCCAACTCCTCCAGGGCGATGCCGAGCGCCAGATAGTCGCCGCCCATGCCGCCGTACTCCTCGGGGAACGGCAGTCCGAACAGGCCCATGCGGCCCATCTCGCGGACGATCTCGTAGGGGAACTCGTGCCGCTCGTAGAAGTCGCCGATCTTCGGGGCGACGACGTCGTGCGCGAACTCCTCGACGGTGCGCCGGAGTTCCTCGTGCTCGGGGGAGAGGTGGTGATCCATGACTGCCTCACTGCTCCTGGCCGGGATCGGCATGGGTGTCGGCGTCGGCCTCGGGTGCGAGGGCGCGAACGGTGCGGGACGGGCTGGGCCGGCCCAGGTGCCCGGCCATCCACCTGCTGGTGTCGGTGAGACGGCCGAGGTCGACCCCGGTCTCGATGCCGAGTCCGCGCAGCATCCAGACGAGGTCCTCGGTGGCGAGATTGCCGGTGGCGCTCTTCGCGTACGGGCAGCCGCCGAGGCCGCCCGCGGAGGCGTCCACCGTGCTCACGCCGTGCTGGAGCGCCGCCAGGGTGTTGGCGAGCGCCTGGCCGTACGTGTCATGGAAGTGCACGCCGATCGCGGTCGTCGGCACGCCCTCCTCGGTCAGCTCCGCCAGAAGTGCCTGTACGTGACCGGGGGTGGCCACGCCGATGGTGTCGCCGAGGCTCAGCTCGTCGCAGCCCATGTCCATCAGGGACTTGGCGACGGAGACGACCTGGTGGACCGGGACCGGGCCCTCCCACGGGTCGCCGAAACACATGGAGAGGTAGCCGCGGACGTGCGCCCGCGACTCCTTGGCGCGCGCCACGACCGGCTCGAAGACGGCCAGGGACTCCGCCACCGTCCGGTTCAGGTTCGCCTTCGCGAAGGACTCGGTGGCGCTGGCGAACACGGCGACGCGGTCGGCCCCGAGGGCCAGCGCCCGGTCGAGGCCCCGCCCGTTCGGTACGAGGACGGGGAGGTGGACGCCGGGCGAGAGGTCCTGGACGAGCGGGAACAGGTCCTCCGCGTCCGCCAGTTGGGGCACCCACTTGGGGTGCACGAAACTCGTGGCCTCGATGGTGGTGAGGCCGGAGGCGGCGAGGCGGTGGACGAACTCCGCCTTCACCTCCGTGGGCACGGCCCGCTTCTCGTTCTGCAACCCGTCGCGCGCGCCCACCTCGTGGATCCGGACGCGGGCCGGGAGGCCCTGGGCGGGGACGACCATGGGGAGCTGTGGCGTGGCGGTCATCGCGCGGCCTCCCCGCCGTCGGCCGTCTCCTCGGGGGCGACGACCGCGAGGACCTGGTCCATCGCCACCGTCGTCCCCGGCGATACGTCCAGCTCGCTCACCGTGCCCGCGTGCGGGGACGTGATCACGTGTTCCATCTTCATCGCCTCCACCACCAACAGGCTCTGGCCCGCCGTCACCTGGTCACCGACGGCGACCTTCACCACGGTCACCGTGCCGGGCATCGGGGCGGTCAGGGAGCCCGCGCCGCCGGCCCCCGACCCGGTCAGGTTCGCCGCCACCGGGTCGTGGTCCCGGACGTGCCAGGCGTCGCCCTCGCGTGCCAGCCAGTCGCCCGCGGTCGCGGTGAGGCGGGCGGGAGCGGTGGGCACGCCGTCGACCAGGACCTCGGTGCCGCGCACCCGGACCTCGACCGGGTCGTGGCCCGCGGCCCTCAAGGGGTGCACGGTCCACGCCGGTTCGCCGCCGAGCCGCCAGCCGCTCGGCCGGTCGAACGGGTCCGTCCAGCCCTCGGTCGGCGCCGGGGCGAGCCGCTCCTGGCGCAGCACGCCCGCCGCCGCGTAGATCCCCGCGGGGACCTCCGCGTCGACCAGCTCGTCCGTCGCGCGCTCCACCAGGCCGGTGTCCAACTCGCCCGCCACGACGTCCGGGTGGGCGAGCAGGCGCCGCAGATACCCGGCGTTCGTCGGCACGCCCAGCGTCACCGTGCGGGCGAGCGCCGCCCGCAGCCTGCGCAGCGCCGTGCCCCGGTCGGGGCCGTACGCGATGATCTTCGCGAGCATCGGGTCGTAGAGGCTGGAGACCTCCGTGCCCTCGGTGAGGCCGGAGTCGACCCGGATGCCCTCGCCCTCGGGTTCGCTCAGCGCCAGGACCGTGCCGCCGGAGGGGAGGAAGCCGCGCGCCGGGTCTTCCGCGCACAGGCGGGCCTCCACCGCGTGCCCGGTGAGCGTGATGTCGTCCTGTGTGAAGGGGAGTTGTTCGCCCGCCGCGACCCGGACCTGCCACTCCACCAGGTCCACGCCCGTGACCAGCTCGGTCACCGGGTGCTCGACCTGGAGGCGCGTGTTCATCTCCATGAAGCAGTACGCGGCCGGGTCCTCGCCCGGCACGATGAACTCCACCGTGCCCGCGCCCCGGTAGCCGCAGGAGCGCGCCGCCTCCACGGCCGCCGCGCCCATCGCCGCGCGCGTGGCCTCGTCGAGCAGCACCGAGGGCGCCTCCTCGACGATCTTCTGGTGGCGGCGCTGGAGGGAGCACTCGCGCTCGCCGAGGTGCACCACGTTCCCGTGGCCGTCCGCCAGGACCTGGATCTCGATGTGGCGGGGGCGGTCGATCCAGCGCTCCACGAGGAGTGTGTCGTCGCCGAAGGAGGTCCGCGCCTCGCGCCGGGCGGCCGCGATCTCCTCGTCCAGGGCGGTGAGGTCGCGCACGAGGCGCATGCCCTTGCCGCCGCCGCCCGCGCTGGGCTTGATGAGGACGGGTGCGCCCAACTTCCGGGCCGCCTCGGCCAGTTCCGGGTCGCGGCCGCCCGGTACCACCGGGACCCCGGCCGTGCTCACCGTCTCCTTGGCGCGGATCTTGTCGCCCATCAGGGCGATGGCCTCGGCGGGCGGGCCGATGAAGACCAGGCCCGCCTCCTCGCAGGCCCGCGCGAACTCCGCGTTCTCCGCCAGGAATCCGTACCCCGGGTGCACCGCCTGTGCGCCGGTCGCCGCCGCGGCCTCGATCAGCCGCTCCGCCACCAAGTAGCTCTCGGTGGCCGCCGGCGGGCCGATCCGCACCGCCTCGTCCGCCTCGCGCACATGCCGCGCGTCCGCGTCGGCGTCGCTGTAGACCGCCACGGAGCGGATGCCGAGCGCCCGCAGCGTACGGATGACGCGCACCGCGATCTCGCCGCGGTTGGCCACAAGTACCGTCTCGAACACGTCTGGTCCGCCCCTCACATCCGGAAGACGCCGAAGCCGGCGGACTTCTCCGGCAGCGGCGCGTTGGCACACGCGGTCAGGGCCAGGCCGAGGACCTGGCGGGTCTCCATCGGGTCGATCACGCCGTCGTCCCACAGCCGGGCCGTCGCGTAGTAGGCATTCCCCTGCGACTCGTACTGGGCGCGGATCGGGGCCTTGAAGGCGTCCTCGTCCTCGGCCGCCCACTGTTCGCCGCGCGCCTCCAGCTGGTCACGCTTGACGGTCGCGAGCACCGAGGCGGCCTGCTCGCCGCCCATCACGGAGATCTTCGCGCCGGGCCACATCCACAGGAAGCGGGGCGAGTACGCCCGGCCGCACATCGAGTAGTTGCCCGCGCCGTACGAACCGCCGATCACCACGGTCAGCTTCGGCACGCGCGTGC
The DNA here is from genome assembly GCF_042730865.1 of Streptomyces sp. NPDC059897. Classification (NCBI taxonomy): domain Bacteria; kingdom Bacillati; phylum Actinomycetota; class Actinomycetes; order Kitasatosporales; family Streptomycetaceae; genus Streptomyces; species Streptomyces sp. NPDC059897. Next base: position 65,380 of record NZ_JBHWKQ010000011.1, on the reverse strand, counting down.
AGGCCACCGCCGTGACCATCTTGGCGCCGTGCTTGGCGATGCCGCCCGCCTCGTAGTCCTTGCCGACCATGAAGCCCGAGATGTTCTGGAGGAACAGCAGCGGAATGCCGCGCTGGTCGCACAGCTCGATGAAGTGGGCGCCCTTCTGGGCGGATTCGGCGAACAGGATGCCGTTGTTCGCGACGATGCCGACCGGGTGCCCGTGGATCCGCGCGAAACCGGTGATCAGCGTCTGCCCGTACTCCGACTTGAACTCGGCGAACCGCGAACCGTCCACTACGCGCGCGATGACCTCCCGCACGTCGTACGGGGTCCGCGAGTCGACCGGCACCGCGCCGTAGAGCCCCGCCGGGTCCACCTTCGGCTCGATGGCCGCCTTCACCGCCCACGGCAGCGGACCGCGCTCCGGCAGCGTCGAGACGATGGTCCGCACGATCCGCAGCGCGTGCGCGTCGTCCTCCGCCAGGTGGTCCGTCACGCCCGAGATCCGCGAGTGGACCTCGCCGCCGCCCAGCTCCTCGGCCGTCACCACCTCGCCCGTGGCCGCCTTCACCAGCGGCGGGCCGCCCAGGAAGATCGTGCCCTGGTTCCGGACGATCACCGCTTCGTCGCTCATCGCCGGGACGTACGCCCCGCCCGCCGTGCACGAACCGAGGACCGCCGCGATCTGCGGGATGCCCGCGCCCGACATCCGCGCCTGGTTGTAGAAGATCCGCCCGAAGTGCTCGCGGTCCGGGAACACGTCGTCCTGCATCGGCAGGAAGGCGCCGCCGGAGTCCACCAGGTAGACGCACGGCAGCCGGTTCTCCAGGGCCACCTCCTGCGCGCGCAGGTGCTTCTTCACCGTCATCGGGTAGTACGTGCCGCCCTTGACCGTCGCGTCATTGGCGACGATCACGCACTCGCGGCCGCTGACCCGGCCGATCCCGGCGATCACCCCGGCCGCCGGGGCCTGCCCCTCGTACATCCCGTCCGCCGCGAGCGGCGCCAGCTCCAGGAACGGGGAGCCGGGGTCGAGCAGCGCGTCCACCCGGTCGCGCGGCAGCAGCTTGCCACGCGCGGTGTGCCGCGCCCGCGCCTTCTCGCCGCCGCCGAGCCGGGCCGCGGCGAGCTTCGCGCGCAGCTCCTCGCCGAGCGCCCGGTGCGCCGCCTCATTGGCCCGCCAGGCCTCCGACGCGGGCTCCGCCGCGCTGGTCAGCTCCGGTGCCTCCTGCATGGCTTCGAGCCCCCTTGCCCGTACCCAGAAAGTTAATGAGCGTTAACCCGTTTCCGTCAGGTTAACGCTCGCTAACGTCCCTGTCTAGAATTGCCTCATGGCCACGAGAACCGACGCCCCCACCCGCCGCGAGCAGATCCTCAGGGAGGCCGCGCGGCTCTTCGCCGAGCGCGGGTTCCACGGCGTGGGGGTGGACGAGATAGGGGCGGCGGTCGGCATCAGCGGCCCCGGCCTGTACCGGCACTTCGCCGGCAAGGACGCGATGCTCGCCGAGCTGCTCGTCGGGATCAGCGGACAGCTGCTGACCGGCGGCAAGCGGCGGGTCGCCGAGGCCGAGCACGGGCCGGAGGCGCTGCTCGACTCGCTCATCGAGGGGCACATCGACTTCGCGCTCGACGACCGCGACCTGATCACGCTGCACGACCGCGAGCTCGACCGGCTGCGCGACAGCGACCGCAAGCTGGTGCGCCAGTTGCAGCGCCAGTACGTGGAGCTGTGGGTGGACGCGGTGCGCAAGGTCTACCCCGAACTGGTGGAGGCGCACGCGCGCGTGGCCGTGCACGCGGTCTTCGGGCTGCTGAACTCGACCCCGCACCTGAGCCGTCCGGGCTCGCTGCCCGGCAGGACGGCGACCGCGGGGATGCTGCACAAGCTGGCGCGTGGCGCGTTCGCCGCGGCTGCCGCAGAGTGAGGTCGGCGGCCGCCGCGGAGTGACCTGTATCTCTGGACGCTCCTTGCGACTCGCGGGTAACCTGCATCTGAGCAAGCGCTTAGTCGCTTGCCGCCGTCCGCACACTCGTCGTAGAGGGAGAGTTCTCCGTGCGCCGTACCGTTTTTGATGAGGACCACGAGGCGTTCCGGGAGACCCTGCGCGCCTTCATCGAGGCCGAGGTCGTCCCCCATTACGACGAGTGGTTCCAGCAGGGCGTCGTGCCGCGCGAGCTGTACGCCAAGATGGCGGAGCTCGGCCTGTTCGGCATCAACGTGCCCGAGGAGTACGACGGCGCCGGCCTGGACACCCACAAGTTCGAGGCCATCCAGTACGAGGAGACCGCCCGCGCGGGCGTCTCCTTCGGCGGCTCCGGCGTGCACGTGCTGCTCGCCCTGCCGTACATCAAGATGCTCGCCACCGACGAGCAGAAGAAGCGCTACCTGCCGAACTTCGTCTCCGGCGAGGAGATGTGGGCCCTCGCGATGACCGAGCCGGGCACCGGCTCCGACGTCGCGGGCATGAAGACCACCGCCAAGCTCTCCGACGACGGCACGCACTACGTGCTCAACGGCGCCAAGACCTTCATCACCGGCGGCGTCCACGCCGACCGCGTCATCGTCTGCGCCCGCACCTCCGCGCCGCGCGAGGACGACCGCCGCTTCGGCATCTCCCTCTTCGCCGTCGACACCAAGTCCGAGGGCTACTCCATCGGCCGCAAGCTCGACAAGCTGGGCCTGCGCACCTCCGACACCGCCGAGCTGGCGTTCGTCGACGTGAAGGTGCCCGTCGAGGACCTGCTCGGCGAGGAGAACAAGGGCTTCGGCTACCTCGGCACGAACCTGGCCTCCGAGCGCTGGGGCATCGCCTACGGCGCGTACGCGCAGGCCAAGGCCGCCGTCCGGTTCGCCAAGGAGTACGTCCAGGAGCGCACCGTCTTCGGCAAGCCGGTCGCGTCCTTCCAGAACACCAAGTTCGAGCTCGCCGCCTGCCAGGCCGAGGTGGACGCCGCCGAGGCCGTCGCCGACCGTGCCCTGGAGGCCCTCGACGCCGGTGAGCTGACCGCCGCCGAGGCCGCGTCCGCGAAGCTGTTCTGCACCGAGGTCGCGCACCGCGTCATCGACCGCTGCCTCCAGCTGCACGGCGGCTACGGGTTCATGAACGAGTACCCGATCGCCCGCCTGTACGCGGACAACCGCGTGAACCGCATCTACGGCGGCACCAGCGAGGTCATGAAGATGATCATCGCGAAGAACATGGGCCTGTAACCAGCAGAGAATCTTTGCTCGGTACAACTGATCCCATGCATCAGGCACTCGAATCCCTCCTCGATCTGCTCGACCTCGAGCAGATCGAGGAGGACATCTTCCGCGGCCAGTCCCGGTCCTCCGTCGTCCCGCGCGTCTTCGGCGGGCAGGTGGCGGCCCAGGCGCTGGTCGCGGCCGGGCGCACCGTCCCGGCCGACCGGCACGCCCACTCCCTGCACGCGTACTTCCTCGTCGCGGGGGACCCGGGCGCGCCCATCGTCTACACCGTCGACCGGATCCGCGACGGCCGCTCCTTCACGACGCGGCGCGTCGTCGCCGTCCAGCACGGGCAGCCGATCTTCCACCTCTCCGCGTCCTTCCAGACGTACGAGGAGGGGCTCGACCATCAGGCCGACATGCCGCCCGCGCCCGACCCGGAGTCGCTGCCGACCGCGGAGGAGATGCTGCCGCGGTACGCCGACGACGTGCTGAAGCCCGAGGTCGTCCAGCGTCTCCTGGAGGCCCGTGAGGCCGTCGACCTGCGGTACGTGGACGCGCCGCCGTTCGCCTTCGTCGGCGACCCGCAGCCGCCGCGCTCCCAGGTCTGGTTCCGCGCGCGGGGCAAGCTCGCGGACGACCCGCTGCTGCACGTCTGCCTCGCCACCTACGTCTCCGACATGACGCTCCTCGACTCCGTGCTGCTCGCCCACGGGCGCGGCGGCTGGGCCGTCGGCGACGTCGTGGGCGCCTCCCTCGACCACGCGATGTGGTTCCACCGGCCGTTCCGGGCCGACGAATGGCTGCTGTACGACCAGGAGTCGCCGTCCACGTCCGGTGGGCGCGGGCTCGGACAGGCCCGGATCTACACGCAGGACGGACGGCTCGCGATCACCGTCATCCAGGAGGGCGTCGTTCGCGTTCCGCGCTGACCGGACATAACGTGCCGTACATGGATGTACGGGCGGACGATCGTGCGGGCGGCACGGAAGAAGCGGGCGGGGAGAGCGCCTTCACGGTGCTCGTCGCCGCGGCGGCCAACCTGGGCATCGCCCTCGCGAAGGCCGTCGCGGGCGTCATCAGCGGCTCCAGCGCGATGCTCTCCGAGGCCGCGCACTCGTTCGCCGACACCGTCACCGAACTGCTGCTGCTCGCCTCCCTGAAGCGCAGCGACAAGCCCGCCGACGAGGAGCATCCGCTCGGCTACGGCGGCGAGCGCTACGTATGGGCGCTGCTCGCGGCCGTCGCCACGTTCGTGGGCGGCGCCGTCTTCTCCCTGTACGACGGGATCCACACGCTCGTCGCGGGCGAGGAACTGGGCAACCCCGTCGTGTCGTACGTGGTGCTGGGCGTCGCCTTCGTGCTGGAGGGGTTCTCGCTGCGGACCGCCGTGAAGCAGGCGCGGGGCGAGGCGGCCCGGGTGCGGGTGCCCTTCGGTACGTATCTGCGGCACACCCCCGACACGGCGGTGAAGGCCGTCGTACTGGAGGACAGTGCGGCCCTCGCCGGTCTGCTGCTCGCGGCCGGCGGGCTGCTCGGCGCGCAGCTCACCGGGTCGGGGGCGTGGGACGGGGCGGCGTCCCTGTGCATCGGGTTGCTGCTGCTGTGGGTGGCGTGGGTGCTCGGGCGGTCCAACGCGGAGCTGTTGGTGGGGCGGCCGTTGCCGAAGCCGTTCCGGGACGAGATCCGGGAGATCGTGCTCGGGGTCACGCATGTCGAGGCCGTGCTCGAGCTGACGACGCTGGTGCAGGGGCCGCGGGAGGCGCTCGTCGCGGCGAAGGTCGATTTCCGGGATGCGTCCACCGCGGCGCAGATCGAGTGGGCGTGCGAGGACGCCTCGCGGCGGATCCGGGAGCGGTTTCCCGCGGTGCGGCGAGTGTTTCTCGACCCGACCCCGGGGTTCGCGGCGCGCCGCACGGAGGGGCTCAATCCGTGGTGATGCACCCCCTGCGGCGATTGAGCAGGCGGCGCCGTGGTTGACGACTCGGGGCTCCGCCCCGGACCCCGCTGGCTCTCGTCCGACGGCGGGGCTTGATTTGCTCGACCGGCGCCGAGGCTAAACGAGGCCCGCCGCGTCCAGCAGGTAGGCCGTCAGCGGGTCGTAGTGCCTCGGGCTCGTCACGTGGTCGTCCAAGGGGACCGTCACCTGCATCGTGCCCTCGGACTCGGCGACGAAGAGGGCCGGGTCGTTGCAGTCCGCGTAACCGACGGAGTCGAGGCCGCGCTGCGCCGCGCAGCCCGCCCAGCCGTGGTCGGCGACGACCAGGTCCGGCAGCGCGCGGCCCTCGCGGGCGAGGCCGTCGAGGATCGCCGCCATGGGGTCGGGGGAGTGCGTGTGCCACAGCGTCGCGCCGCGCTCCAGCATCGCCACGTCCGCGAACTGGAAGACCATGCCCTCGTCCGTGGCCAGGCCCTCGGGGATCGTCATGATCTCGCAGCCCGCCGCGCGCAGGGCGGTCGCCGTCGCCCGGTGGACGTCCAGGAGACCGCCCGGGTGGCCCGTGGCGAACAGGACCCGCTGGTTGTCCTCCGCCGCCTTGCGCAGGCGCGCCGCCGTCCGGTCCAGGGCGTCGACCGTCAGCTCGGGGTCGATGGTGTCCTGGCCGGAGCGGTGCGCCGCGTCGGGCACGACCCCGCAGCGTTCGGCCATGACGGCGAGCACGTCGGCCTCGTCCGTCCAGCGGTCGCCGAGTTCCAGGCCCAGCCAGTAGTGGCGGTCACCGTTCGCGAGCTTCCGGTAGTGCGAAAGGTTGTTCTCACGGGGCGTCGCCACGTCGCCCGCGATGCGCGTGCGGACGAGGTGCTTGATCAGGGCGGCACGGGTCGGGACGTCGCTGGGCAATCCGGGTATCGGCATGAGCCCATTGTGCAGGGGGCCGCGGGGCAACGGTGATCGGTTCCGGGGAGTGGAACGACGGTCACACCGTCACCGCGTCCGGCGCAGCGCGAACCAGAGCTCCATGCGGATGTCCGGGTCGTCGAGGTCCGTGTCCAGGAGCGTGCCGCAGCGGGCGATGCGCTGGCGGACCGTGTTGCGGTGGATGTCCAGGGCGAGGGCCGTGCTCTCCCAGCTGCCGTGCAGGGAAAGCCAGGTGCGCAGGGTCTCCACGAGGGCCGGCTTGTCGGCCAGCGCCGCCAGGGTCGGCGCGGGGGTGTCGTCCGGGCGGTGGTGGGCCAGCGGGCTGCGGGTCGCCCGGGCCCGGGTGAGCGCGTGGGCCGCCTGCGCGTCGGCGAGCGGCAGGTCCCGGGGGAGCGCCGGGGCGCTGACGCCGAGCACATGACCGGTGTGCGGCGTGACGTCCTGGTCGGACGGGACGAGGGCGCGGGTGAGCGGTTCCGCGGAGGAGGCGGAGGGCGACGTGGCCGTCAGCGGCGTCGCCAGGTCGGGGGCCGGGCGGGGCGACAGCGGGCGGGCGTGGATCACGCGCCACGTGGTGTCCGCGCCGAGCAGTTCCGTCGCCGCCTCCGCACGGTCCGCGCCGAGGAGGAGGTCCACCAGCGTCGCCGCGCGGCGCGTGTCGGCCGTTGAGCGGTGCTCGCCCGTGAGGAGCGAGAGCAGGACTACGGCCGCGCCCGCGATCGTGTGGTCGCCCGGCGAGCGGACCCGCGTCGCGAGGCCGAGCGCGCCGCCCGTCTGCAGCGCGTACGCCGACAGGTGCGTCCCGTCCACCGTGTCCGCCGCCGACGACGGGGTGGGGAAGAGGTGCGTGGCGTGCGGGCGGACCACCGCCGTCAGTTCGGCGAGGGCCTCGCTCACGGCGCGCGGCGGGCGGGCCCCCGCGTGGTGCGGCTCGTCGCCCTCCGGGGTGACGGCCACCGCGAACCCGCCGGTGCGCTGGGCGAGTTGGCGAAGGACGGAGGGCAGCGGATCGGGCCGCGCCGCCGCCGAGGCCAGCGCCTGCTGAGCCTCGGTCACCCGGCGCAGCTCCGCGTTCCTGGCCTGCGCCATCAGCTCCCACACGGCCCGCGCGACCCCGCTGAACGTGGTCCGCGGCGGCACCTCGAGGAGCGGGATCCCGCGCCGCTCGCAGGCCGCCACCAGCTCCGGCGGCACCGTGTCGAAGACCGGCGTCACACCGAAGCCGAGCGCCACCGCCCCGCCCCGCGCGACCCGCTCCGCGTACTCCTCGAAGTAGCCGTCGACGGGCGCCGCGGGCGCGTGCACGCCGGCCGTGAGCAGCAGCTCGCCGCCCAGCAGGTACGGCTCCGGGTCCGTCAGCTCCGACGTGTGCGCCCCGTGCACGGGGACGTCCGCCGCCGCGGGCCCCGCGATCTGGCGAAGGCCCAGGTCGGCGCGGGCGAGCACCGCGGCGAGCGGAACGCCCTGTGTGGGGGGTGCGGTCACGGTCACCTGTGGATGATTCCTCTGCTCTAATCCAGAACGGTGGATGAAACGTACACTTCAGCGCCGCTTTTCGGCCACCTAGATTTCTTCCGACCGGTGGGTGCGGGTACGGGCGGATGTCCCCGACACTCCCAGAGGCCCGACAGGGGTCTCGCAGCCGGACACACTCCCTTGCACGACACGCCACCGAGGTGGACGAAGGAGGACAGCCCTATGGCCGTCGACTACATCGTGATCGTCGTCTACCTGGCAGGCATGCTGGCCATGGGCTGGTGGGGCATGCGCCGCGCCAAGTCCAAGAGCGACTTCCTGGTCGCGGGCCGGCGCCTGGGCCCCGCCATGTACTCCGGGACCATGGCCGCTGTCGTGCTCGGCGGCGCCTCCACCATCGGCGGTGTCGGCCTCGGCTACCAGTACGGGCTGTCGGGCGCGTGGTTGGTGTTCACCATCGGCCTCGGCATCCTCGCCCTGTCGCTCTTCTTCTCGGCGCGCATCGCCCGCCTGAAGGTCTACACGGTCTCCGAGATGCTCGACCTGCGCTACGGCGGCGGCAAGGCCGGGATGATCTCCGGCATCGTGATGTGGGCGTACACGCTGATGCTCGTGGTCACGTCCACCATCGCGTACGCGACGATCTTTGATGTCCTCTTCGACGTGCCGCGCACCCTGGCGATCATCGTCGGCGGCACCATCGTCGTCGCCTACTCGACGCTCGGCGGCATGTGGTCGATCACCATCACCGACATGGTGCAGTTCGTCGTGAAGACCATCGGCGTGCTGCTGATCCTGCTGCCGGTCGCCATCGTCAAGGCGGGTGGCTTCAGTGAGATGAAGGCCCAGCTGCCCACCTCGTACTTCGACCCGCTGGGCATCGGCGGCGAGACGATCTTCACGTACGTGCTGATCTATACGTTCGGCCTCCTCATCGGGCAGGACATCTGGCAGCGCGTCTTCACCGCCCGCAACGACAAGGTGGCCCGCTGGGGCGGCACCGTCTCCGGCGTCTACTGCCTGCTCTACGCGATCGGCGGCGCGGTCATCGGCACCGCCGCCAAGGTTCTCTACCCGAAGGGGCTCGGCCAGGCCGACGAGGCGTTCGCGCAGATCGTCAAGGACCAGCTGCCCGTCGGTGTCCGCGGGCTCGTGCTCGCCGCCGCCCTCGCCGCCGTCATGTCGACGTCGTCCGGAGCGCTCATCGCCTGCGCCACCGTCGCCAACAACGACATCTGGAAGCGGCTGCGCGGCGTCAAGACCGAGGCGTCCGAGGAGAGCGAACACGACGAGGTCAAGGGCAACCGGATGTTCATCCTGGGCCTCGGCATCGTCGCGATCGTCATCTCGATCCTCCTCAACGACGTCGTCGAGGCGCTGACCGTCGCGTACAACCTGCTCGTCGGCGGGCTGCTCGTGCCCATCATCGGCGGGCTGATCTGGAAGCGCGGCACGGGCCCTGCCGCCCTCGCCGCCGTCGCCGTCGGCGGCCTCACCGTCATCGGCGCGATGTGGCACTACGGAATCCTCGCCAACGAGCCCGTGTACTACGGCCTCACCGCGTCACTCGTCGTCTACGTCGTCGTGTCCCTGGCCACGAAGCCCACCGACGCCGCCGTCCTCGCCAACTGGCGCGAGCGGCTCGCCGGGCGCGGCGCCGAGGAGCCCGAGCCGGCCGCCGTCGCCGCACCGCAGTAACCCCCCGTACGACACCCGATTCGTACGCACTCGCAGGAAAGAAGGCATGCGCGCAATGAACAGCAACGAGACGCCCCGCGTTCCCAACGGCCCCACGGGCGCCGTCGGACCGGTCGACTCCTCCCGGGTCCCGCGCTACGCGGGTCCGGCGACGTTCGCCCGCCTGCCCCGGCTCGACGAGGTGGGCGCCGCCGACGTGGCGGTCGTCGGCGTCCCCTTCGACACCGGTGTCTCCTACCGGCCCGGCGCCCGCTTCGGCGGCAACGCCATCCGCGAGGCCTCCCGCCTGCTGCGCCCGTACAACCCGGCGCAGGACGCCTCCCCGTTCTCGCTGGCCCAGGTCGCGGACGCCGGTGACATCGCGGCCAACCCGTTCAACATCAACGAGGCCGTCGACACCATCGAGGCCGCCGCCGACGACCTGCTCGGCTCCGGCGCCCGCATGATGACGCTCGGCGGCGACCACACCATCGCGCTGCCGCTCCTGCGGTCCGTCGCCAAGAAGCACGGCCCCGTCGCGCTGCTGCACTTCGACGCGCACCTCGACACGTGGGACACGTACTTCGGCGCCGAGTACACGCACGGCACCCCGTTCCGCCGGGCGGTGGAGGAGGGCATCCTCGATACGTCGGCGTTGTCCCACGTGGGTACGCGCGGCCCGCTCTACGGCCGCTCCGACCTCACCGAGGACGAGAAGCTCGGCTTCGGCATCGTCACCTCCGCCGACGTCTACCGGCGCGGCGCCGACGAGGTCGCCGACCAGCTCCGCCAGCGCATCGGCGACCGCCCGCTGTACATCTCCATCGACATCGACTGCCTCGACCCGGCGCACGCGCCCGGCACCGGCACCCCGGAGGCGGGCGGCATGACCTCCCGCGAGCTCCTCGAGATTCTTCGCGGCCTTTCTTCGTGCAACCTGGTGTCCGCGGACGTCGTCGAGGTGGCGCCCGCGTACGACCACGCGGAGATCACGTCCGTCGCCGCCTCGCACACCGCGTACGAGCTGACGACGATCATGTCCCGCCAGATCGCCGACGCACGCGCGTAAGACCTACGCGCTCAGAAGGAGACGGGCACCAAGTGACGCACGACCACGACCTGGAACTGACGCCCACCCCCGCGCAGACCGAGGCGGCGCTCAACCCGCCGGCCGGCCGCAACGGCGGTGACCTCGTCGTCGAGACCCTGCACGGCCTCGGCGCGTCCACCGTCTTCGGCCTGCCGGGGCAGCACGCGCTCGGCATGTTCGACGCGCTGCGCCGGTCGTCGCTCAGGTACGTGGGGCTGCGTGTCGAGAACAACGCCGGGTTCGCGGCGGACGCGTACGGCCGGGTGACGGGGGAGGTCGCACCGCTGCTGCTGTCGACCGGCCCTGGCTCACTCATGTCGCTCGCCGCGCTCCAGGAGGCGGCCGCCGCCTCCGCCCCGGTGCTCGCGATCGGCAGCCAGATCCCGGTCGCGGGGCTCGGCGGTGGCCGCCACGGCTATCTGCACGAACTCCGAGACCAGCAGGCGTCGTTCCGGGACGTGGTCAAGTCCGTCCACACCGTCCGTACGCAGTCCCAGATCCCGTCGGCGATCGCCGCGGCCTGGGAGTCCGCGCTGAGCGCCCCGCACGGACCGGTGTGGGTGGAGATCCCGCAGGACGTGCTGCTCGCCGAGACGATCCTGCCGGTCGTCACGGCCGTCGACGCGACCCCGCACGACCTCGTGCCGCGGCCCGAACTCACCGCGGTGGCCGCCGACCTGCTCGCTCGCGCCGAACGCCCGGCGATCATCGCGGGCGGCGGCGTCGTCCGCGCGGACGCGACGGGCAAGCTGCGCGCGCTCGCCGAACGGATCAACGCGCCCGTCGTCTCCACCTTCGGCGGCAAGGGCGCCTTCCCGTGGGAGCACCCGCTGTCGCTCCAGTCCTGGATGGAGGACCGGCACACGACGGACTTCCTGGAGGACGCCGACGTCCTGCTCGTCGTCGGCTCGGGGCTCGGCGAACTCTCCTCGAACTACCACACGTTCAAGCCGCGCGGACGCGTCATCCAGATCGAGGCCGACGCCGGCAAGCTGGAGTCCAACCACCCGGCCCTCGGCATCCACGCGGACGCCCGCCTCGCGCTCCAGGCCCTCGCGGAGACGGTCGCCGAGCGCCCGGACGACGGGGCGCCCGCGCGCGTCGCCGCGGTCCTGAAGGCCGTACGGGAACGCATCGACGCGCAGGAACTCACCCTGGAACAGCAGGTGTTGACGTCGGTGCGCGAGGCGCTCCCGGCCGCTTCCCCGTCCTTCTGGGACATGACGATCCTCGCCTACTGGGCATGGTCCGCGTGGCCCGGCGTCATGCACTCGGCGCAGGGCGCGGGCGGCCTCGGCTACGGGTTCCCGGCGGCGCTGGGCGCGGCGGCGGCCGACCCGACGACGCCCGTCCTCGCGGTCTCCGGCGACGGCGGCGCCATGTACTCCATCGCCGAACTCGCCACGGCGAAGCAGTACGACCTGAACGTCACCTGGCTGATCGTCGACGACGGCGGCTACGGCATCCTCCGCGAGTACATGACCGACGCCTTCGGCGAGGCCACCGCGACGGAACTGGCCCGCCCCGACTTCGTCGCCCTCGCCGAGTCCTTCGGCGTCCCCGGCGTCCGCACGACCCCGGAGACCCTCCGCACCGACCTGACCGAGGCGTTCGCGGCGCCGGGACCGCGCGTGGTGGTGCTCCCGGCGCTGCTCAGGATGTTCGCGCCGACCCATCTGGGCTGACGCGGACCATCGCGCCTACCAGATCGACCCGACCCACTCCGGGTGGTCGATGAACGGGTTCCGGTTGTGCTGGTAGGTGTCGAAGATGACCTCGTTGCGGTTCTGCTCGAAGGCGTCCGGCGGGTCCTCGTCGCTCCACTTCTTCAGGACGGAGAGCTTGCCGATGTACGGCGCGCTGCCGTTGTCGACCGAGTCGTTGGGCTCCAGGTCGGCGAAGGAGTCGTTGCCCTCGTAGCGGACCGCCATGTAGAGGATCATCCGCGCGACGTCGCCCTTGACGGCGTCGCGCGGCTCGAACGAGTCGTCGTCCGTGAGGTTGCCGGGGGCGCCGTCGACCGCGCTGCCGCCCGCGTCGAAGTCCTTGTTGCCGCGGATCGAGTTGACCGTGACGTCCTCGGGGCGCAGATGGTGCAGGTCGGTGCCGGGGCCCGTCGCGGTGCCGAAGTCGCCGTGCGACTTGGCCCAGACGTGCTCGCGGTTCCAGTCCCCGCTGTCACCGCCGTTGGCGGACTTCGCGCGTGAGGTGCCGCTGTAGAGCAGGATCACGTTGGAGCTGTTGTCCGGGTCCTGGTCGGTGGCCTTCAGGGCGTCCCAGACGGCGTCGTAGGAGAGCTTCGTCTGGTCGCTGATGATCGTGTGCAGTGCGCTCTTGAGTTCGGCGCCGGTCTTGCCCTCGGCGTCCTGGTAGTACGTGTCGTCGTACGCGGCGGTGGCCACGGGGGCCGGGTTCGCCGTCGCCGCCGTGGGGAGGGCGAGGGCGGCCAGTACGGTCGCGGTGGTGAGGGCGAAGGTGCGTATGTGGATTCCGGGCATGTGGGGTGTCCGTCCGTTCTACGCGGGTTGAGTGGTGGAACGGAGCGTGACATGAACACGTATGGATTGGGTGAATGCCGGGCGTCGGTTCTGTGACGACAAGGGCCCCTGACTGGGTGTCAGGGGCCGTTGGGGTGGGTTGAGTTCTGGTGGTCTTGGGTCAGTTCACGTCGGACGGGTCCAGGCGGTACAGCGACTGGGAGTCGGTCGAGCTGCTGGACTTCTTGCTGTACTCGCTCGACTTCACCGCCGTGCCGTGCTTCTTCACCCACTTCGTGACGGCGGAGCTGACGTCGTTGCCGCCGCCCATGGGGCCGCCCATGCCGCCCTCGCCGACCTGGATGTAGTGCAACTGGCCGCTCTTCACCAGCTTCTTGAGCTTGGCGACGGTCATGCCCTTGTCGGAGCCGGTGAAGCCGTACATGGAGATGACGGGCTTCTTGGTGGACAGGATGAGCTGGGCCGCGGATTGTGAATTGGACACCGCGAGCAGCCACTTGGCGCCGTCCTGGTGCTTCTCCAGGTACGAGACCAGGTCGCTGTCGACGGAGCCGCCCATGCCGCCGCCCATACCGGCGGGGCCGCCGCGCATGGTGCCGCCGCGCTGGCCGGATTCCTGCTTGCCGGAGCCGGAGCCGGAGCCGGATTCCTGGCCGCCGCCCGGCATCTCGCCGCCTCCCGGGAAGCCCCCCTCGGGGGCCTGGCCGCCACCGGGCATCTCGCCACCACCGGGCATCTCGCCACCACCGGGCATCTCGCCGCCGCTCGGCATCTGGCCGCCGCCCTGCTGCGAACCGCCCTGCCGCGAACCGCCGCCGCCCGGCATCTCGCCCCCACCCGGGAAGCCGCCTCGGCCACCGCCGCCGCCCGGTCCGCCCATGCCGCCGCCCGTCGAGGGCCCGGCCGTCGGGTTCGTGCCGCCCATGCCGCCGCCCGCTCCGGAGGAGAACGGCTCCGCGAAGGAGTACGCCGCCGGGCCCGCCACCGACGCGACGACGGCGGCCGCCACGGCCACCGCGAGCAGCCGCAGCCGGCGGCCCGTCGACGTACGGAAGACGAGCAGACCCGCGATGGCCGCCGCCATCACGAGCGCGACCACCGGCCACAGCCAGCCGTTCCAGCCGGAGGCGCGGCGCAGCAGCACGACCGCCCAGATGCCGGTGACGGCGAGCGCCACGGGCAGCACCCACGCCCACCGCTTGTCGTCGCGGAACGCGCGCAGCAGCATCACGCCGCCGCCCCCGCACAGCGCCGCGATGCCGGGGGCGACCGCGGTCGTGTAGTACGGGTGCATGGTGCCCTCGGCGGTGGCGAAGGTGACGTAGTGGAGCAGGAGCCAGCCGCCCCACAGCACCAGCGCAGCGCGCGTGACGTCGGTGCGCGGGGCGCGGCCGCGCAGTACGAGGCCGCCGATCAGGGCGATCACCGCGAACGGGATCAGCCAGGAGATCTGGCCGCCGAGCGTGTCGTTGAAGAGGCGGCCGAGGCCCGCCGTGCCGGAGAAGCCGCCGCCTCCGCCGCCACCGCCCCCGCCGTTGCCCTCGCCGCCGAGGATCCGGCCGAAGCCGTTGTAGCCCGTGATCAGGTCCCAGGCGGAGCCGTCCGTCGAGCCGCCGATGTAGGGGCGCGAGTCGGCCGGGACCAGCGAGACCGCCGTGGCCCACCACAGGCTGGAGACCGCGAGCACCACGGCGGCGAGCGCCAGATTGCGGATCTTCCTGCCCCAGCCCAGGTTCGAGGCGTACACGTACACGACGAAGACCGCGGGCAGCGCGATGTAGCCCTGGAGCATCTTCGTGTTGAACGCGAGGCCGAAGCACGCCGCCGAGGCGAGCAGCGGCAGCAGCTTCCCGTCGCGGGTGGCGCGCAGCGCGAGGGCCGCGCCGCCCACCATCAGCAGGACGAGGAGGGTGTCCGGGTTGTTGTCCCGGTTGATGGCGACGGTGATCGGGGTCAGCGCCAGGACCAGCGCGGCGATCGCGGCGGCCGCGTGCCCCCACACCCGCTTCACGGAGGAGTGCAGGATCCAGATCGTGCCGAGCCCGGCCGCGATCTGCGGCAGCATCATCTGCCAGGTGCCGAAGCCGAGGATCCGGCTGGACAGGGACATCGTCATCAGGGAGAGCGGCGGCTTGTCCACGGTCATGAAGTTGCCCGCGTCGATGGACCCGAAGAACCAGGCCTTCCAGCTCTGCGTGCCGCTGTAGACGGCGGCGCTGTAGAAGCTGTTGAGGCCGGACGAGGACAGGCTCCAGGCGTACAGCACCCCGGCGAGCACGAGGATCGCGAGCAGCGCCGGCAGGGACCAGCGGGGCGCGCGGTGCGCGGTCGCCGGGTCCGCCGGGGGCGGTGGCGCGGGAGCGGGGGAGAGCGGTTCGGTCGCAGTGGTCACCACTGCACCGTGCACGGCCGTCGTGGGCGCACGCTGTGCCGAACCTGGGGGCCACCTGTGGATGCGGCCGATGGCCCGGACCGGCGCCCCGAACCGGCCAGGGGAATCCCGCCCGCATCGTTAAGGAGAAGTCCGCTCGGGCGTCGCCGGGCCCGTCCTACGGTGACCCCATGTCGCGCAGATCAGTACGTTCCGTGCTCGCCCTCGCCGCCCTGTCGGCCGCCTGCCTGACCGTCTCGGGACCGGCCTCCGCCGCCGCCTCGACGGCCACCGGGAACTGCTCCCCGTCCGTCTCGGTCACCGGCTACTCCGACGCCCTCGACAAGACGACGTACGACGGCACCTTCGTCGGCAACATCTCGGCGCTCGCCACCGACCGGGGCGGGCGCCTCGCCGCGCTGTCCGACCGCTCGGCCCTGTTCGGGCTCGACCGGAAGACCCTCGCGCCCCGCTCCGTGGCGCCGCTCGCCGACGAGAAGGGGGCCGCGCTCGACTCCGAGGGCCTGGTCGTCGACCGCGACGGCACGTATCTCGTCACGTCCGAGACCGAGCCCTCGATCCGCCGCTACGACCGCTCGGGCGCCCGGATCCTCGACCGCCTCCCGGTCCCGGCCGCACTCCAGGAAAGGGCCCGGACCAACGCCTCCTTCGAGGGCCTGACCCTGCTGCCCGGCGGCCGCACCCTCCTCGCCTCCATGGAGTCCCCGCTCACCGGCGACGAGGTCAACCGGCTCCAGACCTGGCGGCGCACGCCCACCGGCTCCTTCGCACCCGCCGCCCAATACGGCTACCGCACCGACCCGAACCTCGGCATCTCCGAGGTCACCGCGGCCCCCGACGGCCGCCTCCTCGTCCTGGAACGCGGCTTCACCGCCGGCGTCGGGAACACGGTCCGGCTCTACGCCGCCGATCTCCGCGGCGCCGCGGACACCGCCGGCACGGACACCATCGGTTCCGGCACCCGCCTCGCCCACAAGACGCTCCTCGCCGACCTGGCGCACTGCCCTTCGCTCGGCGCGCCCGCCCACCAGCCGCAGCCCAATCCGCTGCTCGACAACATCGAGGCGATGACGGTCACGGGGCGTGGCCCGCACGGCGCGCTGCGCCTGCTCCTGGCCAGCGATGACAACCAGAGCGCGAACCAGATCACCCGGTTCTGCTCACTGACCGTGTCCGGGCGCTGATCCGGACAGATTGTTACAGCGGGATGAAATCCGCTCCCGGTCGCGTTGGCCCTTCGGCAGCTCAGGGCGAGAGGTCAAGCGAGCGGGAGGCGGCACGAGTGGCGGAACAACGGGGCTGGGCGAAACGGCTTGCGGGATACGCGTGGCGTCATCCCAAGGACGTCGTCCTCGCGCTCGGGGCCTCGCTCGGCGGCATGGGCGTCATGGCGCTCGTACCGCTGATCACGAAGGTGATCATCGACGACGTGATCGGGAACCACTCCCGGTCGATGGCCGTGTGGGCGGGCGCCCTCATAGGTGCGGCCGTGATCGTCTACGTCCTCGCGTTCGTCCGCCGCTACTACGGCGGCCGGCTCGCCCTCGACGTCCAGCACGATCTGCGCACCGAGATGTACGGCTCGATCACCCGGCTCGACGGCAGGCGTCAGGACGAGCTGTCGACCGGCCAGGTCGTCGGGCGCGCCACCAGCGACCTCCAGCTGATCCAGAGCCTGCTCTTCATGCTCCCGATGACCATCGGGAACGTCCTGCTGTTCCTCATCTCCCTGGTGATCATGGCGTGGCTGTCGCCGCCGCTGACCCTGGTCGCGCTCGCCGTCGCCCCCGCCATCTGGTTCATCGCCAAGCGCAGCCGCTCCCGGCTGCACCCCGCCACCTGGTACGCGCAGGCGCAGGCCGCCGCCGTGGCCGGGGTCGTCGACGGGTCGGTGAGCGGCGTCCGCGTCGTCAAGGGCTTCGGGCAGGAGGAGCAGGAGACCGGGAAGCTCAGGACGGTCGGCCGCAGGCTCTTCGCGGGGCGCCTTCGCACCGTCCGGCTGAACTCGAAGTTCACCCCCGCCCTGCAGGCCGTGCCCGCCCTCGGGCAGGTCGCCATGCTGGCCCTCGGCGGCTGGCTCGCGGTGCACGGGCAGGTCACGCTCGGCACGTTCGTCGCGTTCTCCTCGTACCTCGCCCAGCTCGTCGGCCCGGTCCGGATGCTGGCCGTCGTGCTCACCGTCGGGCAGCAGGCCCGCGCCGGTGTCGAGCGCGTCCTCGAACTCATCGACACCGAGCCGAGCCTCGTCGACGGAACCAAGGAACTTCCCGCGGACGCGCCCGCGACCGTCGAGTTCGACGACGTGTCCTTCTCGTACGCGGACGCCGAACACCCCGTCCTCGACGGCCTCTCCTTCGAGATCCGGGCCGGTGAGACCCTCGCCGTCGTCGGCTCCTCCGGCTCCGGCAAGTCCACCGTCTCGCTGCTGCTGCCGCGCTTCTACGACGCCACGCACGGCGCCGTCCTCGTCGGCGGCCACGACGTGCGCGAGCTGACGACGGCGTCCCTGCGCTCCGCGATCGGGCTCGTCCCCGAGGACTCCTTCCTGTTCTCCGACTCCGTGGGCGCCAACATCGCGTACGGGTTCCCAGGGGCGACGCGGGAGCAGATCGAGACGGCCGCGCGTGCCGCGCAGGCCCACGGGTTCATCAGCGCGCTGCCAGAGGGCTACGACACCAAGGTCGGCGAGCACGGCCTCACGCTCTCCGGCGGCCAGCGCCAGCGCGTCGCGCTCGCCCGCGCCATCCTCACCGACCCCCGCCTCCTCGTCCTCGACGACGCGACGTCCGCCGTGGACGCCCGCGTCGAGCACGAGATCCACGAGGCGCTCGCCCACGTGATGGCGGGCCGCACGACGCTGCTCATCGCACACCGCCGCTCCACCCTCGGCCTCGCCGACCGGATCGCCGTGCTCGACGGCGGGCGGCTCGCCGCGATCGGTACGCACGAGGAGCTGGAGGCCGCCTCGCCGCTCTACCGGCGGCTGCTCACCGACCCCGACGAGCTGGGCGGGGTCTCGCCGGGACACACCGCGCCCGCCGCCGGGGAGCCGGTGGAGGACACCTCCGTACGCGCGGAGCTCGACGCCGAGTTCGACGCCGAGCGGGGCGTCACCCCCAGGCTGTGGACGGGCGACCGGGAGCCGCGGGACGCCGCGCTCGCCGGGACGCCCGCGACACCGGAACTCCTCGCGCAGGTCGACGCGCTGCCGCCGGCCACCGACACCCCCGACATCGACGAGACGCGGGCCGTCACGCCCGAGGAGTCGTACGGGCTGCGCCGCCTCCTGCGCGGCTTCGGGGCCCCGCTGCTGATCAGCCTCGCGCTCGTCGCCGTCGACGCGGGCATGGGCCTGCTGCTGCCGATCCTGATCCGGCACGGCATCGACGAGGGCGTCTCGCAGCTCGCGATCGGCGCCGTGTGGGCGGCGTCGGCGCTCGCGCTCGCGGCGGTGCTCGCGCAGTGGGCCGCGCAGTTCGGCGAGACGCGGATGACGGGACGCACCGGCGAGCGGGTCCTCTACTCGCTCCGCCTCAAGATCTTCAGCCAGCTCCAGCGGCTCGGGCTCGACTACTACGAGCGGGAGCTGACGGGTCGCATCATGACCCGCATGACGACGGACGTCGACGCGCTGTCGACGTTCCTGCAGACCGGGCTCGTCACGGCGTTCGTCTCGCTCGTCACGTTCTTCGGCATCATGGTCGCGCTCCTTGTGATCGACGTACAGCTCGCGCTCGTCGTCTTCGCGACGCTGCCGCCGCTGATCATCGGCACGTTCTTCTTCCGCCGCTCCAGCGTCAAGGCGTACGAGCTGGCCCGTGAGCGGATCTCCGTCGTGAACGCAGACCTTCAGGAGTCGGTGGCCGGGCTGCGCATCGTGCAGGCGTTCCGGCGCGAGAAGGACGGCGGCGAGAAGTTCGCGGCGGGCAGCGCCAGTTACCGCGAGGCGCGCGTCCGCGGCCAGTGGCTGATCTCCGTGTACTTCCCGTTCGTGCAGCTCCTGTCGGCGGTGGCGACGGCGGCCGTCCTCGCGGTCGGCGCGCACCGGATCGACGCGGGCACCCTGACGACCGGCGCGCTCGTCGCCTACCTCCTGTACATCGACCTGTTCTTCGCGCCCGTGCAGCAGCTCTCCCAGGTCTTCGACGGCTACCAGCAGGCCACCGTCTCGCTCGGCCGCATCCAGGAACTGCTGCGCGAGCCGACGTCGACGAAGAACGCCGAGCGGCCCCGCGAGGTGCCGTCGCTGCGCGGCGAAATCGCCTTCGAGGACGTGGACTTCGCGTACGGCTCCGCCGACAAGCCGGAAGTCGCCCTGAGCGATGTGGACCTGCGCATTCCCGCGGGCCAGACCGTCGCGTTCGTCGGCGAGACCGGCGCGGGCAAGTCGACGCTGGTCAAGCTCGTCGCCCGGTTCTACGACCCGACGGGCGGCCGCGTCACCGCCGACGGCATCGACCTGCGCGAACTCGACCTCACCGGCTACCGGCACCGCCTCGGCGTCGTCCCGCAGGAGGCGTACCTGTTCCCCGGCACGGTCCGCGACGCCATCGCCTACGGCCGCCCCGACGCGAGCGACGCCGAAGTGGAGGCGGCGGCCCGCGCGGTCGGCGCGCACGAGATGATCGCGACGCTCGACGGCGGCTACCTCCACGAGGTCGCCGAGCGCGGCCGCAACCTCTCCGCCGGGCAGCGGCAGCTGATCGCCCTGGCCCGCGCCGAACTCGTCGACCCGGACATCCTCCTGCTCGACGAGGCGACCGCCGCCCTCGACCTCGCCACCGAGGCCCAGGTCAACCAGGCCACGGACCGCATCTCCGGCAAGCGCACCGCCCACCCGTCGCCCGACCACCGCCCCCCGACGAGCGCTGGCGCGCGCACCACCTTGATCGTCGCCCACCGCCTGACGACGGCGGCCCGCGCGGACCGCGTGATCGTGATGGACCACGGCCGCGTCGCCGAGGACGGCACCCACGACGAACTCCTGGCCCTGAACGGCAAGTACGCCACGTTGTGGCGGACCTTCCTGGGGGAGGCCGCGCCTGCCCGCACCTGACGGCGGTGCCGGACTGCTGCCGAGCCCCGGGCGCCGGACGGAGTCCGGCCAGTCGCCCGAAGCCCGGGAGGCCCGCCAGGGCCGAGCGGTGCGAGGGCGACATCGGGAGGTTCAGCCCACGGCCGCGTCGCCGAGGACGGCACCCACGACGAACTCCTGGCCCTGAACGGCAAGTACGCCACGTTGTGGCGGACCTTCCTGGGGGAGGATGCCGAGGTCGGGTCCTCGGCGTGAGGGGCCGGGGCGCAACCGCCCGGCCGGTCCGGTGCGTCAGTTCAGCAGTACGCTGGTGCCGATGTGACGGGAGGGGCTGCGGTGCGCGGACAGGGGGCTGGGCAGGACGGCATACGCGGGCCGCGCCGGGGGCTCGCGCCAGTGGTGTCGGTCCTGGTCGCGGCGGCTGTTCTGGTTCTCGGCGGGCCCGCCGTCGGCAGCGCGCAGGCCGCCTCGCTGTGCGGCGGCCACCAGGCCCGCACGCTGCGCTTCGAGACGGGCCGCGTCGCCCTCTACAAGAACAACGGCTACGTCTGCGCCGTCACCTACGCCAAGCGCCCCGGCGCCCGCCGCACCATGTCCGTGAGCGTCCAGGCCCGCGGCAACCGGGCCGTCGTCGACAAGGGCCGCTACACCCGGCACGCGGGCCCGATCACCGTGCACGCCGGACACCGCTGCGTCCGGGTGAAGGGTGCCGTGGGCTCGAAGTCGGTGCGCAGCGGCTGGATCCTGTGCTGAACGGGGCACCGCTTCTCACACCGTGACCGCGCACCCCACCGGCCTGCTGCCGCCCAGGGTCACGTAGAGCGTGGTCGACGGCGGGCACGCCGAGCGGGAGAGCACCGCCGTGACCACCCGGTACCGCGGGGCGCGCCCGCCCGTCGCGGCGCAGGCCGTCTCCCGCACCTGGCCCTTGCCCGCCTCCGTGAGGCAGTCGCCGACGATCGTGCGCGGGCCGCCACCGCCGCCCGGGTCGCCGGGGTGCGGCGCGTCCAGGTTGCGCATGCAGGCGTAGCCGCGGTCCACGGACCCGTCGCCGTTCTCGTCGGCCGCGGGCCGGTTCTCGCTGATGTGCAGCACGAAGTCGGTACGGGCCGGGCAGGCGGGCCCCTCCGACGTCTCCCCGTCGTGCCGGGCGAGGACCCGCGCCACCGCCCGCTCGCTGCGGCACGGCACCTCGTTGAACGACGCGCGCCCGCGCGAACTGCATTCGTCCGCCGCGAGGAACACCGCCCCGTACCCGGTGGCGGACGCGCGCGAGGACGGCTCGTCGCCGCTGCCGGCGGAGCCCCGTGAGCCCAGGCAGCCGGCGAGCGCCAACGCCAGCAGCGGCACCGCGCACACCGCACCGACCGACCGCCCAAGCATGGCAGAACCCCCCGATATCCCGACCAGCGTGGCCCGTGGCTGCGGGCGCACGCCAGGTGTGCGGGGGGCTTTGCGCCAGTTGGGGGTGGCGCACGCCGATCATGGCGTACGCCCCCCTACGGACGGGTCAGTACGTCAGCCCGTAGCCGATCGGGTAGAGGACCTGCGCGGGGTCGTCGGCCTTCTGCACGGGCACCGGCAGCTTCCCGCGCGGCTCCGCCTTCCCGGCCAGCACCCGCACGGCCGCCCGCAGTTCGACGTCGATCCACGAGTACGCCGCCACGTGCGCGTCGGCGGCGGACAGCTGCGCGACGTCGTACGGATTGCGCATGGACAGCGTCACGACGGGCACGCCGGTCGCGGCCACCGCGTTCACCAGGGACTGCTGCGCGCTGCCCTTGGCGACGTTGTACGTGCCGATCACCACGGCGTCCTTGCCCTCGGCCGCCGCCACCGCCTGCGCGATCGTCGCCTGGCTGGGCGCCGTGCCGGTCGCGAGGACCGTGGCGGTGAAGCCGAGTTCGGTGAGCGCCGCGCCGATCACGGTGGTCGGCGGCCCGTCGCTGAGGGAGGGGGAGGCCGGATTCGCGCCGAGCACCAGCACGTTCTTGTGCGTGCGGCGGGACAGCGGCAGCAGGCCCTCCTTGTTGACCAGGAGCGTCGTCGTGCGCTCGGCGATCCGGTCGGCGGTGGCGAGGTGCGCGGGCGTGCCGACGGTCTTGTCGACGCCGCCGTGGGAGACGTACGGGTCCTTGAGCAGCCCCAGCTTCGACTTCAGGCGCAGGACGCGCAGGATCGACTCGTCGAGCCGCGCCTCGGTCAGCTCGCCGCCGCGTACCGCTTCGAGTACCGCGTTCCACGAGACCGACAGGTCCGGCGGGTTGAGCAGCTGGTCGACGCCCGCCTTGAGCGCGAGCACGGGGACCCGCTCGTCGCCGTACTTCGTCCGCACGCCCTCCATGCCGAGCGAGTCGGTCACCACGACGCCGTCGTAGCCGAGCTGTTCGCGCAGGATGCCGGTGAGGATGGGGCGGGAGAGCGTCGCCGGGTCCTCGCTCGGGTCGAGTGCGGGGACGACGATGTGCGCCGTCATGATCGAGTCGATGCCGGCCGCGATCGCCGCCCTGAACGGCGGCGCGTCCAGCTGCTCCCACTGCTCGCGGGTGTGCGAGATGTATGGGATGCCGGTGTGGCTGTCCGTCGCTGTGTCGCCGTGCCCGGGGAAGTGCTTGGCCGTCGAGGCGATGCGTGCGGACTCGTAGCCCTTGACCTGCGCCGCCACAAGCCCCGCGACGGCCTTCGGGTCCGCGCCGAACGAGCGCACGCCGATGACGGGGTTGGCCGGGTTGACGTTGACGTCGGCGTCGGGGGCGTAGTCCTGCCGGATGCCGATGGCGCGCAGCTCGGCCCCGGCGATCTGCCCTGCCCTGCGCGCGTCGTCCCGGGAGCCGCCGGCTCCGAACGCCATCGCGCCGGGGAAGAGGGTGGCGGGTTTGCCGACCCGGGCGACGATGCCGTGCTCCTGGTCGGTGGAGATCAACAGCGGGATGCGGGAGGGCTGTTGCAGCCCCGCCTTCTGGATCCCATTGCTGAGATCGGCGATCTGATGCGGGTTGCGCACGTTGTGCGCCCAGGCGAAGTAGATGATGCCGCCGAGCTTGTACTTCTCGATGAGCTCGGCGGCGGTGCGCACGCCGAGCTCCTTGAGGTTGGCGTCGATGTCGGCCTGGTCGGGCTCGGTGGCCGAGTGGCCGTAGACCCGCATGACGAAGAGCTGGCCGACCTTCTCCTCCAGGGACATCCCGGAGATGATCTTCTTGAGGGCCTGGTCGGACGCGGGGGCGCCCGCGGCCCGTGCGGCGGGGGCGGTGAGGCCGACCGCGGCGGCGCCGACGGTGGCGGCGGCGAGCACGGTACGTCTGGACAGTGGCACGATCGCTCCTTCCGGAGGAGGCGCGGACCCTGAAAATAACTTCCGCGCGCAACGAGTATCCGGAAAATTTCTGCCAGTCAAGAGTCCGCGCACGCACGGGAGTTGGCGGACATCCGCCCTGGGGAAGGGGCCGCCACCGGCACTTTGGAGGGGGCGCACCGGTGACGGCGACGCTGCCGGCCGCAGGCGGCGGAGAGGGTTTGTCAGCGTTCGCAGCCAGCAGCGATGCCGACACCGCACTGCGGTGACTCTCCGGCAGCGTGTCCTTCTGACGGAAGCATGCTGGCAGGGGTTCCCGGAATTCGGGGATTTCGTGAAATAGGTGCGCAGGTGGTGAACGAGGCGGCCGTGGTCAGGCCTTCTCCACCGCTCGCACCAGGCAGCCGTCCCCCTGCTCACGCAGCGCCTCCACGACCGCCCGGACCGCCGGACGGCGCGCCGTTCCGCCCCGCCACAGCGCGTACAGCCGCCGCCGCGGCACCGGATCAAGCCGCACCGCCACCACCCCGTCGGGCAGCGGGCCACGCCCGAGCCGGGGCAGCACCGCGACGCCGAGACCCGCCGCCACGAGCGCGGCCAGCGTCGGATTCTCCTCGGCCTGATGCGCGATGAGCGGCTCGAAGCCCGCCGCCCGCATCGTCCGCAGCAGCCAGTCGTGGCACACGCGCCCCGGCGGCTGCGACACCCACCGCTCACCCCCGAGCTCCTCGCGGCGCACCGCCGCCCGCCCGGCCAGCGGATGCCCGGCGGGCACCACGAGATCGCACAAGTCGTCCCCGATGACGGCCTGTTCGACCCCGGCAGGGGCGGGCAGCGGCGCGATGTCCCAGTCGTGCGCGACGGCGAGGTCCACGGCGCCCTTCGCCACGAGGTCCACCGACAGATGCGGGTCGACCTCGCTGAGCCGGGTGTCGAGCGCGGGATGCCGCGCCGCGAGCTCGGCGAGCGCGCCGGGCAGCAACCCCCGCGCGGCCGAGGCGAACGCGGCGATCGTCAGACGCCCCGCAGGCACCCCGCGGCGCTCCTCAAGACCGGTCTCGGCGCGCTCCATGATGGCCATCAACTCGCGCGCGGTATCGGCCAGTTGCAGCGCCTCGTCGGTGAGCCGGACGCCCCGCCCCTCCCGTTCGAGCAGCACCGTGCGGGTCTCCCGCTCCAGCTTCGCGATCTGCTGCGAGACGGCGGACGGCGTATAGCCGAGCGCGGTCGCGGCGGCGCCGACCGTGCCGTGCACGGAGACGGCGTGCAGCGCGCGCAGCCGCTGAAGATCCAGCACCCCGGCCTCACTCTCATTTTCGTTAGCAGTGCTTCATCCAACCATGCAGCAACCTTCGCTGGTGCTAAAGGGTCGTGGTCGGTGATCCTCGAGGCATGAAACCCGCGCACACCGCCCTCGCCGTCCTCGTGGCGGCCCTGTGGGGAGTCAACTTCGTCGTCATCGACATCGGCCTCGACCACTTCCCGCCGCTGCTCTTCTGTGCCCTGCGCTTCCTGCTCGCGGCGCTGCCCGCGATCTTCCTCGTGGGGCGGCCGCGGGTGGCGTGGCGCTGGGTCGTGGGGGTGGGGCTCGCGCTCGGCGTGGGCAAGTTCGGGCTGCTCTTCGTCGGCATGAACGCGGGGATGCCGGCGGGTCTTTCCTCCCTGGTCCTCCAGGTCCAGTCGGTCTTCACGGCGGTCCTCGCCTTCGCCTTCCTGCGCGAACGCCCGGGTCCCGTACGGGTGGTGGGCATGGTGGTGGCGCTCGCGGGCATCGCCGTGGCGGCGGTCGACGAGGGCGGCTCGGGCCCGCTCGGCGCGTTCGCGCTCGTCCTGGTCGCGGCGGCGTTCTGGGGCGTGTCGAACGTCCTGACCCGCAAGGCGTCGCCCGAGGCCCCGTTCGCGTTCATGGTGTGGACGAGCGCGGTCCCGGTCCTGCCGCTGCTCGCGCTGTCGCTGCTGTTCGAGGGCCCGCGGCGCGACGCGGAGGCGCTGGCCGCGCTCGACCTGACCGGGGTCGGGGCGATCCTCTTCGTGGCGCTGGTGACGACGTTGTTCGGTTTCAGCGCGTGGAGCCGGCTGCTGCGCCGCTACCCCGCGTCCACGGTGGCCCCGTACACCCTCCTGGTCCCGGTCTTCGGCATGTCGTCGGCGGCGCTGTTCCTCGCGGAACCGGTGAGCGGGCTTCAGTGGTGCGCGGCTGCGCTCCTGGTGGGCGGAGTGGCGTTGACGTCACGGGGCTCCGCCCCGGACCCCGCTGGCTCTCGTCCAAAAGCGGGGCTCAATTTTGCCCACCCGCCGCGGGGGCTCAATTTTGCGCACCCATCCCAGGGACTCAATTCTGCGCACGCACCCCAGGGGAGCGATGCGCTCGACCCACCCCAGGGGCGTGATGTGCTCCATCCGCCGCGGGCGCGTGTAGGCAAATCAAGCCCCGCCGGCGATTGAGGCGCGGGGGCCGGGGCAGAGCCCCGAGGCGTAGGGGGACGGTGGGCGCAACGAGACGACCGGACTAGGCCGACTCGTTCAGCAGACGCGCGACGTGCTCCCGCCCCCCGCCAAGAATCCCCGGCAGGGGAGCCGCGGACGGATACCACCGCGCCTCGTACTCCCAGCACAACCACCCGTCCCACCCCTCCCGACTCAGCACCTCCACACACTCGGCCAACGGAAGCACCCCGTCCCCGAGCGGCAGCGGCACCGTGTCGTCGGGGCCCGCGATGTCCTTGACCTGTACGTATCCGAGGTAGGGGGAGAGCGCCGCGTACGACACCATCGGCTGCTCGCCGCCGAGCCACGTGTGCATCACGTCCCACAGCGCGCCCACGTTCCGGTGCCCGACGACCCCGAGGATGCGGGACGCCGCCGCCCCGGTCCGATGCGAGTCGTGCGTCTCGACGAGCACCCGCACACCACGGTCGGCCGCGTACTCGGCGGCGACGCCGAGGCGCCGCGCGGCGGTGGCGTCGGCCTCCTCCGGGCCCTGCTCGTCGCCCCCACCGGGGAACACCCGTACGTAGGGAGCGCCGAGGTCACGGGCGAGGTCCACCAGGGCCCGCACCTCGTCGAGCACGGGGCCGTCCTCGCCGGGCGCCGCCACGCGCGCGTACCCGGCCACGCCCAGGACCTCCACGCCCGCCTTCTTGAACCGGGCGGCGACGTCCGCCCGTTGCTCCCGGTCGAGGCCCGGATGCACCGGCTCCTCTGGGTGGGCGCGCAGTTCGACGCCGTGATACCCGTGCGCGGTGGCGAGCGCGAGCACGTCGTCGAGGGGGAGACCGGGGACACCGAGTGTGGAGAACGCCAGCTTCATGGCCCGGACCCTACCCGTCAGTCCGCCGTCCTATGGAGGGCCATTTTCCAGTCCTGGCCGATCAGGTCCGCGCCGAACGAACGGTGCGGTTTCTCGCCGACGAGGACGAACCCGTGCCGCTGGTAGATCGAACGGGCCGACTTCAGCACGTCGTTCGTCCACAGCACCATCTCCCGGTACCCGACCCCGCGCGCGAAATCGACGCAGGCCTGTACGAGGCGGTCCCCGATCCCGAGGCCGCGCGCCTCCGGCTCGACCAGCAACAGCCGCAGCCGCGCCGTGCCCGGGGCCTCGTCGCGTACGCACATCACGCAGCCCACCGGACGGCCGTCCAGCTCGGCGATCCACACCCGCTCCAGATGCGGGTCGTGGTCCTCGGCGAAGTCGGCGACGATGCGGGCGACCAGGCCCTCGTAGTCCGTGTTCCAGCCGAACTCGGCGGCGTACAGCGCCGCGTTGCGCGCCACGATCCAGCCCAGGTCGCCGGGCCCCGGCTCGCGCAGCAGGACGTTCTCGGGGTGCGGGGCGGCTCGGCCGTCGCCGAGCACCTCGCGCACCGTGCGCAGCGCCTCGGAGAGCCGGTCGCGGTCGGCGGCGGGGACGGTGCCGAGGAGCGCGCCGACGGTTTCCCGGGAGCGCTCCTCCAGCAGCTCGGAGGTGGTGCGGCCGCGCGCGGTGAGGGTGATGCGGCGGCGCCGCGAGTCCCGCTCGGAGGAGCCGCGCTCGACGAGCCCGTCCCGCTCGAACTTGCCCAGGATGCGGCTCAAGTACCCGGCGTCCAGGCTGAGCCGGACGCGCAGGTCGGCCGCGTCGACCTTCTCCGTGTGCGCCAGCTCGTACAGCACGCGGGACTCGGTGAGGGTGTACGGGGCGTACAGGTGGCGGCTGTAGTCGAGCGCGCCGATGACGTTCGTGTAGAAGCGGTTGAAGGACCGGATGTCGTGCACGGTCATGGGCCACCTCGCGGCTCGGACAGTTGACTCAGTCAGAGGTTCGGGGTGCTGCCCACAGTACGCCGGGGGTGCGGGCGCGTCCACGCGCTGCGCCCGCCCGGCCGGTGTCAGTCCCGGGCTCCCGGCCACGCCGCCAGCGCGAACTCGGCCACCTGCGCCAGCTCCCGCGCGTCGGCGCCGTCCCGCGCGCGCTGCGACAGCCCCTGCACCACGGCGGCGAAGTACGAGGCGAGCGCGGCCGTGTCGGTGTCCTTCGGCAGCTCGCCCGCCGCCCGCCCCTGGCGCAGCCGCTCGTCGAAGGAGGCGACCCCGGCGTTGCGGACGTCGCGCAGGAAGGCGGCGACCTCGGCGTCCTGCTCCGTCACGTTGGTGGCGGCGCTGTTGGCCAGGCAGCCCGCCGGGTGCGAGGGGTCCGCGTAGAGCTGGGCGGCCTCGCGCAGGATGCGGGCGAACGCCGCGTACGCCGTCGCCTCCTCGGCGAGCGCCACGCCGACGAAGGCGCCGACGGGGGACCGTCCGTAGACCTCGACGGCCTCCTTGAACAGCGACTTCTTGTCGCCGAACGCGGCGTACAGGCTGGCCGGGCGGATGCCCATGGCGGCGGTCAGCTCGCCGACCGATGTCGCCTCGTAGCCCCGCTCCCAGAACAGCCGGACGGCCACGGCCAGCGCGGCGTCGCGGTCGAACGTGCGCGGGCGTCCGCGCGGCCGGGTCCTGCCCTCAGTCGTACCGCCAGTCATGCCGCCAGTCATGCCGTCACTGTACCGACTCTTCTTGAGCGAGCACTCAAGAACAGTGCCAACAGTGCTACGGTCCTCTCGGATTGTTCTTGAGTCATCGCTCAATAAATAATCGCTCGCCAAATATGGGCGACCACAGGATTGGGGGCATGGGCACATGGTTGCTACGGACGAAGGGCACACCCTCGCGGGCTGGACCGGCTGCGCGCTCGCCGCGGTCGGGGCCGCGGCCACGGGCGTGGGGATCATCGGCTGGCGGCCCGGCCTCTGGCTCGGCCCCGCGGTGCTGGCTCTGGCCGCGCTGCTCGTCTGGGCCCTGCATCTCGCGGGCTGGGGAAAGCCGCCGGGGCCGCGGCCGGCGGGCCAACACCCCGTCGGCGTAAGGGACATGACCGCCCGTGAAGGTCACGCGGACTGCGTCGGGTGCCGGCTGGCGGGGCGCCGGCCCCGCGCCGCCGTCTCCGGGTAGCGGTGGCTACGCGCGCGGCTTCCCCGTCGACCCGCGCACCACCAGCTCCCCGCGCACCTCCACGATCCGCCCCTTGGGTGTCGCCTCCCGGCCCATCGCGATCCGGCCCGCCCGCGCGGCGGCCTCGGCGAGCGGGAGGTGGAACGTCGTCAGCGGCGGCGCCGCGTCGATGCTGAAGGGGAGGTCGTCGAAGCCGACCACCGAGACGTCCTCCGGGATGCGCAGGCCCGCCTCCCGCAGGGCCGCGCACGCGCCGAGCGCCACGCTGTCGTTCGCCGCGACGACGGCCGTCAAGTCCGGCTCGCGGCGCAGCAGTTCGGCCGTCGCCTCGTAGCCCGACGTGCGGTCGTACGAGCCGTGCGCCACGAGCCCGTCCGACTCGTCCACCCCGGCCGCGGCCAGCGCCTCGCGGTGGCCCTCCAGGCGGTGGCGGGTCGTCGTGCGCTCCTCGGGGCCGGCGACGTAGCCGATCCTGCGGTGCCCGAGCCCCAGCAGATGCTCCGTCAACTCCCGTGCCCCGCCCCGGTTGTCGAAGGTCAGCGCCACCGCGTCGGTGTCCGGCACAGGCGGCCGCCCGCACAGCACCACCCGTGTCCCGGCCTCCGCGAGCCGCCGCAACTTGCTCGCGACGGCGGCGACATGGGCCTCGTTCTCGATCGCCCCTCCGGTGAGCACGACCGCCGCCGCGCGCTGGCGCTGGAGCAGGGTGAGGTACGTCAGCTCGCGCTCCGGCTCGCCGCCCGTGTTGCAGACCACCGCGAGCCGCTCGCCGCCCGCCCGGCCGCCGGGCCCGACGATCTCCGACTGCACCGCCGAGGCCATGATCCCGAAGAACGGGTCGGCGATGTCGTTGACCAGCACTCCGACCAGGTCGGACGTGGCGGCGGCCAGCGCGCTCGCCGGACCGTTCAGCACGTAGTCCAGGTCGTCCACGGCCTTGAGCACCCGCTCGCGCGTGGTCGCGGCGACGGGGTAGTTCCCGTTCAGCACGCGCGAGACGGTGGCGGGGGACACCTGCGCGCGGGCGGCCACGTCCGCCAGGGTCACGGTCATCGAGTCAGCCTCCGGGAGGGGTCCCGGGTCCGCGGTAAGGCCTCCGTGGACCCCGGTCTCGTATCCGCTCTTGTCCGAGCGGCAGTCCAGAGGCTAGCTTCTTCTTACGTAGAAAGCGCTTGCTACGAAAGATTCGGCGGGCGCCGCCTCGCGTATGCCGCAGTACGTGGGGCACGAGTGGCCGGTCGGCCGGAGGAAGGGACTCACGTGACACGCAAGACGGTGCGCATCGCCATGAACGGTGTGACGGGGCGCATGGGCTACCGCCAGCACCTCGTCCGCTCCATCCTCGCGCTGCGCGAGCAGGGCGGGCTCGACCTCGGCGACGGCACGGTGCTGTGGCCGGAGCCGGTCCTCGTCGGCCGCCGCGAGCACGCCCTGAAGGCGATCGCCGAGCAGCACGGCCTCGACCCGGCCAACATCTCCACCGACATCGACGCCGTCCTCGCCGACGACAGCGTCGACATCTTCTTCGACGCCGCGATGACCCACACCCGCGAGGACTTCCTCAAGAAGGCGATCGCCGCCGGAAAGCACATCTACACCGAGAAGCCGACCGCCACCGGCCTGGAGGGCGCCGTCGAGCTGGCCCGCCTGGCGCGCGAGGCGGGCGTCAAGTCCGGTGTCGTGCAGGACAAGCTGTTCCTGCCGGGCCTGCTCAAGCTGAAGCGGCTCATCGACGGCGGCTTCTTCGGCCGCATCCTGTCCGTGCGCGGCGAGTTCGGCTACTGGGTCTTCGAGGGCGACTGGCAGGAGGCCCAGCGGCCGTCCTGGAACTACCGCTCCGAGGACGGCGGCGGCATCGTCGTCGACATGTTCCCGCACTGGGAGTACGTCCTTCACGAGCTGTTCGGCCGCGTGACCTCGGTCAACGCCCTCGCCTCCACGCACATCCCGACCCGCTGGGACGAGAACGGCAAGCCCTACGAGGCCACCGCCGACGACTCCGCGTACGGCATCTTCCAGATCGAGGGCGGCATCGTCGCGCAGATCAACTCCTCGTGGGACGTGCGGGTCAACCGCGACGAGCTGGTCGAGTTCCAGGTCGACGGCACGGAGGGCTCCGCCGTCGCGGGCCTGCGCAACTGCCGTGTGCAGCACCGCAGTTCGACGCCGAAGCCGGTCTGGAACCCGGACCTCCCGGCGACGTACTCCTTCCGCGACCAGTGGCAGGAGGTGCCGGACAACAGCGAGTTCGACAACGGCTTCAAGGTCCAGTGGGAGCTGTTCCTCAAGCACGTGTACGCGGGCGCCGACTACCACTGGGACCTGCTCGCCGGTGCGCGCGGCGTGCAGATGGCGGAGCTGGGGCTCAAGTCCTCGGCGGAGGGCCGTCGCCTCGACGTTCCGGAGATCTCGCTGTGACCCTTCATCTCCCCAACGCGGCCGGTGAGTTGACGGCCTACGAGCCGCGCGCCGAGCCCCTCACCTTCGACACCGGTGCCCCGCTCGCCTCGCGTGTCGTGTTCTCGGCGGCGCACGTCGTCGCCGACCCGCTCGCCGACACCACCCCGGACTCCGCGGCCGCCGTCGACTGGGACGCCACCCTCGCCTTCCGCCGCCACCTGTGGTCGCACGGCCTCGGCGTCGCGGAGGCCATGGACACCGCGCAGCGCGGCATGGGCCTGGACTGGGCGGGCGCCGCCGAGCTGATCCGCCGCTCGTCCGCCGAGGCCAAGTCGGCCGGCGGCCGGATCGCGGTCGGCGTCGGCACCGACCAGCTCGCGCCCGGCGCATCCCTCGCCGAGGTCAGGGCCGCGTACGAGGAGCAGCTCGCGGTCGCCGAGGAGGCCGGCGCCCAGGTCATCCTCATGGCCTCCCGTGCGCTTGCCGCCGCGGCGTCCGGGCCCGAGGAGTACGCCGAGGTCTACGGCCACCTGCTGCGGCAGGCCGCCGAGCCCGTCGTCCTGCACTGGCTCGGCCCGATGTTCGACCCGGCCCTGGAGGGCTACTGGGGTTCGGTCGACCTCGACGCCGCCACCGACACCTTCGTCGAGATCATCAAGGCGCACTCCGACAAGGTCGACGGCATCAAGGTCTCGCTCCTGGAGGCGCGGCGCGAGATCGACATCCGCCGCCGCCTCCCGAACGGCGTGCGCTGCTACACCGGCGACGACTTCAACTACCCGGAGCTGATCGCGGGCGACGAGCGCGGCTTCAGCCACGCGCTGCTCGGCATCTTCGACCCGCTGGGCCCGCTCGCCGCGAAGGCGGTGCGCGTCCTCGACACGGGCGACGTGGCCGGATTCCGGCAACTCCTCGACCCGACCGTCGAGTTGTCCCGCCACCTCTTCCAGGCGCCGACCCGCTTCTACAAGACCGGCGTCGTGTTCCTCGCCTGGCTCTCCGGCCACCAGGACCACTTCGCGATGGTCGGCGGCCAGCAGTCCTCGCGCTCCCTGCCGCACTTCGCGCGCGCCTATCAACTCGCCGACCAGCTGGGCCTGTTCCCGAAGCCGGAGCTGGCCGAGGCCCGCATGAAGAACCTGCTCGCCCTGTACGGAGTGACCTCATGAGCGCCGAGAAATCCGTCGCGGACCCCCGCTTCTCCATCAACCAGATGACGGTCAAGCAGCTCGGACTCCCCGAACTGGCCGCCGCCTGCCGCGAGTTCGGTGTCCAGCACCTCGGCACCTGGCGGGCGCCCGTCCAGGAGTACGGCGTCGAGGCCGCGGCGAAGCTCCTGCGGGACAACGGCCTGAACGTCACCACGCACTGCCGCGGCGGCTTCCTCACCGCGCTCGACGAGACCGAGCGCAAGGCCGCCGTCGAGGACAACAAGCGGGCCGTCGACGAGTGCGTGACGCTCGGCACCGACGTCCTGGTGCTCGTCTCGGGCGGCCTCCCGGCCGGCTCGTACGATCTGGGCGCAGCCCGTGAGCGCATCGGCGACGCGCTCGTCGAGCTCGCCCCGTACGCCGCCGAGCGCGGCGTCCGGCTCGCGATCGAGCCGCTGCACCCGATGTACGCGTCCGACCGCTGCGTCGTCTCGACGCTCGCGCAGGCCCTCGACATCGCCGAGAACTTCCCGGCGGAGCAGGTCGGCGTCTGCGTCGACACGTACCACATCTGGTGGGACGACCGGGCGCCCGCGCAGATCGAACGGGCCGGGGCCCAGGGCCGTATCGCGACGTTCCAACTCGCCGACTGGACCACGCCGTTGCCCGAGGGCGTCCTCAACGGGCGCGGCCAGATCGGCGACGGCGCCATCGACATGCGGTACTGGCGCGGTCTCGTCGAGGCGCAGGGGTACACGGGGCCGATCGAGGTCGAGCTGTTCAACGACGGTCTGTGGGCCCGCGACGGCCGCGAGGTGCTGGCGGAGACCGCGGAGCGGTTCACGGCTCACGCCGCTTAAAAGTTTTCTTCGCAACCACGTACAACCCTCGGCGCGGGCCGAGTGTCGTACTGGGTGTCGGAACACCCAGGGGGGAGATCTGGGGGGATCGGGGGGTTCCGGCTCAGGAGGGGGAAAGCCCGAGGGGCCCGGTCCGCGGACCGGGCCCCTCGCAGCGCTTCACAGACAGCCGATCAGAAGAAGACCCCGCAGCGCAGCAGCACGTTCGCGTACGGGCGCGCCTCTCCCGTGCGGACGACGAGGCGCGCGTGCGCCGACAGCGCCTTCAGCTCCTCGTGCGTGACGAAGCCGAGCGGCTGCAGCCGGGTCCGGAGCAGCTCGGCGGTGTCCGGGTTCGCGTCCCTGACCTCGCGGGCCGCCGTCGCCGCCTCCACCACCAGCTCGTCGAGCAGCCCGTCGAGGACCTCCGCGAAGGACGGCACCCCGGCCCGGAAGGCCAGGTCGACGACGCGCGGCCCCGCCGGGATCGGCATGCCCGCGTCGCAGACCAGCACCCCGTCGCCGTGCCCCAACTCGGCGAGGGCGCCCGCGAGATGGCGGTTGAGTATTCCGGCTCGCTTCACTGGGACCCACCTCGTCCGGCGTTGCCCTCCAGACCGTCGGGCCCGCTCTTCCGGCCGGGGGTCCGGGGGTTGTCCCCCGGGAAGACACAGCACAGGGCGGCGACCTCCTCGGCGGTCGGGTACGAGGCCTGCGCGCCCTCCTTCGTGACCGCCACGGCGCCCACCTTGGCGGCGTAGGAGGCGGCCTCGGCGAGCGACTCGCCAGTGCCGAGCCGCCACGCGAGCGCCGCCGTGAACGCGTCACCGGCGCCCGTCGTGTCGACGGCCTTCACCTTCACCGCCGCGATCCGCCGCGAGCCCGCCGCGTCCGCGACAAGTGCGCCCTCGGAGCCGAGCGTGACGACGACCGAGCGGGGGCCGAGCGTCAGCAGCTGCCGTGCCCAGTCCTCGGGGGCGTCGCCGAGGTCGGTACCCGCGATGACCTTCGCCTCGTGCTCGTTGACGATCAGCGGGTCGCAGGCCGCGAGGACCTCGTCGGGGAGCGGGGCGGGCGGCGAGGGGTTGAGGACGAGCCGCGCGTCGTCCGACAGGCTGCGCGCGACCTCCGCGACGGTCTCCAGCGGGATCTCCAGCATCATCGAGACGACCCGCGCGTTCGCGAACAGCCCGCCCGCCGCCCGTACGTCCTCGGGCGTGAGCCGCCCGTTCGCCCCCGGCGACACGACGATCGAGTTGTCGCCCGACGGGTCGACGGTGATCAGCGCGACCCCGGTGGGCGCCCCGCCGACCAGCACGCCGGACGTGTCCACGCCCGCCGCCTCCATCGAGTCGCGCAGCAGCCTGCCGTGCCCGTCGTCGCCGACCCGCGCGAGCAGCGCCGTACGGGCCCCCAGCTTGGCGGCGGCGACCGCCTGGTTGGCGCCCTTGCCGCCGGGGTGGGTCGTCAGGTCGGAGCCGAGGACGGTCTCGCCCGCGGCCGGCCGCCGGTCGACGCCGATCACCAGGTCGGCGTTGGCCGACCCCACGACGAGCAGGTCGTACGTGTTCATCCTGTGCCTTTCTTCGTACGTCACGCCAAAGGGTACGAGTGCGTTCAGTACGAGTGCGTCCCGTACGAGTGCGTCACTTGAAGTCGGCGACGTTCTTCGCCGTGACGACCTTCACCGGCACCTTCACGGCCGAGGAGATCTTCTTGTCCTTCGCCGCGGAGATCGCGTTCTGCACGGCCATCTTCCCCAGCTCGCGCGGCTGCTGGGCCACGGAGGCGTACAGCGTGCCCGCCTTGACGGCCTTGAAGCCGTCGGGGGTGCCGTCGAAGCCGATGACGGGGACGGACTTGCCGGCCTTGGAGCCGAGCGCCTTGATCGCGCCGAGCGCCATCTCGTCGTTCTCGGCGAAGACGCCGTCGACGTCGGGGTGCGACTGGAGCATGTTCGTCATGACGTCGAGGCCCTTGGTGCGGTCGAAGTCCGCGGGCTGCTTGGCGACGACCTTGATGCCCGGGTACTTCTTGAGCCCGGCGGCGAAGCCCGCGCCGCGCTCGCGGCTGGCCGACGTACCGGCCTGGCCCTGCAGGACCGCGATCTTCCCCTTGCCGCCCAGCTTGTCGGCCATGACCTTCGCGGCCTGCTTGCCGCCCGCGACGTTGTCGGAGGCGACTAGGGTCGCGGCCTTCGCCTTGTTGACGCCTCGGTCGGCGGCGACGACGGGGATGTCGGCGTCGTTGGCGGTGCGCACGGACGGGCCGACGGCGTCGGAGTCGACCGGGTTCACGATGACGGCGCTCATGCCCTCACTGGTGAAGTTCTGCAGCTGGTTGGCCTGCTGAGAGGCGTCGTTCTGCGCGTCGGTGACGGTCAGCTCGACGCCCTGCTTCTTCGCCTCGGCCTGCGCGCCCGCCCGCATCTCCGTGAAGAACGGGTTGTTGAGCGTGGACACGGCCATGCCGAGCTTGAGGTCCTTACTTCCGCCGGAGCCGCCGGTGTTGTTCCACACCGCGAGGCCGCCGACGATCGCGACGGCGACGACGGCCGCGATCAGGTACTGCATCCGCTGCTTGGGTCCGCCGGTCCCGGCGCCCGCGGCGGCGGGCTGCGCACCGGCCTTGCGGCGCGCGGTGTCGAGCAGCACCGCAAGGGCGATGACGACGCCGATGACGACCTGCTGCCAGAACGCGGACACGGAGAGGAGGTTGAGGCCGTTGCGGAGCACGGCGAGGATCAGCGCGCCGATGAACGTGCCCGACGCCTTGCCCGTGCCGCCCGCGAGGGAGGCGCCGCCGATGACGACGGCGGCGATGGCGTCCAGCTCGTAGCCGTTCGCGGCCTGCGGCTGCGCGGAGGCGAGCCGGGAGGCGAGCACGATGCCCGCGACCGCGGCGAACAGGCCCGACAGGCCGTAGATGACGAGCTTCTGCCGCTTGACGCGCAGACCGGAGAGGCGGGCCGCCTCCTCGTTGCCGCCGATCGCGTACATGGACCGGCCGATGAACGTACGGCCGAGAACGACCGCGGTGATGAGGCCCATCACGATCATCACGATGACCGGCACGGGCAGCCAGCCGCCGAGCGTGTCACCGAGCTTGGAGACCGAGTCGGGGAACGGGATCGGCGAACCCTGCGAGATCACGAGCGAGAGCCCGCGCCCGACCGACAGCATCGCCAGCGTCGCGATGAACGGCGGCAGCTTCCCGTACGAGATGAGCAGGCCGTTGACGAAGCCGCACGCGATGCCGGTGACGACGGCGAGCAGCACGGCTATGACGACCGGCACGCCCTCGCTGGTGGCCGCCCACGCGAGGACGGTCGCGGACAGGGCCGCCACCGACCCGACGGACAGGTCGATGCCCGCCGAGACGATGACGAAGGTGACGCCGAACGCGAGGATCGCGGTGACGGCCGCCTGCACGCCGACGTTCAGCAGGTTCTGCGTGGTCAGGAAGTCGCCGGACATCAGCGACATGGCGATGACCAGGACGACGAGCGCGGTGAGCGCGCCGTTGTCGAGGAGCAGCCGCAGCAGGCCCCCGCTGTTCTTGGCCTGTGTCTTCTTGAGCGTGTCAGTGGTCACGGGAGCCCTCCTCCTCGAAGGCGCTGTGCTGCTGGTTGCTGACGGCGAGTGCCATCACGGAGTCCTGGGTGGCTTCCTCGGCGGTGAGTTCACCGGCGATGCGTCCCTGCGCCATCACAAGGACCCGGTCGCTCATGCCGAGCACTTCGGGCAGATCGCTGGAGATCATGAGCACGGCGTGCCCGGCGGCGGTCAGCTCGTTGATGAGCTGGTAGATCTCGACCTTCGCGCCGACGTCGATGCCGCGCGTCGGCTCGTCGAGGATCAGCACCTTGATGTCGGCGAGCAGCCACTTGCCGATGACGACCTTCTGCTGGTTGCCGCCGGACAGGGTGCGCACGTGCTGGCCGAGCCCGGCCATCCGGACGCCCAGCTGCTTCGCGATCCGCTCGGCGGCCTCGTGCTGGCCCTGCCGGTCGACGAACCCGGCGCGGGTCGCCGTCCGCATCGTGACGAGCCCGAGGTTCTCCTCCACCGACTGGTCGAGGACGAGGCCCTGCCCCTTGCGGTCCTCGGGGACGAGCCCGACCCCGGCGGCCATCGCGGCGATGACGTCGTGCCGGGGGAGCGCGCTGCCCGCGACCTCGACGGTGCCGGAGTCGTACGGGTCGGCGCCGAAGACGGCCCGTACGACCTCGGTACGGCCCGCGCCGACGAGGCCCGCGATGCCGACGACCTCGCCGGCCCGCACCTCGAAGCCGACGTCGTGGAAGACGCCGTCGCGGGTGAGCCCCTCGACCTTCAGGAGCGCGCGGGCCGTGTCCTGTCCGTCGGGTCGCTCGCGCGGGTACTGCTGGTCGATGGAGCGCCCCACCATGAGGCGGACGAGCTCGTCCTCGGGCGTGGAGGCGGGCACCTGCCCGACACTGCGCCCGTCGCGGATCACGGTCACCCGGTCCCCGAGAGCGGCGATCTCCTCCAGGTGATGGGTGATGAAGACGACGCCGACACCGTCCTCACGCAGCTGCCGCACGATCGCGAACAGCTTCTCGACCTCCTCGGAGGTCAGCACGGCGGTCGGCTCGTCCATGATCAGCACGCGCGCGTCAAGGCTGAGCGCCTTCGCGATCTCCACCATCTGGAGCCGGGCGATGCCCAGTTCGCGCACCCGCGCGCGTGGCGACACTCTCACGCCCACGCGCGCGAGGAGCTTCTCGGCGTCGGACTCCATCGTCTTCCGGTCGATGAGCCCGAACCGCCTGGGCTGGCGCCCCAGGAAGATGTTCTCGGCGACCGTCAGATCGGGAACGAGATTGAACTCCTGGTAGATCGTCGCGATCCCGAGCCGTTCGGCGTCCTGCGCACCGCTGATACGGACCTGCTCGCCGCCGACGGTGATCCGGCCCTCGTCGGGCGTATAGGCACCGGAGAGCATCTTGATCAGCGTGCTCTTGCCGGCCCCGTTCTCACCGAGCAGGACGTGCACCTCCCCGCGCCGCAGGTCGAAGTCGACGCTGTCGAGCGCGACCACGCCGGGGAAGGTCTTCCGTATCCCTTCGATTCGCAGCAACTCTTCGGAGCTGCTCATCCGTTGCTCCTCTCCATTGAGGTGGGCGTCTGTGGGGGTTCGCCGCAGGAGCGCCGTACGACGAGGTGGGCGGGGAGGGCGACCGACTCGGGCACCCGCCCCTCGATGCGGTCGACCAGGGCGCGCACGGCGGCCCGGCCGAGATCCTTGGTGGGCTGGGCGATCGCCGTGATCGGCGGATCGGTGTGCACGAACCACGGGATGTCGTCGAACGCGGCGACCGCGATGTCGTCCGGGACGCGCAGCCCGCGCGCGCGGACGGCGTCGAGCGCGCCGAGCGCCATCAGGTTGTCGGCCGCGAAGACGGCCTGCGGCGGCTCCGGCAGATCGAGGAAGGCCTCGGTGACGCGCCGCCCGCTGTCGGCCTGGAAGTCGCCCTGCCCGATGTACGCGTCGGGCAGCTCCAGCTCGTACGAGGCGAGGGCCTCCCGGAAGGCGTCGACGCGCTCGCTGCCGGTCGTCGTGGCGGCGGGCCCCGCGATGATCGCGAGCCGCCGGTGCCCGAGCGCGTGCAGATGCGCGACGAGGTCCCGCACGGCACCGCGCCCGTCGGAGCGCACGACCGGGACGTCCACGCCGGGGATCCACCGGTCGACGAAGACCATGGGCGTCCCGGCCCGCGCCGCGTCCAGCATCAGCGGCGAGGCGCCGTCGGTGGGGGAGACGAGCAGCCCGTCGATGCGCCGGTCGAGCAGCGTGCGTACGTGGTGGTCCTGGAGCTCGGGCCGTTCGTCGGCGTTGCCGATGATCACGCTGTAGCCGAGCCCGCGGGCCTCGTCCTCGACGGCCCGCGTCAGCTCACCGAAGTACGGATTGAGCACGTCACTGATGACGAGCCCGAGCGTCCGCGTCTGCGCGGTGCGCAGCGAACGGGCCACGGCGTTGGGCCGGTACCCGAGCGATTCCACGGCGGCCAGCACCCGGGTGCGGGCGTCCGGGCTGACGGACGGATGGCTGTTCAGGACGCGGGAAACCGTGGCAACGGAAACCCCGGCCGCGGCCGCGACATCCTTGATACTCGCCATCGCGCCACCTCCTTGTGGCTCCATGGAATCGATTACACGGAGGATTGGAATCGATTACACGGGGCTGGGGCAAGAGGGGTCGGGGTGGTCGTAACGGGATCGTGATGGGGGATGGGGCTCTGAGCGCCAGGTGAGCAATTCAAGCCCCGCTCTTGGACGAGAGCCCGCGGGGTACGGGGCAGAGCCCCGATCCTTTGAAGCCCCGCCGGCGATTGAGGCGCGGGGCCCGGGGCGGAGCCCCGCGACCGCAACCACGTCACGGGCCGAACGGAATTGTCGGTGCCGCGTGCGAAGGTGGAGGAACCGCAACGCACCACGGATGACGGAGACGGAGCCCAGGACGTGAACCACGCGCAGCTCACCGCACTCGGCAGAGCCCTCCGCGTACTCGGCGAGCACGGCGAGAAGCTGACCGGCGACACTCCGGACGACGTGCTGCACGAGATCCGCGGCGACCTGACCCGCGCCCTCGACCAGCTCGACGACGCGGTGTCCGGCGACAAGCCGACGACCCGCTGCAAGGAGCACCCCTACGGCCCGGTCGAGGAATCCGCCCCCGACCTGTGCCTGTTCTGCGAGACCCGCCGCCGCAAGGCCCGCCGCTCCCAGATCTCGGGCGAGCCGGGCCCGGCCGCCCGCCCGACCGCGGAGCGCCCCGTGCTCTCCCGCTACGGCACCCGCGAGGACCGCCCGCAGCCCCAGCAGCGCTGGATCCCGGAGATGTGGAACGGGCAGGTGTGGCAGCTCTGCGGCACCCCCCGCCACGACCGCCGCGAGGCGGACCTCTACCTGGCGGCCCAGCGCCGCCGCCCGGACGCGGCGATGGCGTACCGCCTGGTCCACGAGTTCACGGACTACGAGGTCGTCCGGGTCTGGGGCACCCCCGTGCGCGTCGACCCGGAGCCGATGGGCGGCATCTGAGCCCCACCCCCTCGGAGCGGGGCCCGGCGGCCCCTCCCGCGTTGTCGGACCCGCCCGCTAACGTCGGATCATGGCGAACCAGCAGGCGGCTGCCGGCGCGCGGCAGATGGCGCGGCTCGAGGGTGTCCTCGAGCGGATCACGTACGCCAACGAGGAGACGGGGTACACGGTCGGCCGGGTCGACACCGGCAGAGGCGCGGGGGATCTGCTGACCGTCGTCGGCTCGCTGCTCGGGGCGCAGGTGGGGGAGTCGCTGCGGATGGAGGGCCGTTGGGGCTCCCACCCGCAGTACGGCAAGCAGTTCACGGTCGAGAACTACACGACGATCCTCCCGGCCACGATCCAGGGCATCCGCCGCTATCTCGGTTCCGGCCTGGTCAAGGGCATCGGCCCGGTCTTCGCCGACCGCATCACGCAGCACTTCGGGCTCGACACCCTCGACATCATCGAGCAGGAGCCGAAGCGCCTCATCGAGGTGCCGGGCCTCGGCCCCAAGCGGACGAAGAAGATCGCCGACGCCTGGGAGGAACAGAAGGCCATCAAGGAGGTCATGGTCTTCCTCCAGTCGGTCGGCGTCTCGACCTCCATCGCCGTGCGCATCTACAAGAAGTTCGGCGACGCCTCCATCTCCGTCGTGAAGAACCAGCCGTACCGGCTCGCCGCCGACGTCTGGGGCATCGGCTTCCTCACCGCCGACCGCATCGCCCAGTCCGTGGGCATCCCGCACGACAGCCCGGAGCGGGTCAAGGCCGGTCTCCAGTACGCCCTTTCGCAGTCCACCGACCAGGGGCACTGTTTCCTGCCCGAGGAGCGGCTCATCGCGGACGCCGTGAAGCTGCTCCAGGTGGACACCGGCCTCGTCATCGACTGCCTGGCCGAACTGGCCCTGCCCGACGAGGATTCCGGCGAGCCCGGAGTGGTACGCGAGACGGTGCCGGGCGAGGACGGTCAGCCGGTCACCGCGATCTACCTGGTCCCCTTCCACCGGGCCGAACTCTCCCTCTCCGCCCAGCTGCTCAGACTGCTGCGCACTCAGGAGGACCGGATGCCCGCCTTCCAGGACGTGGCGTGGGACAAAGCGCTCGCCTGGCTCGCCGACCGCACGGGCGCGCAGCTCGCGCCCGAGCAGGAGGAGGCGGTCAAGCTCGCGCTCAGCAAGAAGGTGGCCGTGCTCACCGGCGGCCCCGGCTGCGGAAAGTCGTTCACCGTACGGTCCGTCGTGGAGCTGGCCCGCGCCAAGCGCGCCAAGGTCGTGCTGGCCGCGCCCACGGGCCGCGCCGCCAAGCGGCTCGCCGAGCTGACCGGGGCCGAGGCGTCCACGGTCCACCGCCTCCTTGAGCTCAAGCCCGGCGGGGACGCCGCGTACGACAAGGAGCGGCCGCTCGACGCCGATCTTGTCGTGGTCGACGAGGCCTCGATGCTGGACCTGCTGCTGGCCAACAAGCTGGCGAAGGCGGTGCCGCCCGGGGCGCACCTGCTGTTCGTGGGGGACGTGGACCAGCTGCCGAGCGTCGGAGCGGGGGAGGTGCTGCGCGACATGCTGGCCGAGGAGAGCCCCGTGCCGGCCGTGCGGCTGACGCGGATCTTCCGGCAGGCCCAGGAGTCCGGCGTCGTCACGAACGCCCACCGCATCAACTCCGGTACCCAGCCGATCACTTCGGGACTCAAGGACTTCTTCCTGTTCGTCGAGGACGACACGGAGGAGGCGGGCCGGCTGACCGTCGATGTCGCGGCCCGCCGGATCCCCGCCACGTTCGGCCTCGACCCGCGGCGCGACGTCCAGGTGCTCGCGCCGATGCACCGGGGTCCCGCGGGCGCGGGCAATCTCAACGGACTGCTCCAGCAGGCGATCACGCCCGGCCGCCCGGACCTCCCCGAGAAGCGCTTCGGCGGCCGCGTCTTCCGGGTGGGCGACAAGGTCACCCAGATCAGGAACAACTACGAGAAGGGGGCCAACGGCGTCTTCAACGGCACGGTCGGCGTCGTCACGTCCCTCGACTCCGAGGAGCAGAGACTCACCGTCCGCACGGACGAGGACGAGGAAGTCCCCTACGACTTCGACGAGCTGGACGAGCTGGCGCATGCCTACGCTGTGACCATCCACCGCTCCCAGGGCAGCGAGTACCCGTGCGTGGTGATCCCCGTCACGACCGGGGCGTGGATGATGCTCCAGCGCAATCTCCTGTACACGGCGGTCACCCGCGCCAAGAAGCTCGTCGTTCTGGTCGGTTCGCGCAGAGCGATCGGCCAGGCGGTGCGTACGATTTCGGCTGGTAGGCGGTGTACCGCCCTGAATTTCCGGCTGTCAGGCGCTGCCGTTCAAAAGATTTGATCGATCAGATGCGTCACGAAGGTCACAAGCACTTCCGGAACCAGGGCGAAGGGGGCAGGATGAGCAAGTTGGCGGCACTGAGTGCCGTCGATGAGCCCAATGGGCGACCCCGAGTGCACTCTGCTGGGCCAAGTGGGGGAAGGTAGAGACAGTCAGGGCACCTCGAAGAAGAGGCACTACGTCGGTGAGGGATGACGTGAGCGAGCAGAACGAGAAGGCTGTAGTACTCCAGTACGGCGACGACGAGTACACCTACCCGGTGATCGACAGCACCGTGGGCGACCAGGGCTTCGACATCGGGAAGCTGCGGGCCCAGACGGGCCTGGTGACCCTCGACAGCGGATACGGCAACACCGCCGCCTATAAATCCGCGATCACTTATCTCGACGGTGAGCAGGGCATCCTGCGTTACCGCGGCTACCCGATCGAGCAGCTGGCCGAGAGCTCGACCTTCACCGAGGTCGCCTACCTGCTGATCAACGGCGAGCTCCCGACGGTCGACGAGCTCTCCACCTTCAAGAACGAGATCACCGGGCACACGCTCCTGCACGAGGACGTGAAGCGGTTCTTCGACGGCTTCCCGCGGGACGCCCACCCGATGGCCATGCTGTCCTCCGTGGTCTCCGCGCTGTCCACCTTCTACCAGGACAGCCACAACCCGTTCGACGAGCAGCAGCGTCACCTCTCGACGATCCGGCTGCTCGCGAAGCTGCCGACGATCGCGGCGTACGCCTACAAGAAGTCGATCGGCCACCCGTTCGTCTACCCGCGCAACGACCTCGGCTACGTCGAGAACTTCCTGCGCATGACGTTCTCCGTGCCGGCCCAGGAGTACGTGCCGGACCCGGTCGTCGTCTCCGCGCTCGACAAGCTGCTCATCCTGCACGCGGACCACGAGCAGAACTGCTCGACGTCCACGGTGCGCCTGGTGGGCTCGTCGCAGGCCAACATGTTCGCGTCGATCTCCGCCGGTATCTCCGCGCTGTGGGGTCCGCTGCACGGTGGCGCCAACCAGTCGGTGCTCGAGATGCTCGAGGGCATCCAGCGCGACGGCGGCGACGTCGACGCCTTCATCCGCAAGGTGAAGAACAAGGAAGACGGCGTGAAGCTCATGGGCTTCGGGCACCGCGTCTACAAGAACTTCGACCCGCGGGCGAAGATCATCAAGGCGGCGGCGCACGATGTCCTCTCGGCGCTCGGCAAGTCCGACGAGCTGCTCGACATCGCCCTGAAGCTGGAGGAGCACGCGCTCTCCGACGACTACTTCGTCGAGCGCAAGCTCTACCCGAACGTCGACTTCTACACCGGCCTGATCTACCGGGCCATGGGCTTCCCGACCGAGATGTTCACGGTCCTCTTCGCCCTCGGCCGGCTTCCGGGCTGGATCGCCCAGTGGCACGAGATGATCAAGGAGCCGGGCTCCCGCATCGGCCGCCCGCGCCAGATCTACACGGGCGTCGTCGAGCGCGACTTCATCCCGGTCGAGCAGCGCTAGTTGATCTTCACCCGGCGTCGGTTCGGCATATCAAGCCCCTCCGGCGATTGAGGAGCGGGGTCCGGGGCAGCGCCCCGAAACCGTAACCCCGCCCCACCGCAACGAAGCCGGGTCGAGCTGCGCAGCAGAAAGCGCCCCGCTGTCGGTCCCCCCACGGGCCGACAGTCGGGGCGCTTTCCTTTACCCGGGTCGGATTCCCCCCACGGGATCCGGCCTGGGGGTCTGTGATGCGTAGGCCGCCGGAACACGTACCGACGGGCGG
Organism: Streptomyces sp. NPDC059897; assembly: GCF_042730865.1. NCBI lineage: Bacteria > Bacillati > Actinomycetota > Actinomycetes > Kitasatosporales > Streptomycetaceae > Streptomyces > Streptomyces sp. NPDC059897. The sequence goes on along the minus strand of NZ_JBHWKQ010000011.1, from coordinate 20,870 downwards.
GCCGCTCAAGCTTCCCGGCGCACGTGCCCCGGCCAACGCTGTCGGGACCGCCCCCCAAGGCGGGCCCTCCGGTGCGGAAACGTCCCCCAAGACGTTCCTGCATCGCCCCCTTAGACTCACGAGAGCCGCAAAGGGTTACGTCCAGACCAGTGTGATCTGCGTCTCTTGCATATGTCCCGTGCGTGCGCAAGAGGTCCGATATGGGGATATCGGCCTCTGTGGGGGAGTGCTGCAATTGTGCCGTGTGGATTGTGTGGAGGTCCAGAGCTCTCTGGGTCCTCTCTAGGAGTCTCTAGGGCTCTCTAGGTGAATTTGCGTCGCGGTGGGCTGTTTGTCGCCGCAAAGCCCGGCGGAAAGACCAACGCCGCGCCCGCCTCTGAACGGCGGGCGCGGCGATGGGTGCCGAGGGCTCAGACCAGTTCGTAGCCCGCCTCGTCCACCGCCGCGCGGACCGCCTCCTCGTCGAGCGGGGCCGTGGAGGCGACCGTGACCTGGCCCGTCGCGGCGGAGGCCTGGACCGAGGTGACGCCGTCGAGCTCGGAGATCTCGCCGGCGACCGCGCCCTCGCAGTGGCCGCACGTCATGCCCTTCACCTCGTACACGGCCGTGAACGCGCCCTCGGTGGCCGCGGTGTCGCTGTGGCAGGCGCCGCCGCAGCAGGAGCCGGTGGACTCGACGTCGGCCTGGGGGAGTTCGGTGTGGGCGCTCATGGCGTACTCCTTGGTGATGAGGGGCGTCTCTTGATGCGCTCGACCCTATACCCCTAGGGGGTACTTCTCCAAGAAGGATCCCGGCGTGCGAGTGAACGCACCCAGGTGAGTGCCAGGAGCGTGATGACGGCCAGTCCGCCGACCGAGAAGAGCGTGAACAGGTGCTGCTGGGCCTCGGTGGGCTCGGGAATGTAGCCCTCCGCGAAGAGGCTGCGGTCCAGGCCGGAGGTGGTCAGCCTGGCCACCAGCCAGAGCGCGATGCCGTGCATCGAGTCCCAGAGCGCGTGCAGGAGCGCGACGCCCAGGTAGGTGCCGATGACCGGCGCCGCGAGGCGGTAGCGGCCGTCCGGGCGGCGGAAGGAGAGCAGGACCGCTCCGGAGATCGCCGTCCACAGGCCGTGGCCGAAGGGGGCGAGCAGTCCGCGCAGCACCTCCGTCTCCAGGAGGGCCCGCAGGTCGATGCCCTTCATGGTGATCGCCGCGTTGAACGCGTAGCCCGCGCTCTCGAAGGCCGCGAAGCCGAAGCCGACCGTGGCGCCGAGCACCAGGCCCGCGCGCAGCCCGCTGATGCGCGGGTGGCGGTGCAGTACGTAGACGAGGGCGAGCAGCTTGGCCGCCTCCTCGATCAGGCCGACGGCCACGAACATCCAGGCCGAGGGGTGGACGAGGTAGTACTCCATGACCGAAGCGCCGAGCACGCCGAGGATGCCGCCCACCAGGAAGCAGCCCAGGATCAGGCTCACGCCCAGGTCGCGGCCGTGCCGCTCGTACGCCCACAGGACGAAGACCGCCGGCGTGAGGAAGCTGCCCAGCAGGATGAGCGTGGGCAGCAGCGTGGTGTTCTGCGTGGCGTACGTGACAATCGCCGTCAGGACCCACAGTGCCAGGCCGCCCCAGAGGCAGCGCTTCCAGAGGCCGGGGCGGATCTGCGGTCCTGGTGGGGGTGGCTGCTGGGGGATGCGGGCCTGAGGTGCCCCGAAGGGCGGCTGGGGCTGCTGCGTCACTGGGGTCCCTCCGGCGTGCCGGCAACTTTCGGTCACCTTGGGTGATTTGTCCCGAAGTTTATGGCGGGGCCGGAGGTGTCGCAGTGTGAGCGCCGGGCCGCGCGTCCGTACGGCCCGGCGCCCGTGGTCAGTCCTTGCGGCCCCGGTTGCTCGGGCGGGAGGCCACCCAGGCGCGCACCGTGTCGGCGTACCAGTAGGGCTTGCCCGACTCCACGTGGTCCGGCGGGGGCAGCAGACCGTGCTTGCGGTACGAGCGGACGGTGTCGGGCTGCACGCGAATGTGTGCGGCGATGTCCTTGTACGACCAGAGCCTGCGGTCGCTCATCGGTGGCTCCTCCCTGGCGGTGCTCACGGCGGCCGGGGGTGCCGCCCGTGATCAACTCAGCCTGTGCCCGGAGAACGAGGTGACCCGGGATGAAGGGAGGGCCTGTGGGGCCTCTGTGACGCAGAACCCGCGTAGGCCTGACATGTGTGACGCGATGCGGGCGTTTGTGACGCGAATGATGCAAAGGGGGCGCGTCGCAGGCGCATACTCCGGCGTGCGAGTGGACAGGAGGGGCGTCAAACCCCGCAGGAGCGCAGGTAGCGGCGTGTGCGGTCGGCGACCGGGAAGGGGCGGTCGGGTTCGCACGGGTACATGTCCTGCTCGACGATCGCGAACAGGTCGATGTCCAGCCTGCCCGCCGCGGCCAGGACCGGCTCCAGTTCCGGCACGCCGCGCGGGGGCTCCACCATGACGCCCTGCGCCACGGCCGGGCCGAACGGGGTGCCCTGCTCGCGGACCGTGGCGAGGACCGCCGGGTCCACCTGCTTCAGGTGCAGATAGCCGATCCGCTCCCCGTACGTCTCGATGAGCTTGACGCTGTCGCCGCCGCAGTACGCGTAGTGGCCCGTGTCCAGGCACAGCGACACGAGGTCCGGGTCGGTGGCGTCGAGGAGCCGCGTGACGTTCTCCTCCGAGTCGACGTGCGTGTCGGCGTGCGGGTGGAAGACCAGCTTCAGCCCGTAGCGGTCGCCGATCTCGCGGCCGAGGCGTTCGGTCTGGGCCGCCAGGTGGCGCCACTGCTCGGCGGTCAGGCGCGAGTCCTCGAGCACCTCGCCCGTCTTGTCGTCGCGCCAGAAGGACGGGATGACGACCAGGTGCTCGGCGCCCATCGCCCGGGTGAGCTCCGCGATGGACGACACGTGCTCCCACGTCTTCTCCCACACCGCCGGGCCGTGGTGCAGGCCCGTGAACACCGTGCCCGCCGAGACCTTGAGGCCGCGGCTGCCCGTCTCCTCGGCGAGGACGCGCGGGTCCGAGGGCAGATAGCCGTACGGCCCCAGCTCGATCCACTCGTACCCGGCCTCGGCCACCTCGTCGAGAAAACGCCGGTACGGGACCTGCTGCGGGTCGTCGGGAAACCAGACGCCCCAGGAGTCGGGGGCCGAGCCGATGCGGATGCGCGCGGGCGTGGTCGTCATGAAGCCAGCCTCAAGCTGTCCGGAGAGAGGTGTCAAGGCGTCGTCCGAATGTCAGGACAAAGTCTTGACAGGGGGGTCGTGCGGGTCTAGATCTGTCGGGCGACGGACGTTGCGGAGTGTCGCCCCGAAGGGGAGGAGCCGGGCTTGAGTGACGCAGAGGGCGTGGACCTCCGGTGGCTTGCCCGCGTCCGCGCCGAGGAGCCGGAGGCCGTCGCCGAGGCCGCGGGGCGGCGGAAGCGGCGGGCGCTGCTCGGCGCGGGGCGGCGGCTGATGATCGTGGCCGCCGACCATCCGGCCCGGGGCGCGCTCGGCGTCGGGGACCGCGCCTACGCCATGGCCGACCGGGCCGATCTGCTGCGGCGGCTGTGCGTCGCGCTGGCCCGGCCGGGCGTGGACGGCGTGCTGGCCTCCGCCGACGTCGTCGAGGACCTGCTGCTGCTCGGCGTCCTCGACGGCAAGCTCGTCATCGGCTCCATGAACCGGGGCGGGCTCGCCGGGGCCTCCTTCGAGCTCGACGACCGGTTCACCGGATACCGGGCCGAGGACCTGGAGCGCTTCGGCCTCGACGCCGGGAAGCTGCTGCTCCGCCTCGACTACGACGACCCGGGCTCCGGGTCCGTCCGCACGCTTGAGGCCGCCGCCCGCGCCGTCGACGCCATGGCCGCGCGCCGGCTGCCCCTGTTCGTCGAGCCGTTCCTCAGCCACCGCGACCCCGAAACCGGTCTGCTGCGCGCCGACTTGAGCCCCGGGAGCGTCACCACGTCGATCGCCGTCGCCTCGGGCCTCGGCGGCACCTCCGCGTACACCTGGCTGAAGCTCCCGGTCACCGACGACCCCGACGACATGGCCCGGGTCATGGAGACCTCCGCCCTGCCCGCCGTGCTGCTCGGCGGCGACATCAAGGACGGCGACCAGGACGCCACGTACGAGAAGTGGCGGGCCGCGCTGCGACTGCCCACCGTTCAGGGGCTCGTGGTGGGCCGCTCGCTGCTCTACCCGGCCGACGGCGACGTGGCCGGCGCCGTCGACACGGCCGTCGGCCTGCTGCGCAGCACACGTACGGACGCCTAGGAGGAGAGTAGAGGGATGACGCACCTTCCACGCGGCAGCGCCGCCGACGGGCCCTACGCCCTGTCCGTCGACCCCGACAAGGTCGGCTGGTCCCGGGCCGGGCTGCGGATCCTCGAACTCGGGGCCGGGCAGACGCACGCCTTCGACACCGGGGAGAGCGAGTGGATCGTGCTGCCGCTGTCCGGCGGATGTTCCGTCCGCGCGGAGGGGATGAACCTCGAACTGGCGGGCAGGGGCAGCGTATTCAGCTCGGTGAGTGACTTCGCCTACGTACCGCGCGACAGCAGCGTGGAGATCTCCTCCGGTGCGGGAGGCCGGTTCGCCCTGGCAGGAGCGAAATGCGGTCGACGACTCCCCGTCCGCTACGGCCCCGCGCCGGAGGTTTCCGTCGAGGACAGGGGCGGCGGGCAGAGCGCGCGCCAGGTGCGCAACTTCGCCTCCGCCGACGCCTTCGACTGCGATCAGCTCATCGCCGTGGAGGTGATCACCCCCGGCGGGAACTGGTCCTCGTACCCGCCGCACAAGCACGACGAGCGCCGGCCCGGCGAGGAGACGCTGCTCGAGGAGATCTACTACTTCGAGATCGAGGGGCGCGAGGGCGGCCCCGAGGGGTACGGATATCAGCGCGTGTCCCCGTCCAGGCCCGGCGGCACCGATCTCCTCGCCGAGGTCCGCTCCGGTGACACCGTGCTCGTCCCCGACGGCTGGCACGGACCTTCGATCGCCCAGCCGGGGCACGCCATGTACTACCTGAACGTCATGGCGGGCCCGGGGGACGAGAGGGAGTGGAGGATCTGCTTCCACCCCGATCACGCCACGGAGGGATACCGATGACGACCCGAACGGTACGGCTCACCGTCGCCCAGGCCCTCGTCCGCTTCCTCGGCGGCCAGTACACGGAGCGCGACGGCGCCCGGCGGCGGCTGATCGGCGCCACCTGGGGCATCTTCGGCCACGGCAACGTCGCCGGGCTCGGCCAGGCGCTCCTCCAGTACGGCGACGACATGCCCTTCCACCAGGGCCGCAACGAACAGGCGATGGTGCACGCCGCCGTCGGCTACGCGCGCCAGTGCGACCGCCTGTCCACGCACGCCGTCACCACCTCGATCGGCCCCGGCGCCACCAACCTCGTCACCGGCGCCGCCCTCGCCACCATCAACCACCTGCCCGTACTCCTGCTCCCCGGCGACGTGTTCGCGACCCGGCCCGCCGATCCGGTGCTCCAGCAGCTCGAAGTCCCGTACGCGGGCGACGTGTCGGTCAACGACTGCCTGCGGCCGGTCTCCAAGTACTTCGACCGGATCGAGCGTCCCGAGCGGCTGATCCCGGCCGCGCTCCAGGCGATGCGCGTGCTCACCGACCCCGTCGACACGGGCGCGGTCACGCTGGCGCTGCCGCAGGACGTGCAGGCGGAAGGCTTCGACTGGCCGGAGGAGTTCTTCCGGGACCGGGTGTGGGTCGTGCGTCGCCCCGCACCGGACGCGGAGGAACTGGCCAACGCCGTACGGGAGTTGAAGCATGCCCGCCGCCCGCTCCTCGTCGCCGGTGGCGGCGTCCACCACAGCGGCGCCGAGGACGCGCTGAAGGACTTCGCCGACGCCACCCGCATCCCCGTCGCCTCCACCCAGGCCGGCAAGGGCTCGCTGCTGCACGACCACCCCGCCGACGTCGGCGGCATCGGCCACACCGGCACCGCCACCGCCAACGAGCTGGCCCGCACCGCCGACCTCGTGATCGGCGTCGGCACCCGGTACACGGACTTCACGACGGCCTCCGCCACCCTCTTCGCGAACCCCGACGTCCGCTTCCTCAACCTGAACGTCGCCGCCTTCGACGCCCACAAGCTGTCCGCGAAACCGCTCGTCGCCGACGCCCGCACGGGGCTCACCGCACTGCGCGGGGCGCTCGACGACGACTGCCGCGCCGAGCCCGCGTACGTCGCCGAGTACACCGAGGACAAGGAGCGCTGGGAGCACCGCGTCGACGCCTGCTTCACTGCCGAGGACGAGCTCGTACGCCCCACCCAGACCCAAGTCCTCGGCGTACTCGACGAGTTGGTGACCGGCGACGACATCCTCATCAACGCCGCGGGCTCCCTCCCCGGCGACCTGCACAAGCTGTGGCGGGCCCGCTCCCGCGACCAGTACCACGTCGAGTACGGGTACTCCTGCATGGGCTACGAGATCCCCGCCGCGCTCGGCGTCGCGCTCGCCGCGCCCGGCCGGCCCGTGTGGGCGCTCGTCGGCGACGGCACGTATCTGATGCTGCCGACGGAGATCGTCACCGCGGTCCAGGAGAACATCCCGGTCAAGATGGTCATCCTGCAGAACCACGGGTACGCGTCCATCGGCGGCCTCTCCGCGTCCGTCGGCGCCGAGGGCTTCGCCACGCAGTACCGGTTCGCGGGGGAGAAGGGCGCGTACGAAGGGGCTCCGCTGCCCGTCGACCTCGCCGCGAACGCGGCCAGCCTCGGGATGACGGTGCACCGCGCCAAGACCGTGCGTGACCTGCGCGAAGCGCTCGCCGCGGCGCGCGACGCCACCCGCCCCACATGTGTCTACGTCGAGACCGAAACGGCAGACACAGTGTCGGGCCCGCCTCCCGCACAGGCGTGGTGGGATGTTCCTGTGGCCGAGACGGCGGAGCGCAGCGCCGCGGTCGAGGCCCGGGAGGAGTACGACCGGCATGCCGCCGGTCGACGCCGCCACCTCTGAGAAGTACGCAGCCGTCACAGGAGTCGCCCGTATGTCTGACACGAAGTTGGTCCACCACTGGATCGGCGGCAAGACCGTCGAGGGCGCGTCGGGCAATCACGGCCCGGTGACCGACCCGGCGACCGGCGCCGTCACCACGCACGTCGACTTCGCGAGCGTCGAGGAGGTGGACACGGCCGTCGCCACCGCCAAGGAGGCGTACAAGTCGTGGGGCCTGTCCTCGCTCGCCAAGCGCACCGAGATCCTCTTCCGGTTCCGCGCGCTGCTCGACGCCAACCGTGACGCGATCGCCGAGCTGATCACCGCCGAGCACGGCAAGGTGCACTCGGACGCGCTCGGCGAGGTGGCCCGCGGCCTGGAGATCGTCGACCTGGCCTGCGGCATCAACGTGCAGCTCAAGGGCGAGCTGTCGACGCAGGTCGCCACGAACGTGGACGTGTCCTCGATCCGCCAGCCGCTGGGCGTCGTCGCGGGCATCACGCCGTTCAACTTCCCGGCCATGGTGCCGATGTGGATGTTCCCGATCGCCATCGCGACCGGCAACACCTTCGTGCTCAAGCCGTCCGAGAAGGACCCCTCGGCCGCCGTCAAGATCGCCGAGCTGCTGTCCGAGGCCGGTCTGCCCGACGGTGTGTTCAACGTCGTGCACGGTGACAAGGTCGCCGTCGACCGCCTCCTGGAGCACCCGGACGTCGCCGCGGTCTCCTTCGTCGGCTCGACCCCGATCGCGAAGTACATCCACGCCACGGCCTCCGCCAACGGCAAGCGCGTACAGGCCCTCGGCGGCGCCAAGAACCACATGCTGGTGCTGCCGGACGCCGACCTGGACGCCGCCGCCGACGCCGCGGTCTCGGCCGCGTACGGCTCGGCGGGCGAGCGCTGCATGGCGATCTCCGCCGTCGTCGCCGTCGGCTCGATCGCCGACGAGCTCGTCGCGAAGATCAAGGAGCGCGCCGAGAAGATCAAGATCGGTCCCGGCAACGACCCGACGTCCGAGATGGGCCCGCTCATCACGGCCGCCCACCGCGACAAGGTCGCCGGTTACGTGAAGGGCGCGGCGGCCGAGGGCTGCGAGGTCGTCCTCGACGGCAGCGACTACACGGTCCCGGGCTTCGAGAACGGCCACTGGGTGGGCCTCTCGCTCCTCGACAACGTCCCGACGACCGCCAAGGCGTACCAGGACGAGATCTTCGGCCCGGTCCTGTGCGTGCTGCGCACGGAGACGTACGAGGAGGGCGTGGCCCTCATGAACGCCTCCCCGTTCGGCAACGGCACCGCGATCTTCACCCGCGACGGCGGCGCCGCCCGCCGCTTCCAGCTGGAGATCGAGGCCGGCATGGTCGGCGTCAACGTCCCGATCCCGGTCCCCGTCGGCTACCACTCCTTCGGTGGCTGGAAGGACAGCCTCTTCGGCGACCACCACATCTACGGAAACGACGGCACGCACTTCTACACCCGCGGCAAGGTCGTCACCACCCGCTGGCCGGACCCGGCCGACGCCCCCGCGGGCGTGGACCTGGGCTTCCCCAGCAACCACTGAAGCAACCACTGAGCGCGGCCCGCGCGTCCGGAGTACGGACAGTTCCCTGTGGACTTCCGCGCTCCGGCTGCGGTTCCCGTACGTAGGGGACGAACCGGGTGGCGTAAGTCGACTCCCGTAGATGACCTTGGATATGAAGGTCATCTACGGGAGTCGCTGCGTCTATGGCGGTTGACTTTGCGAACACCTTAAGAATCGCGCGCAGTTGGTGGAAACGGTACTGCGGATTCCGAAGGGAAACGGGCGTTGACGTTCGGATATCGGCGGGGTTGCATGGCGCAGCCCTGTCGCACGAGTCGATCGGAACCGCTTCATGACCGACACGCTTCGCTCCGCCGCCCCCTCGGTGGAGCCCCTGCCGGATCCGGCGTCCGAAGGTTCTCCCCAGAAGCTCAAGCGTTCCATCGGCGTCGTCGGAGGCACCCTGCTCACGCTCTCCTGCGTGACGCCGGCCTCCTCGCTCTTCGTCGTCGTCCCCGACCTGTTCGGCAGCCTCGGCACCGCCACCGCCCTGACCATCGCCATCGGCTCGCTGATCTGTATCGGCGTGGCCTTCCTCTACTCGGAGCTGGGCACCCTCATCCCCAGCGCCGGCGGCGAGTACGCGATGGTCTCGACGCTGGCCGGACGCCTCGCCGGCTGGCTGGTCTTCGTCCTGTCCCTGCTCGTCGTCTTCATCGTCCCGCCGGTGATCGCGATGGGCACGGCGGACTACCTGGAGCCGCTGATCCACCTCGACCCGGCGATGACGGGCGCGGGCGTGATGCTCCTGTCCACCCTCGCGGGCCTGCTCGACCTGCGCGCCAACGCGTGGATCACCGGCATCTTCCTCGTCCTGGAGGTCATCGCGGCGGCCCTGGTCGCCGTCCTCGGCTTCGCGCACAGCGAGCGCGGCGTCGACTCGCTCGCCTCGATGCAGGTCGCGGGGGAGAACGGCCACTCCGACGCCGTGACGGGCATGCTCGTCGTCTCCGGCCTCGCCATCGCCCTCTTCGTCACCCAGGGCTTCTCCACGGCCGTCTACCTCTCCGAGGAGCTGGAGAACCCCCGCAAGTCCGTGGCCCGCACGGTCCTCGCCACCCTCGGGATCTCCGCCGTCGTCATCCTGGTCCCGGTCGTCGCGATCACGATGGGCGCCAAGGACCTCTCCGCGCTCACCTCGGGCGACATCAGCAGCATGGTCGTGGCCTGGTCGAACTCGGCGGTCGGCACGTTCGTCTCGCTGTGCGTCGCGCTCGCCATCATCAACGCGGGCATCGTCATGGTCATCCAGAACTCCCGCGTCCTGTTCGCATCGGCCCGCGACAAGGCCTGGCCGGGCCCGGTCAACAACGCCCTCTCCCGCCTCGGCCGCTTCGGCTCCCCGTGGGTCGCGACCCTGGCCGTCGGTGTCCCCGGCGCGGCCCTCTGCTTCGTCAACCTCGACACCCTGTACGGCGTGACGGGCGTCTCCGTCACCGGCATGTACCTCCTGGTCGCCGTGGCCGCCCTGTTCGCCCGCCGCGGCGCCCACAAGGACCAGCCGGCCTGGCGGATGCCGCTGTGGCCGGGGGTCCCCGTGGTCCTGATCGCGCTGATGATCTACATCCTGATCGAGCAGGAGGTCACGTACCTGCTGTGGACGGGCGGCATCATGGCGGTCGCGACGCTGTACTGGGCCCTGTACCTGCGACCGCGCCAAGAGACACGCTGGCTCGTGTCCGTGCCGACTGATTGAGCGGGGCCGGGGCCGGGGCCGTACGGGGGCGCTGCCTGCGCCGGGGTGCCGCCTTGCCCACCCTGCCGCCCCTGGCGGCAGATTGCCCAAGGCGGGACGGCGTCGGGCGGAGCCCCGAGTCGTTCACCACAGGTGACCGGTCGCCACCGGAAGGCCGGTCGCCAACGACTCGTTCCCGGCCACGCCGACCGCGAGGGCGAGCGCGCCGTCGCGGGCGGTGGCGCCCTTGCCCGCGGCCGGCGCCGCCCCGTCGTCGGACCCGTCACCCAGGGGACCGAACAGCTCCTTCAGCATGCGGAGGTCGCCGCCGCCGTGGGATCCGGCCGACCACTCGTACGGGATCTCCCGCGGCGCCTCCCACAACGGCCGCAGCAGGATGGACGTACGGCCGGGCCGGTCCATGACCACCCCGCCGTGCGACGCGGCATCCCCGCCCACCGTGACCTTCGGGGGCTGCCAGGTGTTCTCCTCGACCTCCAGCTCCAGGCGGCCCGCCGTGCCGTTGAACATCACGCGGTAGCCCTCCCAGGGGGAGTACGCCGTGAGGTGGTACGTCATCGTGGCCCCGGAGTCGTACCGCACCAGCACCGACAGATCGTCCTCGACGTCGATGGCGTCGCCGAAGACGTTCCGGTCGCGGACGTAGTCGGAGTCGCCTGCCGCCTCGGCGTCCGTGTAGAGGGACTTGAGGTTCGGGTCGTCGGCGAGGTGGATCGCGTACGGGTCGTCGGCCGCCGCGTCCGAACCGTGCGCCCGCACGTAGTCGCGGCGCAGGCCGGTGCGTTCGCCGTTGTCGCGGCCGTAGAAGACGAGGCCGCCCTCCGCGTGGACGCGGGAAGGGGCGGCGCCCAGCCACCAGTTGACCAGGTCGAAGTGGTGCCCTGACTTGTGGACGAGCAGTCCGCCGCTGTGCCGCTTCTCGCGGTGCCAGCGGCGGAAGTAGTCGGCGCCGTGCCGCACGTCGAGCAGCCACTCGAAGTGGACCGAGCGGATCTCGCCGATCGCACCGTCGTGGAGGAGCTGCCAGACCTTCTCGTGGGCCGGGTTGTAGCGGTAGTTGAAGCCGACGGACAGCTCGCCGCCGGTGCGGTCCACCGTGTCGAGGATCGACCGGCACTTCGCCGCGTCCGTGGTCATCGGCTTCTCCGTCACCACCCGGCAGCCCGCTTCGAGCGCCGTGTTGATGTACGTGTGGTGGGTCGCGTCGACCGTGGTGACCACGACCTCGTCGATGCGGTGCGCGCGCAGGGCGGCCCCGAAGTCCGACGGGTCGCAGGCGGCCGCCTCCGGGCTGCCGAGCGAGCCGAGCAGCCGGTTGTGGTGGGCGATACGGGTCGGGCTCGGGTCCGCGAGGAGGGCCACGTCGTAGTGGGGGCGGGCGGCCAGGGCCCTGGTGTACATCTGGGCGCGGTGACCGGTACCGATGATCGCGGCACGCTTCATGAGGTCAGGATTCCTTTCGCGGGGCTGGTCCTGTGGAGCGGCGGACTATCAACTCGCTGTCCAGGGAGAGCTGTTCGGGTACGCGGTCCGGTTCGTCGAGGCGGCGCAGCATCAGGTCGACGGCGCGTTCGCCGAGCGCGTCGAGCGGGATGCGGACCGAGGTGAGCGCCGGGGTGGCCGTCGTGGCGAGGAGGGTGTCGTCGGCGCCCACCACGCTGACGTCGTCGGGCACCCGCACCCCCCGTTCGGCGAGGCGGGACAGTACGCCGAGCGCCATCAGGTCGTTGTGCGCGACGATCGCGGTGGCACCCGCCGCCAGGGCCAGGTCGGCGACCTGCGCGCCCGTGTGGAACTTGGGCTCGTGCGGGCCGAACTCGGTGACCTTCAGCTCAAGTTGCTCGGCGGCGTACCGCACGGCGTGGCCGCGCTGCTCGCTCGACCAGGAGTTGCGGGCCCCCAGGATGAGGGCGAGGTGGCGGTGGCCGAGCGCTTGCAGATGCGCCACCGCCTGGCGCAGCCCGTCCTCGCTGGGCGCGACCACGGACGGCACGCCCGACACGCTCCGATTCACGGCGACGCTCGGCACCTGCCGGACGACCTCGGCGAGCCGGGCGCCCTCCATCCTCGGAGCGACGAGCAGCAGCCCGTCCACCTGGCGGGCCAGCGTCAGCGCCAACTCGTACTCGTCGTCGGGGTGTTCGTCGGTGTCCGCGAGGAACACCGCGTAGTCCTTGCGGCGGGCGCGGGCCTGCACGGCCTTCACGATCACCGCGAAGAACGGATTGGCGATGTCGGGCACGATCAGCCCGAGCGTGCGGGTGCGGCCCTCGGCGAGCGACCGGGCGATCCGGCTGGGCCGGTACCCGAGCCGTTCCGCCGCCGCGAGGACCCGGGCGCGGGTCTCGGGCCGCACCTGATGCGGGGAGGCGAAGCAGCGGCTGACGGTGGAGGGGGACACGCCGGCGGCCTCGGCGACGTCCTCGGCACCGGGGGCTGCGCCGCTCGGGTGGTCGTTATTACGCATGACGTGTTCCCTCACGTGGTCGTCCCCGCGTGTGCGGAGTGGGTGGGCCTGTCTCGTTGGCGGCTGCTGTCGCGCTGTGGTTTGCGCAGTTCCCCGCGCCCCTGAAATGCCGACTTCCGTCGGCAATCCGGGGCGTTGCGAGCGCAGGGCCGGCCAAATCAAGCCCGCCTTTCGGACGAGAGCCCGCGGGGTCCGGGGCGGAGCCCCGTGGCGTTGCGGCGGTCGACTGCCACCGCGGCCAGCGCCAGGACACCCATCACCAAGGGCGCCAGGATCGGCAACTGCCATATGCACACCGCCGACACGAGCACTGCACCCCCGAGCATCGCCATACCCGAAGGGTCACGGACGGGACGGGACCAGCGGCCCGTCGACGACCAGTTCGCCGCCATCCGGACCTGGTAGACGACCACCGCCCCCGCCGCCCCGGCGATCACCACCGCCAGTACGGCGAAGAGCGGCACGTCGCCCGCGACCGCCGCCAGGCGGAGGTCCGCGCCCAGGAAGCCGAGGGCCGCGAGCCCCACCGCCCCCACGGCGGAGCCGCCCCGCAGTGCCGCCCGCCAGTCCGACACGAACCGCCGCGCCGTGCCGGGCGAGGGGCCGTCCGGCACGCACCGCCGTACCGCCGCGCACCCCGCCGCCATCGCCGCGGGCCACGTGACGACGAGCAGGGACCCCGCCGCCACCAGCACCCCGATCCACAGCACCTCAGCGAAGAGCGTGAACCGCTCGCCGTACGGGGTGTCGCGCCGTGTCACCGAACCCGTGTCCGCCGCCATGCCGCTCATCCCTTCATCCCGGAGGTCGCGGCGCCCTCGATCAGCAGCCGCTGGAACGCCACGAAGAACGCGATCACCGGCAGCAGCGAGAGGACCGACATGCCGAGCATCGCCCCGTAGTCCTGGCTGCTCGTCGAGTCGACGAACAGGCGCAGCGCCACCGGCAGCGGGTACTTCTCCGGCGACTGGAGGTAGATCAGCGGGGCGAAGAAGTCGTTCCAGGACCAGATGAAGGTGAAGATCGCCGTGGTGATGAGGGCCGGGCGCAGCAGCGGGAGCACGATGTGGCCGAAGATCCGGAAGTGCCCGCAGCCGTCGATCAGCGCCGCCTCGTCGAGACTGCGCGGCAGGTTGCGCACGAACTGCACCATCAGGAACACGAAGAACGCGTCCGTGGCGAGGAACTTGCCGAGCAGCAGCGGCACATACGTGTCGACCAGGCCGACCTTCTGGAACATCGTGTACTGCGGGATGAGCAGCAGATGCGTCGGCAGCAGGATCGTGCCGATCATCACCGCGAACATCGCGCCGCGCCCCCGGAACCGCAGCCGCGCGAAGGCGTAGGCGGCGATCGAGCACGACAGTACGTTGCCGATCACCGAACCCACCGCGAGCAGCAGGGAGTTGCTGAAGAAGCGCCAGGCCGGGACCTCGGCGATCCCTTCGAGCGCCGTGCCGAAGCCGCTCCAACTCACTTCGGAGGGCAGCAGGTTGAAGCTGGAGATGATCTCGTCGGCGGGCTTCACGGACGCCGTGAACACCCAGAACACCGGGTAGAGGAGGACCAGCAGCAGGGCGACGGCGCCCACGTGCCACAAGGTCGAACGGGTGCCGGCCGTGGTGGTGGTCGAAGCCATCGTCACTTCTCCTCGCCCGCGTAGTGGACCCAGCGGCCCGAAGTCTTGAAGAGCAGCGCGGTGATCACGCCGACGACCAGCAGCAGCACCCAGGTCAGGGCCGCCGCGTAACCCATCCGGAAGTCGTTGAAGCCGAGTTCGTACAGGTACATCGAGTAGACGTGGGTGGAGCCCGCGGGGCCGCCGGTGCCGTTGGAGAGCACGAACGCCGAGTTGAACATCTGGAAGGCGTGCACCATCTCCAGGACCAGGTTGAAGAAGATCACCGGGGAGAGCATCGGGACCGTGACCGAGACGAAGCGGCGCCAGGGGCCCGCCCCGTCGATCTCGGCGGCCTCGAACAGATCGCGCGGGATCTGCTGCAGCGCCGCCAGGAAGATCACCATGGGTGCGCCGAACTGCCAGACCGACAGCGCGACCAGCGACATCAGCGACCAGTCGGGGTTGGAGATCCAGCCGCCCGTGTGGATTCCGAACGCGCCGAGGAACTGGTCGACGACGCTGCCGGAGGAGAACAGCAGCCGCCACACGATGGCCGCGCCGACACTCGCGCCGATCAGGGACGGCATGTAGAAGGCGGCGCGGTAGAAGTTGCGGCCCTTGCGGCGGGTGTGGAGCAGCAGGGCGACGCCGAGCGCCGCGATCAGCTTCAGGGGTGTCGCCACGACGACGTAGAGCAGTGTCACGCCGACGGTGTCCCGGACCTCGGGGTCGTCGAACAGGATCCGCTTGTAGTTGTCGAGGCCGATCCAGCGCGGGGCGTCGAACAGGTTGTAGTCCGTGAACGACATGTAGAGCGAGAACAGCATCGGCCCGAGCGTCAGCACGGCCGCGCCGATCATCCACGGGGTGAGGAAGACGTACGCGGAACGGTCGTTCGCGGTCCGGCGGCGTTTTCCGGGCGGGGGCGCGGGGGAGTCGCCGCGGCGGGCGCGGGGCACCGCGGCGTCGGTCGTCGTCGTAGAGGCCATGAGGGCTCCGTACGTTTTCGAGGGGGAGGGGACAGCCTGGTGCGGGTCCCGCCGTCAGGCGAGGACGACCTCCGACTGGTCGAAGTAGAGATCCACGGCCTGGTCCACGGAGACGGTGCCGTAGAAGAGCTTCTCGGCGACGCGCTGCAGATAGACGTTGAGGGACGCGCCGCCGTCGGCGGGCGGCGGCGGGGTCGGCGCCAGCGTCTTCGCGACCCGCTTCTCGTACGCCTGGACCTGGCGCACCTTCGGGTCGGAGGTGTCGGCCGCGCCCTGCTGGCTCGTGGTGGGCGGCATGCCGATGTTGGTGCCGAGGATCTTCGCCACCCGCCGGTCGTTGACCATGAAGTCGATGAATCGCGCGCTCTCGCTCGGGTACGGGCTCTGCGCGGCGGCGGCGATGAGCATGCCCGGCTTGGCGTAGA
The DNA here is from genome assembly GCF_042730865.1 of Streptomyces sp. NPDC059897. NCBI lineage: Bacteria > Bacillati > Actinomycetota > Actinomycetes > Kitasatosporales > Streptomycetaceae > Streptomyces > Streptomyces sp. NPDC059897. The sequence goes on along the minus strand of NZ_JBHWKQ010000011.1, from coordinate 5,148 downwards.
TGCCGGAGCGGCCGGTGTCGCTGGGGACCGTGCCCAGCGAGAGCGTGCTGCCGCGCATGTCGCTGCGGCCGCCGACCTGGTTGTCCCACTCCAGGTAGGAGGCGGCCCTGCGGGTGGTGATGGGGAAGCCGGGCAGCGATTCGAGTACGGCGGCGGGGCCGGCCAGCGCGCCCTCCTTGCGCCAGCCGTCGACCAGGGTGAGGTAGCGGCGCATGTCGTCCCGGTCGAAGCCGAGCGCGCCCTTGTCGGTCCACATCTGGAGGCCCTGCTGGCGCATCCAGACCTCAAGGCCCATGTAGTTCTGGCCGGGGTTGTCCATGCCGTACTGCACGGGGCTGCCGTGGCGCCTGCCGTACTGGGTCACCTTGAGGGACTGCTCCATGAACGCGTCCCAGCTCATCGGGCCCGTCGGCTCGCGGGCGCCGGCCTCGGACCAGGCCTTGGCGTCGTACATCAGGGACACGCAGTTGGCACCCAGGGGCAGGGCGACGCGGCGGCCGTCCACCTCGCCCGCCGTACGCAGCGAGGGGATCACCGTGGACGCGTCGATCTCCTTGCCGGAGCCGGTGTGCGGGCCCAGGTCGGCGAGCACGCCGTGCTCACCGAGGGTGCGGATCCAGGCGTAGTCGACGTGCATCACGTCGGGCGGGTTGCCGCCCGCGGCGGCGGTGCTGAGCTTGGGCCAGAAGGCGTCGAACGCGGCGAAGCTCGACTTCACCTTGATCTTCGGATGCTCGCGTTCGAAGACCGCGATGCACTTGTTGATCAGTTCGGCCCGGCCGCTGTCGCCCCAGAAGAAGTAGCGCAGCGTCACGGCGCCGCCGGCACCGACGGACCGCGCGGGTCCTCCGCAGCCGGTCAGCGCGGCGCCGAGGCCGGAGGCGAGCAGGGCGGACAGGGTGGTGCGACGGGAGGGGGCGGCACTGCCCATAGGGGGCCTCCACGAGCGGCTAGGTGGTGGGGGCGGTTCGTGGAGGGACGTTTGCATGCGCTCGCAGACCGGTCAATGGGTTGCGCAGCGTTTTCCGGAACGGTTCCTTCCCGCCAACTCCTATGGCTACGCGGCCTCTTGACGGCTGCTGCGAGCGCTTGCAGGATATTGCGGCAACCGGGCTGGGGCCCTCGTTCTCGGCGCGCGGCACCGGGCGCCGCCTTGCCCACCCTGCCTTCCCCAAGCTCTCCGACAAGCTCCGAGCAGGGGAGACCCCATGAGGCGGCAGATTGCCCAAGGCGCGGTCGGCATGATCAAGCCCCGCCGGCGTTTGAGGCGCGGGGGCCGGGGCGGAGCCCCGTGGCGTGGGGACGGTTGGGCGTACTGCGGTCGTGGTACGCGGCAGCGATGTCGTACGCCACAAGGAGGTCGCAGGGGTCAGACCACCGGATGCGGTGGTTGTCGGCGCCTGCGCATACCGTTGAGCGCATGTCTTTTCGACGGCGCGCAAGGCGCGAGCGAATCCGCGGGTGGCCGCGACGGTGGACAGCCGTCACGGCGGCCCTCGTGGTACTCGCGGGAGCGGGGGCGGGTTCGGCGGCCGCTGCGTCGGACTCCGGCGGGGAGACCGCCGTGCACCGGCAGGACCGGATGATGTCGATGGGCGGCGGGGTGCGCATCGACACCTCGTACTTCACGGCGGGTGATCCGTCCCACAAGCGGCCCGCGGTCCTGCTCACGCACGGCTTCGGCGGCAGCAAGGCCGACGTCCGCGCCGAGGCGGAGAAGCTCGCCGCCCACGGGTACGCGGTCATGACCTGGTCGTCCCGCGGCTTCGGACGCTCCGGCGGAAAGATCGGCCTGAACGACCCGAAGCACGAGGTGGCCGACGTCTCACGGATGATCGACTGGCTCGCGAAGCGCCCCGAGATCGAGCTCGACCGCCCCGGCGACCCGCGCGTGGGCGTCACCGGCGCCTCGTACGGCGGAGCGGTCTCGCTGCTCGCGGCGGGCCACGACGAGCGGGTCGACGCCATCGCCCCGCAGATCACGTACTGGAACCTGGCGGACGCGCTGTTCCCCGACGGCGTCTTCAAGAAGCTGTGGGCCGGCGCCTTCTTCACCTCCGGCTCCGCGAAGCTCGGCACGCGCACCAGCGAGGCAGGGCTCGCCTGCGGCCGCTTCGAGGAGAAGCTGTGCGACATGTACAAGCGTGTCGCCGTCTCCGGCAAGCCGGACGACGCGGCACGCAAGCTCCTGGAGGAGCGCAGCCCCGTCGCCGTCGGCGACCGCATCAAGGTCCCGACGTTCATCGCCCAGGGCCAGACCGACTCGCTCTTCCCCCTCGGGCAGTCCGACGCGATAGCGCGCCAGGTCAAGGCGAACGGCGCGCCGGTCCAGGTCGACTGGCTGAACGGCGGGCACGACGGCGGCGACATGGAGCTCGACCGGCTGCACGGCCGCGTGCAGTCCTGGTTCGACCGCTACCTGAAGGACGAGAACGTCGACACGGGCCCCGCGTTCCGCGTCACCCGCACCGGCGGCGTCGACTCCACGGACGGCGCGGCCACCCTGCGCGGCGCGAGCGGCGACCTGTACCCGGGCCTGCGCGGCGAGCGGCGCACGGCGGTGCCGCTGAAGTCGGCCACCGAGACCTTCCAGAACCCGCCGGGCGGCGGACCGCCGTCGATCTCCTCGGTGCCGGGCCTCGGCAACCTGTCGAACCTGTCGACTTCGCTCGGCACCGGATTCTCCCTGGAGTACCCCGGCCAGTTCGCGCGCTTCGACTCGGCGCCGCTGAAGAAGTCGATGCGCATCACCGGCTCCCCGACGGTCACCGCGCACGTGAAGTCCTCCACCGGCACGGCCGTGCTGTTCGCGAAGGTCTACGACTCCGGGCCCGACGGGACACGCCAGGTGCTGCCCTCGCAGCTCGTGACGCCGCTCAAGGTGACCGGTGCGGACGGCGCGGGCAAGGACGTGAGGATCACGCTCCCGGCCGTCGACCACGAGGTGCAGAAGGGCCACAAGCTGCGGCTCGTGCTCTCCGCGACCGACCTCGGCTACGCGTCGCCGAACGAGCCGGCGACGTACCAGGTGTCCATGCACGACAGCCTGAGCGTGCCCACCGCCCCCGACGTGAAGACGGCGGCGACGCCGCTGCCCGCCTGGGTGTGGTGGCTGCCGGCCGGGGCGGTCGCCGTCGCGGCGGCGCTGCTCCTCACGGCCCGGCGGCGGACCGCGGCGCCCGCTCCCGACCCGGCGCTCGCCGAGGTGCCGCTCCAGATCACGGACCTCAGTAAGAAGTACGCGGGCTCCACGGACCGGTACGCCGTGCGTGACCTGTCCTTCCGTGTCGAGCAGGGCCAGGTCCTCGGCCTCCTCGGGCCGAACGGCGCGGGCAAGACGACGACGCTGCGCATGCTGATGGGCCTGATCCGCCCCGACGAGGGCGGCATCCGGGTCTTCGGCCACGCGATCAGGCCCGGCTCCCCGGTCCTGTCCCGCGTCGGCGCCTTCGTCGAGGGCGCCGGCTTCCTCCCGCACCTCTCCGGGCGCGAGAACCTGGAGCTGTACTGGAAGGCGACAGGACGCCCCGCCGAGGACGCGCACCTCGACGAGGCCCTGGAGATCGCGGGCCTCGGCGACGCCCTCGCGCGCGCCGTGCGCACGTACTCGCAGGGCATGCGCCAGCGCCTCGCCATCGCCCAGGCCATGCTCGGCCTCCCGGACCTGCTCATCCTCGACGAGCCGACGAACGGGCTGGACCCGCCGCAGATCCGCGAGATGCGCGAGGTGATGATCCGCTACGCGCGCGAAGGCCGCACGGTCATCGTCTCCAGCCACCTCCTCGCCGAGGTCGAGCAGACCTGCACGCACCTCGTGGTGATGGACCGCGGCCGGCTCGTCCAGGCGGGCCCCGTCGCGGACATCGTCGGCTCCGGCGACACGCTGCTCGTCGGCATCGCCGGTGAGGTCTCCGACGCGCTCGTGGAGAAGGTGGGCGGCCTCGAAGGCGTGGCATCGGTGGTGCGGGTCGACGACGGCCTGCTCGTCAGCCTCATACCGGAACGCGACCGGGACCGGGGCCCCGACCCGGACCCGGTCACCGGTTCCGACCCGGCCGCCAGGCTGGTCGCGGAGCTGGTGCGCCTCGACGTACCGGTGCGCTCCCTCGGCCCGCACCGCCGCCTGGAGGACGCGTTCCTGACCCTGATCGGAGGGACCCCGGCATGACGACGACCGGAGCCGAGACCGGGGCGCGCGACGTGCCCGAACTCGCCCACGGCTACCGGCCGCGGCGCACGCTCCCGCTCCGCGTGGAGCTCGTACGCCAGGTGAAGCGGCGGCGCACGCTCGTGATGGGCGCGGTGCTCGCGCTGCTCCCGTTCGTGCTCGTCGCCGCGTTCGCGATCGGCGGGGAGCCGGGCGGGGGCGGCGACGGCGGCGGGCAGCGCGTGAACCTGATGGACACCGCCACCGCGTCGGCGGCGAACTTCGCGGCGACGAGCCTGTTCGTGTCCGCCGGGTTCCTGCTGGTCGTCCCGGTGGCCCTGTTCTTCGGCGACACCGTCGCCTCCGAGGCGAACTGGTCGAGCCTGCGCTATCTGCTGGCCGCGCCGGTGCCGCGGGCCCGCCTGCTGTGGTCCAAGCTGGCCGTCGCGTTCGGGCTCAGCCTCGCCGCGATGCTGCTGCTCCCGCTGGTCGCGCTCGGCGTCGGCACGGTGGCGTACGGCTGGGGACCGCTGGACATCCCGACCGGCGGGGCGCTGCCGGCGGGCACGGCGGTGCAGCGGCTGCTGCTGATCGTCGCGTTCATCTTCGTGTCCCAACTGGTCACGGCGGGGCTCGCGTTCTGGCTGTCCACCAAGACGGACAACCCGCTGGGCGCGGTCGGCGGCGCGGTCTTCCTGACCATCGTCGGCAACGTCCTGGACGCGGTCACCGCGCTCGGCGACTGGCGCGACTTCCTGCCCGCGCACTGGCAGTTCGCGTGGGCGGACGCGATCCAGGCGCAGCCCGAGTGGGGCGGGATGATCCAGGGGGCGTCGGTGTCCGTGGCGTACGCGGTGGTGCTGTTCGCGCTGGCGTTCCGGGGGTTCGCGCGCAAGGACGTGGTGTCGTAGCGGGGCAGGTATGGGGACCCGACGACCAGAGGGGTGTAGATCTCGGTGGTCGGCGCTCGCGGCCCGTGCGGAGCTGCTCGAGGCGCCGCC